>MEMN01000182.1:2611-3521 GCA_001767945.1 Alphaproteobacteria bacterium RIFCSPHIGHO2_12_FULL_66_14 | reverse complement strand
CGTCGCTGATCCGCGCCGCGTCGGGGCTCGGCGCCATGCCCTTCATGACCTTCCGTCAGGTCATCCTGCCGCTGTCGATGTCGGGCGTCGCCGCGGGCACGCTGCTCACCTTCGTCCTGGCGCTGGGCTTCTACATCACACCCGCGATGGTCGGCGGACCGCGCGACATCACGCTCTCGATGCTGATCGCCCAGCAGGTCGACCAGCTCAACTGGGCCTATGCCGCAACGCTCTCCGCCGTCCTGCTGGTCACCGCGCTCGTCATCCTGGCGGTCGCGCGCCGCCTGCCCGGCGTCGGCAACGCCTTCAGAATGAGCATGCGATGATCCTCGCGCGGCTTGTGCCGGCCGGCGTCGTCGGCCTGATCCTGTTCTTCCTCGCCTTCCCGATCGTCGTGGTGACGGTCGTGTCGTTCTCCGAGGCGACCTACCTCACCTTTCCGCCGCCCGCTTTCGGCTTCCGCTGGTACGAGGCCTATTTCAGCAGCCCCGACTGGCTGAATCCGACGTGGGTCAGCCTCTGGGTCGCGGCGGCCGTGGTCGTGCTGGCAACTTCGCTCGGCACGCTCGCGGCCCTCGGCATCGCCCGCCTGCCGAAAGCCCTGCGCATCTTCGCGACGGGCCTCATCCTCTCGCCGCTGATCGTGCCCGGGATCGTCGTGGCGATCGGCATCTACTACGCCTACTCGCACTACGGCCTGGTCGGCACGCCGATCGCCATGGTGCTGGCGCACACCTGCCTCGCCGTGCCCTTCGTCGTCACCAGCGTGACGGCAAGCCTCTCCGGCATCGACCCGCGGCTGGAGCAGGCCTCCCTCAGCCTCGGGGCAACGCCCGGCGCCACCTTCTGGCAGGTCACGCTGCCGCTGATCCGGCCCGGCGTGCTGGTCGGCGCGCTGTTCGCCTTCATC
>MEMN01000182.1:1548-2605 GCA_001767945.1 Alphaproteobacteria bacterium RIFCSPHIGHO2_12_FULL_66_14 | reverse complement strand
TTCGACGAGCTGATCGTGGCGCTCTTCATCTCGGGCACCGGCGCGGTCACGCTGCCCCGCCGGATGTGGGACGATCTGCGCTTCCAGATCGATCCCACCATCGCCGCCGTCTCGACCCTGACGATCGTCCTCACGGTGATCCTGATGGGCGCGGCCCACCTGCTGCGCAAGCGCAGCGCGGCCTAGCCTGCCTTCATGCCCTTCATGTAGGTCGACGGCACGACCGTCTTCACCGACTGCGCGCGCTTGGCGAGCCAATAGGCCTGCGGCGGCGGCACCGAGCCGAACTGCTTGTCGACGCCGAGCTTCTGGGCGGCGTCCATCGGCCAGTTCGGGTTGTAGAGAAGCTCCCGGGCCAGCGCGATCAGGTCCGCCTTACCCTCTTGCAGGATCTGCTCCGCTTGATCCGCATGGACGATCAGCCCGACCGCCATGCTCATGATGTCGGCGTCCTTCCGCAGGCGCTCGGCATAAGGCACCTGGTAGCCGTAGGTGACAGGCCCGGCGCTCACCACCGGCGAGCCGCGCATGCCACCCGAACTGCAGTCGATCACGTCGACGCCCTTGGGCTTCAGGATCTTGGCCAACGCCACGCTCTGATCCGGCCCCCAGCCGGAATCGTCCTCGACCGAGAAGCGAACGAACAGCGGCTTGGAGGCCGGCCAATGCGCCCGCACGCTCTCCACCACCTCGATCGCGAAGCGCATGCGGTTGAACTCGCTGCCGCCGTACTCGTCGTTGCGCACGTTGGAGAAGGGCGAGAGGAACTGGTGGATCAGGTAGCCGTGCGCCATGTGCAGATCGAGCACGTCGAAGCCCGCCTCATGGGCACGCCGCGCTCCCTGGCCCCAGCGTTCCACAACTTCGGGGATTTCCGCTCGCGTGAGGGCACGCGGCGTCGGATCGGTCTCGGGCGAGTTGATGGCGCTCGACGAGACCAGCTCCCAACCCTCCCAATCCCAGATATCCGGCGACGGCTTTAGCGGCGCCCCGCCCTCCCACGGCCGGAAGCGCCGCGCCTTGCGGCCGGAGTGGCCGAGCTGGATGCCGGGCACCG
>MEMN01000182.1:172-1534 GCA_001767945.1 Alphaproteobacteria bacterium RIFCSPHIGHO2_12_FULL_66_14 | reverse complement strand
TTGGTCGATTCCATGATGACCAGCCCCGCGCCGCCGGCGGCGTAGCGGCCGGCGTTCATCAGGTGCCAGTCGGTGGCGAAGCCTTTTACCGCCGAATACTGGTGCATCGGCGCCACGACGACGCGGTTCTTGAGCGTCACATCGCGAATCGAAATCGGCTCGAACAGCATTGGCTGCGCCATGTATACTTCCCCCATGCCCGCCCCAGCCCCGACCAGGGTCGATCACGACCGTTACGACGATGCTTACCTGCGCAAGATCCTGCGCGAGACCAAGACCATCGCCATGGTCGGCGCTTCCGCCAACTGGAATCGCCCGAGCTATTTCGCCATGAAATATCTGCTCGACCGTGGATACAAGGTCATTCCGGTCAATCCCGCCGCCGCCGGCCAGGAAATCATGGGACAGAAGGTCCATGCCTCGCTGGACGATCTGCCGGTGAAGGCCGACATGGTCGACATCTTCCGCAACTCCGAGGCCGCCGGCCCGATCACCGACGAGGCGATCAGGCACGGCGCCAAGGTGGTGTGGATGCAGCTCGGCGTCGTCAATCCCGCCGCCGCCAAGCGGGCCGAGGACGCCGGCCTGAAAGTCGTCATGAACCGCTGCCCCAAGATCGAGCACTCCCGCCTCGCCGGCACCATCGAGTGGCATGGCATCGCGAGCGGCATCATCACCAGCAAGAAGCGCTCATTGTAGGACCAGACATATGCCCGACCTCGCCACGCTTGCCCTCTTCGCGGCAGCCGCCTTGGCCCTCTGCGTCACCCCGGGCCCGGACATGCTGCTCATCGCCTCGCGCAGCGTCAGCCAGGGCAAGGCCTCGGGCTTCGCCACGCTGGCCGGCATCCAGGTTGGCACCTATTGCCACGCGCTCGCCGCGGCCCTCGGCCTCTCGCAGCTGTTCCTTGTCGTTCCTGTCGCCTACGACATCGTCCGCTACGCCGGCGCCGCCTACCTACTTTATCTCGCGTGGCAGGCTTTTCGTTCGTCGGGCGTGACGCGGGCACCCTTGGCCGGCATGCGACGCTATCCGATCGGCGTGGTGTTCCGGCAGGGCCTGCTGACCAACCTCCTCAATCCCAAGATGGCCTTGTTCGTCCTGGCGCTGTTTCCGCAGTTCGTCGACCCGGCCGCCGGCTCCGTTGCTGTGCAGATCATGTTGCTCGCGACCGTGCTCAACTTGATCGGAATCGTGGTCAACGGTGCCGTCATCCTGACGGCGAGCGGCCTCGGTCGGGCGTTTTCCGGTCGAACCCGCTGGCGCCGCGCGCCGCAGTTCCTGCTCGGGATCGTGTTTGCCGGGCTCGCCGCCAGGCTTGCCTTCGACAACCGGCGTTAGAGCGCGGTATCGACCAACAA
>MEMN01000182.1:0-124 GCA_001767945.1 Alphaproteobacteria bacterium RIFCSPHIGHO2_12_FULL_66_14 | reverse complement strand
GAGCGCCATGCTGTCGCCCCGCACCAGGGTGGTGTCGGCGATCTTCGCCTCGCCTTCGAGGACGAAGGCATAGACGCCGCGCGAGGGCGATGCCCGGTAGATGGGCGTGCCGCTGCGCCCGGCC
>MEMN01000181.1:32737-35775 GCA_001767945.1 Alphaproteobacteria bacterium RIFCSPHIGHO2_12_FULL_66_14 | reverse complement strand
TTCAGCAGGTTTAGGCTAATATTTCCTCTATGATGGCCGTGCGTTTGCATGCACCGCCAGCAAACGCCCGACGGAGTGATCCGCCGGGCGTTTTTCATGGGCGAGCAGCGGCACACTCATCCATGAAGGCAGTCGCCGTCGGTGGCACACCCGATCGGGGGGCGATTCACCCCTGCGATCAATGGCTTGAAGGCTATTTATGGCACAGGCAGCGGCACACGCCGCGGCACAACGAGGTGTGCCGAAAAATGGCTAATACCAGATGTTCATCGGCAGACCGTAGCGGTCGCGTTCCCGCGCCGGACCGAGGCGCGTCGCCGTCCCGACGGCGATCAGCGTCGCTGTCCGGCAGACCGCCATGGCATCGAGCACGTCGTCGCGGGCCGCGCCGGACAGCGCTTCGGCCTTCCATCGGAAGCCGTGTCGGGCGAGTAGCTTGCGCCGCTCGGCGAAGCCGTCCGGCTGACGCTTCTTGGCGAGCACCGGCTTGCCGCTGTTCATGCGCATGAAGGCGAGCTCGGGATGCGCCTCGTAGACGACGCGCCTGAGCGCGGCCCGCGAGCGCAGCAGTTCGTCGACCTCGCGCAGCTTGGGGAACAGATGGAAGGTCTGCCGGTTGAGGCCCATCCCCAGCTTCCGGCTGGTGGCGTTGGCCTCGGCGTGCGTCGTGCAGGCCAGCGCCGGGCGACAGGGTGTCGGAAAGACCGAGCTGGCCTTGCCCGGCATCAGGGCACGCGCCTCGCCCTCGCAGGCGCGGCCGGGGCGCGGGCTGTCGGTGAGGCCGATCGGCATGTCGACGGCCAAAATGGAAAGACCCTCGCAGGCTTCTGCGAGGGTCTTAACGACTCTGATGTTCAAAGTGCCGTCGGTGTCATGCCGGCAGATCACCCAGCCGGTGCGGCAGCCGTCGGCGCCTCCGACGATCAATGGGCAACTACCACTTGGCCATCTTGGCTTTGAGGTTGGCGTCGAGCGTGGCGAGGAAGTCCTCGGTGTTCTGGTAGGGTTGCTTGGCGTCTATGAGGATCGCGAGATCCTTGGTCATCTTGCCGCTTTCCACCGTTTCGACACAGACCTTCTCGAGCGCGTCGGCGAACTTGACGACGTCGGGCGTGCCGTCGAACTGTCCGCGGTACTTGAGGCCCTGCGTCCAGGCGAAGATCGAGGCGATCGGGTTGGTCGAGGTCGGCCGGCCCTTCTGGTGTTCGCGGTAGTGACGCGTCACCGTGCCGTGCGCCGCCTCGGCCTCGACCGTCTTGCCGTCCGGGGTCATCAGCACCGAGGTCATGAGGCCGAGCGAGCCGAAGCCCTGGGCCACCGTGTCGGACTGCACGTCGCCGTCGTAGTTCTTGCAGGCCCACACGAATTCGCCGTGCCACTTCAGCGCGGAGGCGACCATGTCGTCGATCAGGCGATGCTCGTAGGTGATCTTCTTGGCCTTGAACTTGTCGGCGAATTCCTCGTCGAACACCTTCTGGAACAGGTCCTTGAAGCGACCGTCGTAGCGCTTGAGGATGGTGTTCTTGGTCGAGAGGTAGACCGGCCAGCCGCGGTTGAGGCCGTAGAGGAACGAGCTGCGGGCGAAGCCGATGATCGAGTCGTCGAGATTGTACATCGCCATGGCGATGCCGCTGCCGGGGAAGTCGTAGACGTTGTGCTCGATCACCTTGCCGTCTTCGCCCTCGAACTTGATCGTGAGCTTGCCCTTGCCCGGCACCACGAAGTCGGTGGCGCGATACTGGTCGCCGAAGGCATGACGGCCCATGACGATCGGATGGGTCCAGCCCGGCACCAGGCGTGGCACGTTCCGACACACGATCGGCTCGCGGAAGATCGTGCCGCCGATGATGTTGCGGATCGTGCCGTTGGGCGAGCGCCACATCTCCTTGAGCTTGAACTCCTTCACGCGGTCCTCGTCCGGCGTGATGGTGGCGCACTTGACGGCGACGCCGTACTTCTGCGTCGCCTTGGCCGAATCGACGGTCACCTGGTCGTTGGTCTTGTCGCGATACTCGACGCCGAGATCATAGTATTTCAGGTCGATATCGAGATAGGGCAGGATCAGCTTGTCCTTGATGAACTTCCAGATGATCCGGGTCATCTCGTCGCCGTCCATCTCGACGACCGGGTTCTTCACCTTGATCTTCGCCATCATGCTTCCTTTCGCGCCCCAAGTACCAATGCGGGCGCGGTTCTAGCGAAGCGGGGGCGGCCCGGCAAGGCGGCCCACTAGCGCATGGGGCAGCGCAGTCAGACCCGGTCGAGCTTCTTTTCCGGGCCGGCGGCGCGCGGCATGGCCGCTATTGTCGGCAACAGATCGTCGAGGTCGCTCACGAAGGCCACGTGGTCGAGGTGGGTCCGATCGGCGAAACCACCCTCCACGACGCCCCGCAGCAGAGCGGCCAGGGGCTCCCAATAGCCACCCTGGTCGACGATCACGATCGGCTTGCTGTGCAGGCCGAGCGTTCGCCAGGACAAGACCTCGAAGAACTCCTCGAGGGTTCCCAGACCACCGGGCAGGACCACGAAGGCGTCCGACCGCTCGAACATCTGCAGTTTCCGCTCGTGCATGGTTTCCACCACGACGGTCTTGGTCAGGGCGGGGTGGCCGGCCTCGCGTTCCAGCAGGAACTGCGGGATGACACCGACGACGGTCGCTCCATCGGCCAGGGCGGCATTTGCCACCAGCCCCATCAAACCGACGCCACCGCCGCCATAGACCAGCGTTATGCCCTCGCGGGCCAGTAGCGCCCCCAGCCGGACGGCGGTGTCGCGCGTGGCGGGGTCGATGCCGAAGCGGGCGCCGCAGAAGACGCAAAGGGAAGCAGGAGGGGGCACGGACACTGAGGATTCTTTTTACAGTCGATCCGATGTCTTTCCGGACCGGGGTGGCATGGTATCATTTCACAGAGAGAGGTCGCGACGCCTAAGGGCGGTCGGTCGTCGCACCGTTGGGAGGGTGATGTCACGCACTGTTTTCTGGCTGGTCGGGGGAGGCGCGATCGTCATTGCTGTTGCCCTCGCTGTTGCATGGCGTG
>MEMN01000181.1:23501-32669 GCA_001767945.1 Alphaproteobacteria bacterium RIFCSPHIGHO2_12_FULL_66_14 | reverse complement strand
GCGCCCGCGCCCCAAGCGTCGCCGGCAACGCCGGATTCGCCGACGACACCGGAAGCCTCCTCGACGCCGACCTTTGACGTCGCCCGCATCGGGCCCGACGGGCGGGCCGTCGTTGCCGGGCGGGCGGCGCCCGGCGCCAAGGTCGTGCTGCTCGATGGCGGAAAGGAAATCGCCAAAAGCGTCGCGGATGCGCGTGGCGAATGGGTGATCATTGCCCAGGAGCCGCCGCTCGCACCCGGGCCGCACGAGTTGCGAGTGATCCAGCATATCGACGGCCGGGCTCCGGTGACGTCGGATCAGGTCGTGGTGGTGGTCGTCCCGCAGCCGTCGCAACCTCCGTCGTCGCCGCCATCCGCCGCCGCGCCGGGCGCCAAGGAACCGAAGGACGAGACGTTGGTGATGATCGCGCCGTCGGGCGGCCCCACCACGCTGGTCCAGCCGCCGTCAGCGGCAGGCGTGCCGAAATCAGGCGACCTCGTCGTCTCGACGATCGATTATGATGATCGCGGCCAGGTCACGATTTCGGGGCAGGCGGCTCCGGGAACGACCGTGCGCGCCTATGTCGACGACAAGATCGCCGCCGAGGGTATCGCCGGGCCGGACGGTCGATGGCGACTTGCGCCGGCCAACCCCATCGCTCACGGCAAGCACACGCTGCGCGTCGACAGGCTGGCGAAGGACGGCAAGCCCGTCGCCCGTCTCGAATTGCCGTTCGAACGGGCCGCCGTGCCGCCGACTGCCGGGAGCGACAGCAAACGGTTGTACGTGGTGCGGGGCGACAATCTGTGGAACATCGCGCGCGCGCATTACGGCACAGGCTGGCATCACACCAAGATCTTCAATGCCAACAAAGATCAGATTCGCGACCCCGATCTGATATACCCGGGCCAAGTCTTCAGCCTGCCCAAGGTCGACTGACGGCCGTCGGGCGACAGAGAGCGCGTTCATGCTGGCCAATTTCTTCGTGCCGATCCTCGCTGACGGATGGCGATTCATTGCCCTTTTCGCCGGCGCGACCTTTCTCGGCGCCTTGACGGGGGCGGCGTGGCTGTTCTGGCCGCTGCTGGTCCTGACCCTGTGGTCGATCTACTTCTTCCGTGACCCGCCGCGGGGCGTGCCACAGGACGACGGCGTCCTGATCGCGCCGGCCGACGGGCTCGTGCAGATGATCGTCGATGCGGTGCCGCCACCCGAACTCGGATTGGGCGGCGAGGCTCTGACGCGCGTCTCGATCTTCCTCAGCGTCTTCGATGTCCACATCAACCGCGCACCATGCGCGGCATCGGTCGATGTCGTGGCCTATCGCCCGGGCAAGTTCGTGAACGCCTCGGCCGACAAGGCGAGCGACGACAACGAGCGCATGGCGATCGCGCTGCGCCGGTCCGACGGCCGGGTGATCGGCTGCGTCCAGATCGCCGGTTGGGTGGCCCGCCGGATCGTCTGCTATATCAAGCCGGGCCAGACGGTCGCCGCCGGCGAGCGCTTTGGACACATCCGGTTTGGCAGCCGGACGGATCTCTATCTGCCGCCCGGCGCCCGTTTGTTGGTCGCGCCGGGGCAGCGCATGATCGGGGGCGAGACCGTCATGGCCGAACTGGATCCCGTCGCGGCCGGGCCGCGCCCGGCGATCGAATTCTAGGAGGCCGCCATGGACGACGATTTTCCTGCCCGTCGAGGCCGACTGCACGGCTTCTCGATCAATCGTCTGATTCCCAACGTCCTGACGCTGGCGGCCCTGTGCTCGGGCCTGACGGCGATCCGCTTCGCCCTTCAGGGCGAGATGCGCCTGGCAGTCATCGCCATCATCGTGGCCGCGATCTTCGACGCCCTCGACGGGCGTGTCGCACGCCGGCTGGGGGTCACCAGCCGCTTTGGCGCGGAGCTCGATTCGCTGTCGGATTTCCTTTGCTTTGGCGTGACACCTGCCTTGGTGCTCTATCTGGCCTCCCTGAAAGACGGCGGCGCGCTCGGCTGGGTGGTGACCCTGATGTTCCCCATCTGCTCGGCCTTGCGACTGGCGCGCTTCAACACCACCCTGGTTTCGGATACGCCGCCGCCGGCCTGGACAGGATCATATTTCACCGGCGTACCGGCCCCGGCGGGCGCGCTGCTCGCCTTGATCCCGCTGATGGTGAGCTTCGAGATCGAGGCGGCCTGGCCGCGCCACGCGTTGGTCGTGGGCGCGGTGCTGGTCGTGGTCGGCGGCCTGATGGTGAGTCGGTTGCCGACCTACTCCTTCAAGAAAGGGCGGGTGCCCCGTCATCTCGTGCTGCCGTCGCTGCTCGGCGCGGCGCTGGTCATGGGCGTGCTTGCGAGTGCTCCCTGGATCGCGGGATCCCTGATCGGCCTGGTCTATGTCGCGTTGATCCCGTTCAGCTGGGTGGCTTATCGCCGCCAGGCGTTGCAGGACCGACGGACCGCGGCCAATACGGGGGAGATCGTGTCCCTGCGGGCGGTCGATTCGGGGCCTTCGACACAGGGCTGATTGCTTTCAGGCATCATGTTCGATCCTGTCCTGCGGCGCCTGATCGATCCTCCGCTCAACCGCGCCGGTGCCTGGCTGGCTGGGCAGGGCGTGCCCGCCAACGGGGCAAGTCTCGTCGGGCTCGCGGTCGGGCTGCTGGCGGTACCGGCGCTGGCCTACTGTCGATACGACTTGGCGTTGCTCGCAATCCTGCTCAATCGTTTGATCGACGGCGTGGATGGACCGATCGCGCGGCACAGCCAGCCGACACCGTTCGGCGGCTATCTCGACATCATGTGCGATATGGCGTTCTACGCGGCGGTCCCGGTCGGCTTTGCCTTCGCCAGTCAGGCAAACGCCGTCTGGGCGGCCATTCTGCTGGCGTCCTTCGTATGCACCGGGGGGTCGTTCCTGGGGCGTGCCATTCTGGCGGTCGAGCACGGCGAAACCTACGACGGCAAACGCGGTCGGAAGTCTTTCTTCCATGCGGCGGGACTGATTGAGGGAAGCGAGACGATCATGGCATTCGTGCTGTTCTGCCTCTTTCCCGCAGCCTTCCCCTGGCTGGCGGGCGTCTTCGCCATCCTTTGCTTCTGGACGGCTGCGGCCCGGATCGTGGAGGCCTATCGCTCGACTACTGAAAGCGGTTCCTGAGGACCCGCTTCGGGGTGGCGGACAACTCTTGTCGGATGGAGTTCCGAGGCAATAATGTAAGTTTTTCAATATATTATACAGACTTCTTCATATTTTTGACTAAATTCCATTGACCCAAGAATCTGCATTAAGTACGATTCTTGACGCTCCTCAATGGAACGTCGGTTGACGCGTCGTTGCCGGGTGTGAGGTGTTGGAGACAACTATGCTGTCCTTTTTTCGGCGATTGATGAGAGACAACCAGGGCGCCACGGCGGTCGAATACACGCTGATCGCGTCGTTGATTGCCGTCGCCGCGATCGCTTCGATGCGCACCGTTGGCGGCAAGATCTCCAACGTCTTGGGCAACGTTTCCAACACCATGAGTTGAGACATCGACGCTGAGGTATTTTTCAAGGGCGGCCCAGCGATGGGCCGCCCGATGTATTTGACCTCTATTAGCTGTGTCAGATATCGATTTTCCCTTTATAAATAATGCATTAACGCCTTGACTTAAGATATTGAGCAAAATATCCTTTGTAACGTTCTTGTCTGTTGTCCTTTGTTTTCATTTCGTTTGTACATTCGTTTGGAAGTTTTGAGTTTCACGCCATTTCCAGAGCTGCCGGGCGCAGCCGGGCACAAGCGAATCCGTACAAGCGAATCCTGAGGACGACGGGAGCTCCGGTCGTGACGTGGCGAGCTTTTCGTTCGCTACGAGGATGACCGGATCATCGCGGGTCAGATGGTGTCGGATGTCGCTGCTTGTCCCTCTCCAGTTCACGTGTCTGATCGGCTTCGGGCTGCTGCTCGTCGCGGCCGCTTGGCAGGATTTGCGCTCGATGCGGATCGCCGACGGGCTTTCGCTGGCGATCGTCGCGGCCTTCAGCGTGTGGGCGCTGAGCGGTCTGGCGTCGGGCGGCGCCTCGCTTGCCAAGATTGGGCTCGCGGCCGGGTGCGCCGCCGCCGTGTTCGCGATCAGCGCCCTGGCCTTCGCCATCGGCGCGCTGGGTGGTGGCGACGTCAAGTTGCTGGCGGCATCCAGCCTCTTCGCCGGGCCTGCCTTGCTTCCTGATTTCCTTATGGTCACGGCGGTGGCGGGCGGCGTGCTGGGGCTGGCGATGCTCGTTGGCGCGCGGATCGGTCCTGCGCCGGCCGGCGACGGCTCGCTATCCGCGCGTTTGCGCGGCGGCCTGCCCTACGGCCCGGCGATCGCCGCCGGCGGCCTGTGGGTTGCAGCGGCGCAGGCAGCCTCATGAACGGGTTGGAGACGGTATCTTGAACAGCAAGCGTATTGCCTTCCTGTTGCTGGCGGTCATCGTCGCCGGTGCAACGGCCTTTCTGGCCCGTGCCTGGCTGCAGGCCGAACGTGCGGCGATCGTGGCGCAAGCCGGCGAGCAGCGTCAGATCACGCCGGCCAAGCCGGCCGTACAGGTCTTGGTGGCGCGCGCGGCGATCCGCACCGGTCAGATCATCAAGCCCGATGATCTGCGCTGGCAGCCGTGGCCGCAGGGCGCATTGCCGCCGACGTACATTATCGAAGGCAGGCGTCCGATTTCCGATTTCGTCGGAGCGGTGGCGCGCAGCCCCTTCCACATCGGTGAGCCGATCGTCGAAGTCGAAATCGTCATGCCGGGATCGCGCGGCTTCCTGGCTGCCGTGCTGCGCTCCGGCATGCGCGCCGTCAGCGTGCCGGCCACGGCCACCAGCGCGGTTTCCGGTTTCATCTATGCCGGCGATCGCGTTGATGTGCTGCTGACTCATGTATTGAACAGCCCGAACGGGCAGCACAGCGCCACCGAGACGATCCTGCGCAATGCACGCGTGATCGCGATGGACCAGAAGCTCGATTTCGCACCCGGCGACAAGCCGGATGTCGCCAAGACGGCAACACTCGAACTCACGCCCAAGCAGACCGAGATCATCACGCTCGCGGTCAAGATGGGCGATCTGTCCCTGGTCCTGCGCAGCCTGCAGGACCCGGAGGACGGTGATCGCGATCCGGACGTTGCCGACGAGGTCTCTGCCGAGCTCGGTTACAGCTACACCCACGACAGCCAGGTCAGCCGCCTGATCAAGAGTCCGACGTCCGCGCCGGCACCCGAGGCCGCGCGCAGCGCCATCTTCCTGTTGCGCGGCGGCAGCCGTACTAAACAGGACCTCGACGGCAGCGCCAGCGCCGATCCGTCCGCCCCGCCAGCGCCCGATTCCGCCAAGCAGGGTCCTCGAACGACAACCTTCACCCGTACCTTTCCGAGTGTGCCGCAATGAGCCAGTCATTCGCCTTTGCGCCCAAACAATCGATCTGGCGTCGCGCCAGCGCATCTCTCGCGCTTGCCGCGGCCCTGTCATTTGCGCTGCAGCCGACGCTCGCCCTGGCGCAGTCGGTTCAGCCAGACGGGACGGCCAAGGTCCAGACGAAAGCCAAGAGCCCGAATGCCAACACCACGGCCAAGAAGAAGTCGGCTCGGAAGAAGAGCCCCACCGACAATGTTTCGGATGACCTCAATCGCCGTGAGGCGGAACGGGCCGAACAGGTCGTGCGGGCGATGACGTCGTCACCGGCGGCGAGTGCGCCGCTGGCGACCGGGACCCCGACCGCTGCTGTGTTGCCCATCGCGGCCGGGTCCACTGACCCGGTACCGCCGACGGTCGCCGCCATTCCGCCCCGGGCACCGATCGTCAGTGCCTCGCTCACGCCCGACGTTGGTGTCTCGCAGCCGACGCCGGCGATGCCTCAGCCTTCGGTTGTCGGCGCACAAGCCTCTGACCGCGGCATGGGGCAATTCGCCCAGACACAAACGCAGACCCAACCGCGGATTACGCCGCCGCCGACACCGCGGCAAGTGCAGGCTCCCCCGCCGGTGCCGATCCCGCCCGCGACCACGCCCGGGGTGCCGCGACAGCCCCAGGTTATCAGCGGCGCGCCGAGCCGTGCCTTCGGTCAGAGCCAGATCGTGCCGACCGAACCGCCGACGCTCAAGCTCGAGATCAACAAGGGAACCGCAATCAAGTTGCCCGGCCCCGCCGCCACCGTGTTCGTGGCCGCGCCCGACATTGCTGACGTCCAGGTGCGATCGCCGACCATGGTCTATGTCTTCGCCAAGAAGGCCGGCGATACAGTGCTCTATGCCGTCGACGATCAAGATCGGGTGCTGCTGAATACCATCGTCAGCGTCACCTCTCCGGTCAGCCGTATGAAGGGTGCCCTCGACGCGCTGCATCCCGGCAACGGCATCTCCTACGACAACCAGGGCGAGACGATCGTGATGACCGGCACGGTTCGCTCGGCGGTGGTTGCGGAAGACGCGCGCCGATTGGCCTTGCAGCACGTCAACGGCAACGCGGCCAAGGTTATCAGCAATGTCAGGATCGACGCCCCCACTCAGGTGCAATTGCGCGTCAAGGTCGCGGAAGTCCGACGCGAGGCACTGAAACGAGTGGGCATAAACTGGCAGAACATCAACAATGTCGCTCTGTTCGGTCTCGCGACGTTCGGTATCGGCGCCGGCGCGGGGTTTGCCGTGCGCACGGCTCAGTCCGTCGGCGGCGTGGCCTCGGGTGCCATCTCCGTTCAATCCAATGACGGCAGTCTGAATGGCTTCATCGACTTCCTGGCGACTCAGAACCAGGCGACCATCCTCGCTGAACCAAACCTGATCGCCATGTCCGGCGAAACGGCGAGCTTCCTTGCCGGTGGTGAGATTCCGATCATCACGCCGCAGGGCGGGACCACCAACGCCACGATTACGGTGACCTACAAGCAGGTCGGCGTCAGCCTTGCCTTCACCCCGACCATTATCGGCGATCGCATCAATCTCAAGGTCGCGCCGGAAGTGAGCCAGCTTTCTTCGGTCGGGTCGATCAGCGTGCCGCTCACGGCGACCGCCGTGGTGACCGTGCCGGGTATTCAGACGCGCAAGGCATCGACCACGATCGAACTCGGCAGCGGCCAGAGCTTCGCGATCGCTGGGCTGCTGCAGGCATCTTCGCAGCAGGATATCGTCAAGCTGCCTTGGCTCGGCGACATTCCCGTCCTCGGCTCGCTGTTCAAGTCCGACGCCTATCAGCGCTCGGAGACCGAGCTGGTCATCATCATCACGCCGTATTTCGTCGAGCCCACGAGCGGCAAGCTGCGCACGCCGCTCACCGATCGCGTGCCGCCAACCGATGCCGACCGTCTGGTCTATCAGCGCCTCAACCATCCGACGCCGCCTCGGCGTGTCTCGGTCGGTCGGCCGCAGTACGCCGGACCGTCAGCGGGCTTCAAACTGGACTAGAGGGGACGTCATGCGATCCGTCATCTTCGCGCTTCTCGCCGCCAGCGGTCTTGCGGCCTGTGCCAATCCCGTCGTGCAGCAGGCTACCGTCGATACCGTTCACGACGCAGCGCGCGCCGACACGATGGTTGCCGTCAATTTCGCGCCCGGCGCCGGCCAGCTCGACGCCGGCCAGCTCAATGGATTAAAGGCGATGGTCGCGGCTGGAAGACGCGCCCAGCGCGATGAGTTCGCCGTCGTGTCTGACGGCTCGGGTGGCGCCGTGCAGCGGATGCGGGCACAGCGCGTCGCACAGAGCTTGTCGGAGGCCGGCGCACATTGGGTTACCACCGTGGTGGAACCGGCCATGGCAATGGGACCGAATTCGGTGGTCGTTGTGCGATCCGAGTATCTGATCGCCAGCAACAGGTGTCCGAACTATTTGCCGGCTGCCATGTGGAACCCGAACGAAGCCGCCATGCCGGGCTATGGGTGCGCCGACGCCTACAACATGGGCCAGATGCTCGCTCGGCCGCGCGACGCGGCGGTCGGCCGCTCCCCCGGGCCCGCCGATGGCACTGTAAATGCCGAAGCGGTCGCTCGCTATCGCGAGGGCAAGGTCCGTCCGCTCGATACGACCGGAATGATCGGAGCGTCGCCGGTTGGTGGTTCGGGTAGCGGAACCGGCGGTGGCGGCCCGCCGGTTACGAACTGAGCGACGAATATGTCGGCCACGGCGAGTGCCCAGATCCTGACGTCGGCGTCACGAGACGACAAGCCCGGCCTCAGCACCATGGCCTTCATCTCCGACTCGGTCACGCTGTCACGGGTCTCGGCCGACCTGTTCAGCATGACTCTCGGCAAAGCCAACATCCGCGAGGGCTCGATCGATGCCGCGCTGGCGATCGGCGAATGGCCGCGCGACCTCGATCTCCTCATTGTCGATCTCGCCAGCGCCGCAGACCCGATCGCCGATGCCGCTGCCCTCAAGACTGCCGTTCCGGGCGGTTGCATCGTGATTGGCGTCGGCCGTATCAACGACGTGGCCCTGTTCCGAGACCTGATCGCCGTGGGATTCAACGACTATCTGGCGCTGCCGTTTGCCGAAGGCGCCATGAGCCGGGCGGTCGACCGTGCGCTCGAGCTTCGCCAGCGGAGCGGAAACGGCGTCATGCCGGGTCAGTCGCCGCTGAAGGACGCTGCGCCGCGAACCCTATCGGTCATTGGTGCGCGCGGGGGTGTTGGAGCGACGACGGTGGCTGTCGCCATTGCCGCCATGCTGGGCACCCGGCTCAAGGAAGAGGTCCTACTGATCGATTTCGACCTGCACTACGGCTCGCTCATGCTGGCGCTCGATCTCGAGGCGATCGATGCCTTGCGCGAGGCGCTGGACCAGCCCGATCGAATCGACGCCCTGTTCATTCAGCAAGTGGCGCAGAAAAAAAGTGAATACCTCTATGCAATTGGCGCGGAGGAGGCGCCGACAAACGGATTCCAGGCCCGGCCTCACGCCGCCGGCGACTTTCTGAGGTCGATCCATCGCCGCTTCCGTTGGGTCGTGGCCGACGTACCGCGCGGTGACCCCGCGATCCAACGCCAGATCATCGAGGCGTCGACCGATATACTGCTCGTAACCGATCTGTCGCTGCCTGGCGTCCGCGACGCGATGCGCCTTCAACAGCTCGTTCACGACGTGGCGCCCAGCGCGAAATTGTACATCGCCACCGGCGGCGCGATCGACGCGCGCCGCTCGGCCGTCAAGGTGGCCGACGTCGAAAGAACGCTCAAGCACAAGGTCGATTGCCAGATTCC
>MEMN01000181.1:20823-23452 GCA_001767945.1 Alphaproteobacteria bacterium RIFCSPHIGHO2_12_FULL_66_14 | reverse complement strand
GTCGGCAAGCCACTCTCCGAAGCGGCCCCAACCAGCGGCATCGTCAAGGCGCTGCGTCCGCTTGTCGCCGGTCTCGATACGCCGGGCGGCGAGGGGACATCGGGCAAGGTCAGGAAGTTGCCAAGCCTGATCGAACGTCTCGGACGCGGCCTGAAGAAGAAGTAGATCGTCATGTTTGGTTTGCGCGCCAAGAAAGCGGAACAGGCCGAGGTTGCAGCCGTCGGTCCGCTCGACCGGATCGACCGGCGCACCCCAACTGAGCCGCGCCCGGATTTCGCCCCTGTCGACCGTGACACCCGAGTCGCTGCCGCCGCCACCAGCTTACGAGATGCAGTTGCTCCGCGGCTCCGGATGCTGATTGCCGGCGGCGCCCCGGCCGGCGAGGTGACGCGACAGGCGGGATCGCTATCGCAGGCGCATTTTCGCAGCCACGGCATCCTGCTGGCGCCCCTCGAGCTGCGCAATTATGTGGCCGTTGTTCTGCGCCCGATCCTTCCAGCGACGATCTTCGGCGCCCCGACACCCGACGCCACGGCGGAGGAGCCGCCAGAGCCGATCGGCGCCGACGCCAAAGTTTCCGCGGTAAGAACCCCCGACCTTTCCGAACGATCGATGGTACAGCCGTCGACCTCGAAGGCCGATGCGGCGTCGCGCTCGATCTCGCGTCCGGCTGGTTTCCCGGTCAAGGTGGACCCTGCGGACAAGTCGTCGAGCAAGCTCTCGCGCAGCAAGGTCGACCAGGCACGGCGCGCTGTGCAGCCCATGGTCATGACCCGTATCGATCTCGCGGCCGCCGTCAGCCTGCCGCGCAGCGAGCTAGTCCGCCAGCTCGAGGGGCTTGCCGCCGAGTTGCTCGCAGAGCATCGCATTCAGCTCAATCGACCCGAGCAGTCCGACCTCGTCTATCAGCTCGTCAACGACATGATGGGGCTTGGCCCTCTCGAGCCGCTGCTTGAGGACGAGAGCATCACCGACATCATGATCAACGGCGCGAAGCAGATCTACGTGGAGCGTGCCGGCAAGATCGACCTCACCACGGTGACATTCGAAGACAACACCCATCTTCTCAACATCTGCAACCGGATCGTCAGCCGCATCGGCCGGCGCGTCGACGAGGCAAGTCCGATCTGCGATGCGCGCCTGGAGGACGGCAGCCGCGTCAACATCATCATCCCGCCGCTGGCAATCGATGGCCCGTCAGTTTCAATCCGCAAGTTCGGCAAACGCCAGATCGGTTTCGACCAGATGGCGCAGCAGGGCAACATCTCGCCCGCCATGGCGACGGTGCTGCGCATCGCAGCGCGCTGCCGGTTGAACACCGTCGTTTCGGGCGGCACCGGATCGGGCAAGACGACCATGTTGAACGCGCTGTCGGGCATGATCGACAACGGCGAGCGCGTCGTGACCATCGAGGACGCGGCCGAACTGCGTATGCAGCAGCCCCATGTCGTCCGGTTGGAGACTCGTCCGGCGAACCTCGAAGGCAACGGCGAGGTCACGATGCGCGACCTGGTGAAGAACGCCCTGCGCATGCGCCCCGACCGCATCATTCTGGGTGAGGTCCGCGGCCCCGAGGCGATCGACCTGCTGCAGGCCATGAACACGGGCCATGACGGTTCCATGGGAACGCTGCATGCCAACCGGCCGCGAGAAGCCCTTACGCGTCTCGAAAACATGGTCACCATGGGCGCGTCGAACCTGCCGCCCAAGGCTATCCGCTCGCAGATCGCCGGTTCGCTGCAATTGATCGTGCAGATCAGTCGCATGCGTGACGGCGTGCGGCGGGTCACGCATATCACCGAGGTCATGGGCATGGAGTGTGAAGTCGTCATCACCCAGGATCTGTTCACTTACGAATTCCGCGGGGAAACCACCGACGGCAGGCTGAGCGGCGCCTTCAAGAGTTCGGGATTGCGGCCGCATTTCCTGCCGCGTGCCGCCTACTATGGTCTCGACAAGGTGTTGATGGAGGCGATGGCATGACCGGGGCTGCCGGGGCCTTCGACCTCGACACGATGACAATCCTCATTTCGGCCGGGTTCGTCCTGACCTTTGCAGCGCTTTGCGCGGTGTTCGGCGGCTTCTTCGCCGAGCGGCGTCTGCGCGATCGGCTCGAGGATCTCGACGCACGTACGCAGGCCACCCCTCGTACCTTGCAAATGGCGACGCTGAGGCGTGTGGAAAAGGCCGGACGGCTTCCGACGCTCGACAAGCTGCTGTGGCGCTGGTTTCCCAACGCCAGCAGCATTCGCCACAAGCTTCAAGCCTCGGGCATGAATGTCACCCTGGGCGATTTCGCCTTCGCCTCGCTGGCGCTGGCCATCGTTGTGGCATTCCTCCTTTACGTTGTCCTCGACGTCGCGCCTGCCGTCGCGCTAGGCAGCTCATTGATGATCGGTGTCGGTTTGCCCAACGTCTGGGTCGGCTGGAAGGCGCGCCGGCGCGGCCAGAAGTTCAACCTCCTGTTTCCGGAGGCCGTCGACCTGATCGTTCGCGCCTTGCGGGCCGGCCTGCCAGTCCAGGAGGCGATCGGCACCGTCTCGCGCGACATCAAGGATCCGGTCGGCGCCGTGTTTCGCCGCGTCCAGCAGGAGGTCCAACTCGGCACGCCGGTCGATACTGCGCTGTG
>MEMN01000181.1:8153-20799 GCA_001767945.1 Alphaproteobacteria bacterium RIFCSPHIGHO2_12_FULL_66_14 | reverse complement strand
CGATGAGTTCAATTTTCTCATCGTCGCCATGTCGATCCAGCGCGATACCGGTGGCAATCTGGCCGAGACGCTGGCCAATCTCAGCGCGCTCCTGCGCGCCCGCCAGCAGCTTCGCCTGAAGATCCGGGCCTTCACTTCCGAGGCGCGGACCACGATGCTCATCATGGCCGGCCTGCCGTTCCTCGTCGGCGGCGGACTGTTCCTGATCTCGCCGGACTATATCGGGCCGATGTTCACGACCGAAACCGGCCAGATGATTGCCGCCGGCGCAGCCTGCAGCATGGGGCTGGGGATCTACGTCATGAACAAGATCGCCACGATCAAGGTCTGACGCTGCGATGGAACCTGCCCTTTCCGAGAAGAGCTTCGTGGTGATCGTTGCGGCGACTACGTTCGTTGCGTTCTGGGCCCTGGGCATGGCCCTGACATGGCAGGCACCGATCGAAGCGCGCTTGAAGGCCCTGCGCACGCGCCGCATGAAGACGCGCGGCGAGCAGTCCGGATCCGCCAAGACTTCGCCGAAGGCGGTTTCGCTGGGCCTTCTGCGAAAGATTGCCGACCGTCTGAATCTTCTTCGCGGCGTGGCGGCCGACCAGACTTCCCGCAAGCTGCGCCAGGCCGGCTTCCATTCGCGCGACGCCGCCGTGGTCTACGTTTTCGTCAAGCTCGCCCTGCCGTTGCTGCTGGGTTTCCTGATGATCGGCCTGACGTCGGCATCGAACGTGCTGGATCTTCCGGAGGACCTGATCTTGCCGACCTGCGTTGGGGCGGTGCTAGTGGGCTTCCTGTTACCGGAACTTTACATCAAGAACGTGGTCGCCAAACGCCGGGAAGTATTGAGTTCGGTCCTGCCGGAGGGGCTCGATCTCCTGACGATCTGCGTCGAGGCGGGACTGAGCATCGACGCGGCCTTTCGCCGGGTTTCCCGCGAAATGCAGGGATCGATGCCCGAATTGGCCGTCGAGTTCGAGATGACCGCCATCGAACTCACCTACCTGCCCGACCGCCAGCAGGCGCTGGAGAACATGGCGGACCGCTCGGATTCGCCGGCCGTGGCTGCCCTGGTGAATGCCCTCCGTCAGACTGAAAAATACGGCACGCCGCTTGCGGCCTCGCTTCGGATCCTGAGCCAGGAATTTCGCCAGACACGGGCCTCGAAGGCGGAAGAGAAGGGCGCCCGGATGCCGGCTCTCATGACCGTCCCCCTCATGGTGTTCATCCTCCCCACGCTGATCACTGTACTGCTCGCGCCGGCGATTATGTCGGCGATGAAGTTGACATAATTGGTAGATATTCCTTAGACTTACAGCATATTTCTACGAGTTTAGTTAAAATTCATATTTTGCCCGTACGGGCAGTCATTGATGGGGGCAGACATGCTGCGTAGTTTTTCGCGCGGAATTCATTCTGCGTATACGACCTGGCGGCGCCTTCGGCGCGACGACTCCGGTTCGGTCCTCAGTTTCCTCGTCATCGTTCCTGTTCTCATCGGCACCGTCGCACTCGGCGTCGAGACCGGCGAGATGTATCGGGTCAAGCGCCAGATGCAGGGGGCGGCCGACGCGGCAGCGCTTTCGGGTTCGATCGATCGTCTCGCCGGCAAGGACGCCGCGACGATCACCGCGACGGCGCGCTACGAGGCGCAGCGCAACGGCTTCCAGAATGCCGTCGGCGGCGTTGCCGTCACGGTGAACTCCCCGCCGACATCGGGCGCCAACGTCTCGACCGCCGGAGCGGTCGAGGTCATCATCACCAAGCAGCAGAGCTTCAGCCTCGGCGCCGCCCTCAGCAGTTTCCTGGGAGTCGCCAACCAGAGCTTCACCATGCGGTCGCGCTCGGTCGCGGCGCAGGGCACGTATACGGCTACCACGTCGAGCAAGGAAGGTTGCATCGTGGCGCTCACCTCCGCCGCCGAGCAGGGGGTGAGCTTTACCTCGTTCAACAACTTCAACTCGGATTGCACGATCATCTCGAACGGGACGTCGACATCTTCCAACTCGAGCGCGTCGATCTACATGTCGGGCTTCAACAACGCGACTCTGAAGTCGATATGGACGCGCGGTAGCTTCCACAAGGCTTCGTACAACAGCTTCACGCCGACCGGCGAAGTGAAGGTGAACCAGACGTCCGCAGTCGTTGATCCCTATGCCTCCCTGCCCACGCCGTCGCCGGGCACGTGCGGCTACACCGACTTCAGCCGCTCCAGCAGCAGCTCGGTCACACTGGTGCCCGGGACGTATTGCGGCGGCCTGACGGTATCGAGCGTCAATAACCTCTATTTCACTCCCGGCATCTACTATGTCGCCAACGGCGACCTCTACCTGACCAGCGTGAACAATGTCACTTGTCCGACCTGCACGACCGACAATGGAGTGGCCGTCGTCCTCACCCAGACGACCGGCAACAATTCCGATATCGGTGGCGTCAAGATCTCGTCGGACAACAACATTGCGCTCAACGCGGGCAAAACGAACACGGGCACCTACACCGGCGTGCTGTTCTACCAGGATCGCCGCGCGACGATCGGGACGATGACGTCGACTTCGAAGATCTTCACCATCAGTTCGCTCAACACTGTGACGTTGAACGGTGCCATCTATTTCCCCAACAACCGCATCGACATTTCGAGCGTCAACAACGTCGGCTCGAGCACGAACGGCTGTACGATCTGGATCGGCCGCTACATCAAGTTCTCGTCGTACAACAACAACTTCAAGGGTGGCTGCGATACCTACGGGACGACGCCGGTTTCCATCGTGACGACGGCGCCGGTCACCAAGGGCAAGGTGCTGGAGTAGGGAAGAAACCGTGTTCAGTTCCTTCCGCGATGGGAGCCGACGGCTGGTGCTCGATCGGCGTGGCAACATACTGCTCGAATTCGCGCTGATCCTGCCGGTGGTCTTCATCCTGTTGGTGGGCATGCTCGACCTCGGCCGCTTCGGCATTCAGAAGTCCGCGATGCTCCAGGGTGCGCGGGCGGGCGGTCAGTACGCGATCGTGGCGCCCGACCAGTCGGCCAGCATCAACACGACGGCGCAGAATGCCACAGGCCTGACCGGCGTAACCGCCACGAACTCGGTCTTCTGCGAATGTGTCTCGGGCACGGCCGTTGCTTGCACGACAACCTGCGGCAGTGGCGAGACATTGAAGACCTACGTGACGGTGACCACGACCAAGGCATTCAGTTCGGTCCTGTCGGTGGCGACCCTCAGCTTCGCCGGCATGGGCAGTTGGTCACCACCGACCTCGGTCACCGCGTCCGTGACCCTGATCGTTCCCTGACATGGACCTTGGGCAGGAGCAGGGCCGCGTGGCGCAACAACTGTCACGGCTCGCGGGCGACCAACACGGCGTCTCGATCCTCGAGTTCGCGCTCGTGGCGCCGTTGCTGCTGACGATGACGCTGGGCGCGGTCGACGTCGGCCGCATGTTCTATGTCCGGCAGGGTCTCGAGTATGCGACCGAGGAGGCGGCGCGCTATTACATGCTCAATCCGAATGCCGCGACATCCGCTGTCACCACGGAACTGCGCAACAAGATGCCGGGCGGCATGGGGCCTGGCGTCAACGTCGCCTACGCTGATACGGCGAACTGCAATTCGACCAGCAGCGTCACCTGCACGACAATCACCGCTACATACTCGTTCAGCTTCCTCGTCGGGTATTTGGGTACTGGCGCGCAGTCGCTGCGCGCGACGGCCCAAGCTGTACGTCTGCTATGATGGCCGTTGTTTTCTGACGCAAATTCAACAAGTTGTCCCCAGCTATTGGGGTCTTGGTTGCGATTGCCCCCAATACTTTGATAGTCTTGGCTATTATTGGCAGATCCTGCAGAAGCGGGACGCCTTATTGGGGTTGGAATGAAGCTGGCGCCGATCTTCAGCGCGGGCCGTGCGCTCATCGGGGCACTCCTCCTCGCGGGCTGTGGCCCCGACGTCACTGACTTGAGCGCCAAGGGCAACAGCTACGACTCGTCGGTCCAACAGGCCGATCAGGCCCGAAAGGTGGGCGATTTCGACTCGGCGATCCCGCTGTACGGCAGGGCCCTGCAGGCCGACCCCGACGGCGTCGAGGCCAAGCTCGGCCTCGGCCAGTCGTTCCTGTCGATCGGCGCGCCCGACGAGGCGGCGGCGCTGTTCCGGGACGTGCTGACTCGGCGCGAGAACAACCAAGTGGCGCGGCGGGGGCTTGCTTCGGCGCTGATCTCGATGGGCCAACCCGATCTCGCGGTGCGTCAGTTGGAAGCGGCTCTGCAGGCGGACAGCCGCGACTATCGTTCGTTGAACGCACTCGGCGTCGTGCTCGACATGCAGGGGCGGCATGCCGATGCCCAGGCGAAGTATCGCCAGGGCATCGAGGTGGCGCCGGACTATCTGCCGCTGCGGAACAACTTGGCCCTGTCGCTGGCGATTTCGGGAAACCCCCAGGAGGCAATCGCGCAGCTCGTGCCGATCGCCAACAGCCGCGCCGCCGACGGGCGCGTTCGCCAGAACCTTGCCTTCAGCTATGCCATGGCCGGAGACCTCGAGAACGCCCTGCAGGTCAGTCGCAAGGATCTGGACGAACAGAGCGCCCAACGGCAACTTTCCTACTTCATGCAGCTCAAGGCCCTGCCGCCGGAAGCACGCAGCGCCGAGCTGCGGCGCAATCCCAACTTCTTTCCGCAATCCGGCAGCGGAGCCTAAGTGGTCAATCGAGGAGGACGGAAACAATGTACGGATCCCGCGGTTCGGGCATGAAGGCCTTGATCTGTCTCGTGGCGTTCACGATGGCCGCGCCGGTGGCGGCCCAGGCCCCGCGCAGCACCGTCGACATGCCGGCTTCGGCCGGAGTCCCCGAGTTTCGCGATCCCAAGACCGGCCAGATCTGGACGCCGCTGAACGTCGGCCTGGTTCCCGGCCCGAACACGCCGGCCGACCGTGCCTTCGATCCTCTGGGCCAGGCCGCCCGCATCGACGGCGTGGTCGTGCAGAGACCGAAGATCACCCCTCTGGGCGCCGTGCCGATCACGGCCGGTCCGACCGTGCCGATCGTGAACATCGGTGACGCGATGCTGCGCGCTGTGCCGGAGCAGCGCTGGCAGGTGGTACTGTATCTGGACAACAACAGCGCCAGGACCGTCGTGCCGATGCTGCACTGCCGCTTCACCAACGCCGGCAAGCCGGTCGAGGAGACGCGTGTCCTCCTCCCCCGGGTCGGCGCCGGCCTGCGCGTCGGCCTCACCATCTATGGGCCGAAGACCGACCTCTTCGTCGACCGCGCCACCTGCCGGGTGGAATCTCCCTAGCGGGCCCGCCGGTCAACCCTGGACGGAATAGCCGCCGTCGACCGTGATGGCCGCTCCGGTGACGAAATCCGATGCCGATGCCGCGAGGAAAACCGCGATACCGGCGAAATCGTCGGGCACGCCCCAGCGTCCCGCCGGCGTGCGCTTCAGCACCGATTCATGCAGGCCCTGCACCTCCTCTCGCGCGCGCCGTGTGAGGGCGGTGTCGATCCAGCCCGGAAGGATCGAGTTCACCTGGATGTTGTCCTTGGCCCAGGCGGTGGCCATCGCCTTGGTCATCTGCACCATGCCGCCCTTGCTCGCGGCATAGGCCGTGGCGAATGCCGCGCCGAAGATCGACATCATCGAGCCGATATTGATCACCTTGCCGGCGCCGGCCTTCTTCATTTCGGGGTATGCAGCCTGGCTGCACAGGAACGCGCTGGTCAGATTGCTGTCGAGAACCTTGTGCCATTCCGCCGCCGTGAAATCCTGCGGCTGCTTGCGAATGCTCATGCCGGCGTTGTTGACCAGAATGTCCAGTCGGCCGTGCAGCTTCACGGCACCGGCGATCAGGGCGCGGCAAGACTCCTCCTTGAGGACGTCGACGGCGATCGCGCTCGCCTTGGCGCCAAGTGCCTGGATGTCCCTGACGGCGCCGTCGTTCTTGGCCGCGTCGCGCCCCGCGACCACGATCGCGGCGCCGGCCTGTGCCATGCCCTTCGCTATTCCGAGACCGATGCCACCGTTGCCACCGGTAATGACGGCCACGCGGCCGGAAAGATCGAAAAGCTTCATCGTCGTTCCCTCTGCTTCGACATGAGTTCTGTATAGCGGACAGGCGGAACCCGAAACAACTCGGACCGTTGGATGCGACAGGCGGCGCTCCGCCGCCAACGGAGGTTGAACATGATGAAGCAGACCATGGTGCTTGCCCTGGTGGGGCTTGCCGCGAGTGCCTGCGCGGTCGAGCATCGGACCGTGGTTGTTTCCGACGATCCCTGCACGAGCTACGGATTCACGGCATCCTCGGCAGACTATGTCCGCTGTCAGCAGCGCATTGCCGAGCAGCGCCGCTATGGACGCGCAACTGCAGGGTACAGCGAGGCGCGGGTTGTCGCCGATTCGCAGGCGGCCTGCGTATCGTACGGCGTGCCGCGAGGCACGGCTCAATACGACCGCTGCGTCCAGAACGAGGTCGCGGCGCGCCGGCCGGTCTGAGCGGGGGCCAGGCTGATCGGCCGAACCGGGTAGGCGAACGGCGGCGGTCGGAAGGCTGCCGCCGTCTTCGTTGGGCAATGGCTACGGTCCGGCCTTGGTGGGCGCGCCATCCTCCGCGAGATCGTCGACGTCGAGCGTCTTCTGGGCTTTCTTCACTTCGGCGAACAGGCTGTGCTCGCCGCCGGTCATGCCTTCTTCGGTCGCGACCTGGAGGAGGCGGGCGTCGAGTTCCCATTGCTTGAGGATTTTGGTCTTTTCGGCCCGGTCGAGGTCGCGGCTGTCGACGACATCGCCGGGACATTTGAACACGCTGCTCGGGCTCGTCAGCGCCTTCTTCTTCTCGTCGCTGGTCATCATGGCGGCCTCACCTCGCGAACTCCGACAACGAAAGGAGGCGGCCGAAGTTCCACGCCGCTACTTCTTGCTGCGAGGCTCCCGAGGCGCGTCGTTCTTCGGTTCGCCCGTCTTGGCGGCGTCGCGGTCGATGAGATCGAGCAGATCGGACGGCAGTGGTTCGCTCGCGATCTCGTCATACATCGCGTGCAGCTGCTTCTGCAGCCAAAGATCGAACGGACGCTCGATGGAAGCCCTCACGCGGGGCCGGGCGGTCTCGGCAGCCCGGCCGCCACGAGGTTTGTCGTCATCTGCCATGACGCACTTCCGGTCGAAGGCAGACCACTCCACGGGGTCCACTCCGGTCCATTGCTCTCTCCCCCACAGCGTTCGCCGACTATGCCACACTTTCGAACCCTACGTAAAAAGCGACGCACCACTGCGGGACTCAAACGTTGGCGGAAGCAGCGTCGACGACCGGGGACTCGTCCCCGTCGGTGATGTCGGAGGGCTGCGGCTGGGCGTCACCGTCGATCAGCAGACTCTCCAGGCGGTCACGTGCGCGCGAAATACGGCTCTTCACCGTTCCCACGGATACGCCGGTATGCCCGGCTATGACGTCGTAGGGCAGGCCCTCGACGACGGCCAGCAGCAGAGCCTCGCGCTGCGTTGGCGCCAGCTTGGAGAAGGCGGTCAGGAATTCGCGCATAATGAGGCCGCTGTCCTGGTGCGGCGGATGCGAAAGCGACTCAGCGACCGTCGTGTCGACCGGCACGGTCGGGCGCAAGCGCCGCAGGCCGGAAATGAACTCGTTGCGCTGAATGCGGAACAGCCAGGCGGCGAGATTGGTGCCCGGCTGGAAGCTTTGGCGGCCGGCCAGCGCCTTGATCACCGTGTCATGGACCAGATCGTCGGCGGAGTCGCGGTTGCGTGTCAGCGACAGGGCGTAGATGCGCAGCCGCGGCAGGACAGCCGTGAGCTGTTCGTGGAAATCGCCAATGTCGTGGGTGGTCGAAGTGCTGGTCGTCGAAACATCGATGGCCATGAGCTTCTCCTCGCAAGACCGTGGTAGTCCTAGAGTAACGTCGGGGAAGGCAAAGAGGTTACATCGCCATCTGCTTCTCATAATGCATTGAAATTGTTTAATATTTTTCCAGTCACTCATTCAGTTTCTTGGCCAGCCGTCGGCGTGCCCGCGAAACCCGAACCTTGAGTGTGCCGATCGTGCAGCCGCACAATCGCGCGGCTTCCTCGTAGGAGAAGCCGCTGGCGCCAACCAGGATAAGGGCTTCGCGAGCCTGAGCGCTGAGTTGCCACAAGGCCGCAGACAACTCCTTGATGGCAAGTGTTGCTTCGGGATTGTCGATTGCAACGAGCGGCGTCGCTTGCTCGGGGTCGACTGGTGTCGGGCGGCGGCGCTGCGTGCGCAAGTCCGAATAGAAGCGGTTGCGCATGATGGTGAACATCCAGCCTTTGAGGTTCGTGCCGGGCTCGAACTGATGCTGCTTGTTGAGCGCAGCCACGATGGTGTTTTGCACGAGATCGTCAGCGGCTTCACGCTCGCGGCACATGAAGCGGGCGAAGGCGCGCAAGTCCGGAAGCAGCGCTACGATGTCGTCCGTCATCATTGTGCAGGCAAAATCCTCGCATTCTGCGCTCCATCGAGCGTCCGTCTCTCAATGTGGGTATTCACAACGGCCCGCGCCAAGGAAAAGCCCACAGGCAACCAGCCGGCTGTGCTTACGTTATTCCCGAACTGGCGAACACGCCCCGATTTGAAAGGAACGCGCCGTGAACCGGGACCGGATCGAAGGCAACTGGAAGCAGGTCACGGGCAAGGTCAAGGAGCAGTAGGGCAAGCTCATCGACGACGACGTGACCGTGATCGGCGGCAAGCAGGACCAGCTGTTCGGGCGCGTTCAGGAACGCCACGGCATCGCCAAGGACGAAGCCGAACGACAGGTCAATGCCTGGATGAGCCGCCTCTGGAACGAGCGGTTGCGCCAATCCCACACGAGGTCAATGGGTTAGCAAGGAGGGTGCGATATGGGACGCGCGGCGCTGTTGTGGCTTCTTGGAGTTCCCATTCCTGTACAGCTCCTGATGTGGGCGCTGGGCTGGCTGCATTGAGCAACTGCCTCTGTTGTAGCTCGCATGGGTAACGATCGTCCGAGGAAGTCAACGACTGGCGATAATCCTGCGCCGGGGAGCCGGGTACGCCACTGGATAGCCATACTGTGCATGCCGTATGGTTGGGATGACGGTTATCCATCTGGTGTACTCAAGCGGCTGCTTGAGACTCGCGGGTAGAGGGAGAGCGCCGTGCCAGACGAGTCCATGACGAAGAATTTGTCGGAGTCGATCACCAAGACGCTGCCGTTTCTACGTCGCTATGCAAGAGCCGTCAGTGGCTCGCAGCAGCGAGGGGACGAGTGGGTTAGACTTTGTGCCGAGGTCGCGGTGCGACAGCCGGAGCTCATCGCTCAAACCGCGGACACAAAACTGGGCGTCTTCAAACTGTTCCACAGTCTTCAGCAGCCGTTCGGCGGACTGGAGGATCGCGGCTCGGGTGCCGACAGCGTCAGCGGTCGCCTCAAGGAGTCCCTGACAGACATGGCCGTCCTGCCACGCCAAGTGCTGTTGCTGACGGTCCTCGAGGGATTCACCGTGGGTGATGCGGCGGAAATTCTCGGCATCGACATCCAGACGGCCGAACGCGGCCTCGAGGAGGCACGCCAGGAATTGCGACGTGTGGCGTCGGTTCGCGTGCTGGTGATCGAGGACGAGGCCATCATCGCGCTCGACGTCGCCGACATCGTTCGCAACGCCGGCCACGAAGTCGTGGGCATCGCAGCAACGGAGAAGACGGCGGTTGAACTCGCTCGCAAGCATTCGCCCCACCTTGTGCTCGCCGACATCCAGCTACGCGGCGCGGACAGTGGCATCTCCGCAGTCAACGAGATAATGCAGGCGATGACGGTCCCGGTCATCTTCGTCACCGGCTTTCCAGAAAGGCTGCTGACCGGCAAGCGGGTCGAGCCGGCCTTTGTCATCTCGAAGCCGTTCGATCCCGATCTCCTTCGTGCGGCGATCGCCCAGGCGCTTCATACCGTCTCGATCTGAACCCGGCACGGCCCGATGTCGGCTCGGCGGTCGCTGCGCACAAAGCTGGTCCTCTTTGTAGCTGCCGCACTTTTGCCCGTGCTTGGGCTTGCTGCCTGGGAGGCCGACAGCGATTTGCGGAAAGCGGAGGAGCAGCGCACTGAGGCCGTGGCAGCGGCGGCTGAACTCGCTGTCGCGCGCTACCGAGTGCTGATCGAGGGAACGCGACGGTTGCTGGTGGCGGCCTGTTCCGAGGACGCCGTATGGAAAAGCGCAGGCCCCGAGGCGACCCAGTCCGATATCACCAGCTGCGAAATCTATCTCGCCCGGGTACTGAAGGCATTTCCGACCGAGTATTCCTCGGCACTCGTGACTGACAACAAGGGGGTCGCGCGCTGCTCGAGCGCCGTAACGGCGGTTGGCATGGGATTCTCCGACCGGGAAATATTCCAGCAGGTTCGGCAGGCCAAGGAATTTTCCCTTGGAAGCCAGATTGCGAGCCGGGTGACGGCGCTCAGTGTCGTACCGGCGGCGTTGCCGATCCTGCGCGGCGGGGAGTTCGGCGGCATGTGCGCCATCGGCATTTCACTCAGAAGCCTGGCCGACACGGTGTCGGCTTCGCTCGCCGATGGCAAAATCGCGGTGACGCTGGTTGATCGCAGCGGTGCCTCGATCAGCGGCAACACCGGAATGGGGCAGGCGCTCCCAGTCGCAACCCGTGTCGCTGCGGGCATTGTCGGAGGTCAGATGACTTTCACGGACTACGGCCAAGACGGAACACTCTACGAATTCAGCATCCTGCCCTTGTTTGGAAGCGCCATCTTCGCTGTCGCCGCGGCACCGGCAATGGATGGCCTCGTGGCCCTGGCACGTGCGGCGGGTGGGCCTTTATTCGTTGCACTGGCTCTTCTCGTGGCGCTTATCGCGGTCTGGTTTGGCGTTGACCGTTGGTGCGTGCGGCCGCTGCGCTACATTCGGGACTTCGCTAGCAAGGTTGCTCGTGGCGAGGCGGGAGATTTCGTGCCGTTGCGCCCGTGGACCCTCGAGTTGACGTCGGTCGGCGAGGGGGTAACAGCGATGGCTGAGGCCATTGCCAGTCGTGAGGCCGAACTGCGAGCGGGGCTGGAGCAGCGTGACCACATGCTTCGCGAGATTCATCACCGCGTGAAAAACAACCTGCAGATGATTTCCAGCCTGCTCAACCTGCAGGCTGGCGAGATCCGTTCGCCGCGCATCCGTCGTTTCTTCAGCAATGCCCAAAACCGGGTCCTCACTCTTTCGATCCTGCATCGGCATCTTTATGAGAGAACCAGTTGGGCTCTGGTCGATTTCCAGCGTTTCATCAGTGATCTGGTACGCCAAATCTCGGTTGGAAACACGGAAGGCAATCGTTCATCGCCGCGCTTTCATATCCGTGCCCCGATCATGGCGGTCGGACCCGATACGGCCATTCCCGTCGGTCTGATAGTGACCGAAGTTGTAAGCAGTGCCCTGGATCACGACTTTAGTGGTGTTGCTTCGCCCGAAATTCGGATCGAGGCGGCTGAAGGCGACGGGCAGGTTACTTTTGTTATCGAGGATAACGGACACGACAAGGCTGATGGGTCGATCCGGCCGGGCGGTCGGGGCGTGTTCGGCCTGACGCTGATTCGAGGGTTGGCGATGCAGCTCGGCGGCGAGGTGACGATAACCTCGCGCGACGATGGTGGGACGCGGGTCGTCGTGACTTTCCCGATGGCGAAGGAGCCGGTAGCCGATGGCTAGCGTCCCGCAAGCCGCGCGCTCCACCGGCCTCGTCGTCGGACTGACGATGGTGGTGATGATCGCGGCCGGCGCCATGCTGGCGATAACGCACTCCAATTCTGCCGCCAGACAGCAGCGCTTGGTGGTTGGGAACTACGAAACCATGTCGCTGATGCGCGAAACCGTGATCGCGCTGCAGGACGCGGAAATCGGCCAGCGGGACTACCTGCTGACTGGCGACCTGGCCAACCTGGCGCCCTACGAGCGCGCGCGATTGCGGATCGAGGCAGGCCTGCGGCAGCTCGAAGCCGCCGCCGCCGCCGACCTGGACGCCACGCGGCACGCTCGGGAGTTTCGCGTCCTCGCTGTTGCGAAGCTCGAATGGCTCGCGGGCACGGTGGCTGCCTACCAGCTTTATGGACGAGACGCCGCGCTGGCTCTTGCGCGCACTGGCGTGCCCCGCGCGACCATGGAGCAGATCCGCAGTGTTGGCGACACGTTCATCGAAGGCCAGAGATTGCTGCTGGCTCGACGACTTGCGACGCTGCGCTCGGAGCAGGACAAGTCCGACATCGCCGGCCTTCTGGTGATGGGGGGTGCCTTCGTGTGCCTTATCGCCGGCATGATCGTCATCGTGAGCGGCGCCGGGCGACTTGAGCGTGCCCAACGCGAACTCATCGCGCGCTCGAGCTTGCTCAAGACGACCCTCGAAAGTCTGCACGACCCCATCTTCGTGATCGATGCCGAGGGGCTTGTCGCGGCGTGGAACGAACCCTTCATCCAGCTCTCTGGTTGGGATCCCATCAGGCACGGCACCCTGACACGGGACCAGTTGCTGTCTGATCGGTCGCCGGCAATGCTCGCCCTGCTGGGGCCGCTGAAACTGGATGCTGAGGCTCCAAACCGGTCGCTGACCGCCCGTGCCTCCTATGATGGCCGAGAGTATGAGGTCTCGCGTGGAGAGATGGCGGGCGGCGGCGCA
>MEMN01000181.1:3598-8145 GCA_001767945.1 Alphaproteobacteria bacterium RIFCSPHIGHO2_12_FULL_66_14 | reverse complement strand
CATTACCGAGAAGCTGCGGGACGAGGCGGCCCTGCGGCAGGGGCAGAAGATGGAGGCGACCGGCCAGCTCACCGGCGGCATGGCACACGATTTCAACAACATTTTGCAGGTGGTCAGGACCAACCTCGACTTGATGAAGAATGACGTGAGCGGCAATCCGGAGGTACTGGAGCGGCTGCAGAGCGCAACAGCGGCGGCGGAGCGAGGCGCACGATTGACGCAACAGCTTCTGGCCTTCGCCCGACGGCAGCCGTTGGCGCCGCAGCCGACCAACGTCGCGCGACTCCTGTCCGATCTTGCCGATCTGCTTCGTCATTCGCTCGGCGAGCGCGTCGCTATCGAGTTGGCGGTGGCCGAGGATTCCTGGAATGCGAAGATCGACCCAGGCCAACTCGAGAACGCGATCCTCAATCTGGCGCTCAATGCGCGTGACGCCATGCCGGATGGCGGCACGGTGAGGCTTGAAGTGTCGAATGCGATCCTTGATCGTCCCTATGCGACGCTGCATCCGGAAGTGATCCCGGGTTCCTATGTTCTCGTCGCGGTGAGCGACACTGGTACTGGCATGCCGCCGGAAGTCGCTGCGCAGGCCTTCGACCCGTTCTTCACGACCAAGCGTGACGGCAAGGGGACGGGCCTTGGCCTCAGCATGGTGTACGGCTTCGTCCGTCAGTCCAATGGCCACATTCGTATCGACAGCGCGATCGGACAGGGCACCAGCGTGAAGCTCTATCTTCCGCGCACGCTTGATCCGGTGGCCGAAAAGGCGGTGGATGCAGTCGCTGCGCCGCCCGGCAGGGAGCGCATTCTGGTGGTCGAGGACCACGATGACGTGCGGGATGCGGTCGTCGACATGCTTGAAGGATGGGGCTATCGCGTCGTCGCTGCGGAGAATCCCGATGCAGCCGCCGCCGTACTGAACAGGGATACGGAGTTCGATCTCCTGTTCACGGATGTAGTGATGCCGGGGGCTCTGTCGGTGATGGAGATGGCAGAACTGGCGCAACGCCTGCGGCCTGGCATTGCCGTTCTGTTGACTTCCGGCTATGCCAAAGACCTGATCGCCGGACCTGCTCGGTCGGGCTACGCGATGATCGCCAAGCCCTATAGCAGTGAAGCGTTGGCCGAGAAAATGCGAAGCACGCTGGCGGCGCGGCGAACATCACCGCAGCAGCAGGTGGTGGCGCAACAGGGCCCGCCCGAGACGGGTCCGGCTCGGCGCGTACTGCTGGTCGAGGATGAGGTCGTCCTTCGCATGTCTGTCTCCGACATGCTGGTTCGTCTGGGCTGCTCGGTCGCCGGCGTCGGCAGCGCGGAACAAGCCCTCGACCTGCTGGCTCGTGATGGGTCGTTCGATCTGTTGCTAACTGATCTCGGATTGCCGGGCATGAGCGGCGAGGAACTCGCGGCTGAGGTGCGTCGTCGCCTCCCGAGGCTGCCCGTTGTCATCGCCAGCGGATACGGCCGACCCGAGGGTACGGCGGATGGTCACCAGTTTATCACCAAGCCCTACTCCTCAATCGATTTACAGCAAGCACTCGATCACGCCGCTCGGACCGCGACTTCCGCCTGACTTTCCGGCTGGGATGGCAACCGCCGGCGCCCTGCGACGTTGTCTTGGTGAGGTCATCCAGCGGAGGACGACATGAGCGTCACCACTCGACCCAGACCCTCACGCCCGGAGACTGAGGACAGGACGGGCCGCCGGCTGTTGGAAAGCGAACTTCTGGACCTCTATGCGGCGATCCTGATCGTTGTTCCGGTCGCCATGTTCCTCAGATCGCTCTGGCCTTAGCCACGCGGACTGGCCGCATTTTCTGACCTGCCGGCGCAACTTGCGTCCGGGTATGGCGTTGTGTGGGCAGGACTTGGGAATTCAATCGAATTCAAGGAACGGGAGCTTCGTCATGCGTTCACTTGCGATCTTGGCCGTCTGCGCCGTTACCGCGGCTGCGGTGCTGCCGATGACGGCTCATGCCCAGACCAACGGCCAGACCACCGCGCAGACCGACGCCAGAACAATCTGGGGGAAGTTCAAGGGCAGTTGGACGACGACCAAGGGGGCGGTGAAGGAGCAGTGGGGCAAGCTCACCGACGACGATCTCTTGGCCATCGAAGGGCGCCGCGACCAGCTCATCGGCAAGATCCAGACCCGCTACGGCATCAGCGAGAGCGAGGCGGAGGCCCAGGTGAGCACTTGGGAACAGCGTCCCTATCGCGACATGTGATCGGCGGATCGATCTTCTTGCCGATCAAAGGAGGATAGTCATGAAGCCGGCAGTTCGTCTTGCTACCATCGCCACTGCAAGTGCCGTTTGGCTGGCCGTGTCGGGCGTTTCGGTTCTGGCGCAGAATGCACCGGGCCAAGTCGAGTTTCGTGATGAACGGACCGGGAAGGTCTGGACCCCGGAGACCGTCAGCCAGGACAACAGGGCTGTTCCTTCCGCGCCGATGTCGGTGCAGGACAAGGCGTTTGATCCACGGAGCCAACTGGCGGTCGTCGAGGGCGTTACGGTCCAGAGGCCGCGGGCCAACCTGATGGGCGTTCTCCCCGTCACGGCGGGCCCTAGCGTGCCGATCGTCACCCTCGATGGTGCGTCTCTTCAGGCCGTGCCGGGCGAGCGCTGGCTGACGGTGATCTACGTTACCAACAACAGCGCCAATATCGTCGATACGGTTGTGGGCTGCATGTTCACCAATGCCGACCGCAAGGTTGAGGACACGCGGGTGATCGTTCCCCCGGCTGGTCCGGGCGAACGATGGGGCATGCCGGTCTACGGGCCGCGCGTCGATCTGTTCGTCGACCGGGTGACCTGCCGCGTGATTTCGCCGACTTAGCGCGTTCCGCCGCGCGAGCCGATGGGATCCATTTCGTAGGCGCCCGAACGCCGCTACGCTGCCTGTCTGTTTGATAGGGGGCGTAGATGAGTAGCAAGGCGATCGGACGGCGGACGGCAATGGCTTCGGGTACGGCTCTGGCGACGGCATCCTTGATCCGGTCGCGCGAGGCCCACGCCGCGAAGGCGCTTACGGTAGTGCTCGAATCCGAAGGCCTGATGCAGTTGTCGTGTTCGAAGTTCTGGGAGGTCGACCGCTGATGACCGAGCCGGATGGCGCAGCGAGCACGAGGCACAACAAGGGGCGGAGTCGTTACGAACGCGACACCGAACACGGTCTCGCGATAGCCGTCTATCGGCAACAGGGCGATCAGCTGATCTTCACCCATACGGAGGTTCCATCGGAGAGCGAGGGCAAGGGGATCGGCTCGCAGCTCGTTCGTGACGCTCTCGACGACGCCCGGCGCCGCGGCTTCAGGATCGTGCCGGCTTGCAGTTTCGTGGCCGATTTCGTGCGTCGCCATCCGGAATACGAAAGTCCCGGCGATCAGGACGCCTGAACCGACCGCACCACGAGGAACGCCACGAGCGTAGCCGCCGCCGTCGCGGCGGTACCCCATGCGAGATCGACCAGGCTCACGATCATCGGCCAGCCGCGCAGGGTGGCGAGGTTGGTGATGTCATAGGCGGCGTAGACGCAGAAGCCGAAAAGCGCGCCGTAGAGTGCGGCAGCGGACCAGGTGCCGGCGGTCACCGCGGGCGGCACGGCAAACACGGCGATGCCGGCGGCGTGGATCAGATAGAAAAGGATCGCCACCGACCATATCGGCCGGTCGAGCAGGAGATGGCCCAGGCGCGCCTTGTAGAACTCGCGACTGACCAAACCCAGCCATAAGGCGTCAAGGACTGCCAGGACCGCGAGGGCTACCAGATAGCCGACCAGAAGCGACTTCATCGGCCGTACTGTAGCCCGATTGCGACGCCGGCGCCTCCCGGCCGTCAGTAGACCACGACCCAGACGAGGCCGAGCGCGAGCGCAGCCGCCGTGGTGGAGATGACCAGAATTCGGAAGATGCGGCCGCTGATGACGCCGCTACGCGCCTCGACGGGCGTGAGTTCGCGTTTCATGACGACTCCGACAGTTGCTTGGGTCGTTCGTCGAATGAACGTCCCGGCAACCCCCGGGGTTGCCGGGACGTTGTGCCATCAGCCTCTGCGTAGTGGGCCACCGATGGAGAGAGTGATGCTGTATTGGGCGTTGATGTTTCTCGTGATCGCGCTGGTGGCCGGAATCTTCGGCTTCGGCGGGATTGCCTCGACGGCGACAGGCATGGCGCAGATCCTGTTCGTCATTGCCCTGGTCATGTTCGTGGTCAGCCTGTTCGCCGGTCTCATCCGGCGGAACTTCTAGGCGCGCGAACGCGTCGCCTCGAAGTGGGCGAGGAGCCGTTCGCGGGCCGCGTTGCCGGCTGCGCGGTCCCAGCAATTGATAATGGCTACACGGAAGCCACCGGGCGGCATGGCGTGGCGATCGGCTGCGACGTCTTCGTGGAAGGTGATCTGCAGGCTGGATACGCCGGGCCATCGGGCGATCGCTTGCTGCAGGGCGACCGGCGGGTGGCGATAGCGCGGTCCGTGCGGCACGAACAGTACGACGCTGTAACCAGCGCGCCGTTGGGTGTCGTCGAAGCGCCATTCGCCGGCCGAATA
>MEMN01000181.1:2567-3580 GCA_001767945.1 Alphaproteobacteria bacterium RIFCSPHIGHO2_12_FULL_66_14 | reverse complement strand
GCCGATGGTCTCGAGATTTACCATGCCGCTGTAGCCCGCGAGATGCCGACGACACCAGGCGCCGCACCATTCTTCGACGGCGGTCACGGCGCCAGCATGCACTTCCCAATGGTCGAAGGTGCCGTCGCCGCTGGCCAGGCCGCTGGCGTGACGCCACCAGCGCGGTTCGCCGTCGACGACAGCGACGTCGCTGCTGACGTGATCGCCCTCGAGCAGGGTGCTCCACATGTGGCCGGGCCGGTAGGCGGCGGCGTAGTCGGCCTCGGAGCGCAGCACGCGGCTGCCGACGCCCATGCCCTTGAGGTTGTAAATCGGCTTGGAGAACACCGGATAGCGGACGGGTGCGACGCCATGCGGCGCCGCGTCGAGGCCCTGGCTCGCCGCCACCGCGAGCTTGTCGTAGACCCAGCGATGGGTGGGATTCCACGTCCAGGCGTCGCTGTCCTCAGTCGGAATGAAGATGTCGTCGGGACACGTCACACTCTCGAAATATTGAGTGCGCCACGGGTCGATCTCGCAAATCGGCACTTGCGTCCCTCTGGTGGACAAGTGGAGGCTACGAACAGTGAGTGGGCGACGGGCGTATTGCAACTGGCTATCGTCGATGGGCGTTGCGAGCGGTGCGGAGGTGTCGTGTCGAAAAATGTAACGCAGGCCGTCCAGCACGGGGGAACGGCGTCGGTCGCGCGCCTGCTGGCGGTTCGCGACCTGACCGAACAGCTGGCGGCACCGCTCTCGCCCGAGGACCAGACGGTCCAGTCGATGCCGGATGCCAGCCCGACCAAATGGCATCTCGCGCACACCACGTGGTTCTTCGAGACCTTCGTGCTGCGCCCTCATGCGCCGGGCTACCGGATTTTCGATCCGGCCTACGAGTACCTCTTCAACTCCTACTACGAAGCCGTCGGTCCACGCCATCCGCGCCCGCAACGCGGCCTGATCTCGCGGCCCGGCGTCGGGGAGATCATGGCCTATCGCCGCCACGTCTCCGACGCCATAGCCGAACTGCTCGG
>MEMN01000181.1:2095-2506 GCA_001767945.1 Alphaproteobacteria bacterium RIFCSPHIGHO2_12_FULL_66_14 | reverse complement strand
GGGCGGGCTGGTCGAAATCGGGCACGAGGGCAACGGGTTTGCGTTCGACAACGAGGGTCCGCGCCATCGCGTCTGGCTGCAGCCCTTCGCGCTGGCGTCGCGGCCGTCGAATAGTGCCGAGTATCTGGCCTTCATCGAGGACGGTGGCTATCGCCGGCCGGAGTTCTGGCTGTCGGCGGGATGGGACTGCGTCCAGCAGCGCGGCTGGCAGGCGCCACTCTACTGGGAGAAGCGGGACGGGCGCTGGCACGTATTCACGCTTTCGGGCCTGCGCGCGCTGCAGCCGTCGGAGCCGGTGTGCCATGTGAGTGCCTACGAGGCGGCGGCCTTCGCCAAGTGGGCGGGCAAGCGCCTGCCGCGCGAGGCCGAGTGGGAGGCCGGCGCGGCTGCGCTGCGGAGTACCGGAGAGGT
>MEMN01000181.1:0-2076 GCA_001767945.1 Alphaproteobacteria bacterium RIFCSPHIGHO2_12_FULL_66_14 | reverse complement strand
CCCTACGTCGCCTATCCCGGCTACCGCGAACCCCCGGGCGCGATCGGCGAATACAACGGCAAGTTCATGGCCAACCAGCTGGTCCTGCGCGGGGGTTGCGCCGCGACGCCGGTGGGCCATATTCGCACGACCTATCGCAATTTCTTCCCACCGGATGCGCGATGGATGTTCGGCGGCATTCGCCTGGCGGAGGACCTGCGATGAACGTTTCCCTGCGCGCTCCGGATCGCGCCGAAGCCGGCGACCGCGCGGAATTCCGCGACGCCGTCCTGGCCGGTCTGGCGCGTTCACCGCGCGCCATTGCGCCCAAGTTCCTCTACGACGCGCGCGGCTCGGAGCTGTTCGACGCGATCTGCGAGTTGCCGGAATATTACCTCACCCGCACCGAGACCGGCATCCTGACCGGTTGCGCCGCGGAACTCGCGCGGCTGGCCGGGCCGGGTTGCGCCCTGGTCGAGTTCGGCAGCGGTTCCAGCGTCAAGACGCGGCTGCTGCTCGATGCCATGCCCGACCTCGCGGCCTACGTGCCGATCGACATCTCGCGCCAGCATCTCGACGCCACGGCGGGCCGGTTGCGGCGCGACTATCCGCTGCTCAGGGTCGAGCCGGTGTGCGCCGACTACATGGCGCTCGAAGCGTTGCCGGTAGACGTGAACGGCGCGCCGCGTCTCGGCTTCTTTCCCGGCTCGACGATCGGCAACCTCGAACCCGAGGAGGCGACGTCGTTCCTGCGCCGTGCCCGCACCCTGCTGGGCGACCGCGGCGCGCTGGTTCTGGGCGTCGACCTCAAGAAGGATCCGCAGCGCCTGCACGATGCCTACAACGACAGCGCGGGCGTCACGGCCGCCTTCACGCTCAACCTGCTGCGCCGCATGAACCGCGAGCTCGGCGCCACCTTCGACCTGGCGGGCTTCGCCCACGACGCCTGGTACGATCCGGTCGAGGGCCGCATCGAGATCTATTTCCGCAGCCTGTGGCCGCAGACGGTGACGGTGGCCGGCCGCACCTTCACCTTCGCCGAGGGCGAGCGGGTGCACACCGAGTATTCCTACAAGTACGACGATGCCGGCATCGCGGCGCTGGCGCGCAGTGCCGGCTTCACCATCGACCGGACCTGGACCGATCCAGCCCGCCTGTTCGCCGTCGTCTATCTGGAAGCGGCGCTCTGAAGCGCGTGCCCCAAACAGGCAGCCCGCCCCCGGGTTTCCCCGGGAGCGGGCTTGGATGGCCGAGCGGGGAGGGTAGGCGTCGCTGAGCGGGGGAGCAGGGGCGACGCCGGATAGACCCGGCCATGTCGTCGATAACGACGACGTCCCTGGGGAAGTTGCGATTTCCGACGACAAAATTCGCGATTCGCTAAGTGCCTGATTTCACGGACTCAATGGCCGCCAGCCGGGCGCGGAGTTCCTTGTGCAGGGCATCGTCGCGGATCCGGGGCAGCATTTTCCGGATCGCCTCGGCGTCCACTTTGTCGAGCCCTGCCAGGAAAGCGACTATCTCCGCCCTGGTCGCGAAGCCCATGTAGGCGTCGTCGGCCTCGTGGGCGCTGCAGGCGGGGGAGGTCGTTTCCTTCGGATCGTCGATCACGCCGGATGCCACCAGCGGCCTGCCAGCACGACGCCGGCCGAGAGCAGCCGCTTGTCCCCGATCATGCGCTCGCCGATCGAGTCGGCATAGTCGAACTTGCCCTTCGCGATATCGATCACGGTGGCCTCGCCGATGCTGCCGACTTTCAGCGTGCCGAGGTCCGGCCGCTTGATGGCCGCGGCCGCGTTCGAGGTCGCGAGCTTGATCACCGTCGGCAGATCGACGCCGAGGCAAAGGAACTTCGACATGGTGGTCAGGAGATCGAAGGCCGGGCCCTCGATCGAGATCACGTGCACGTCCGAGGAGATGACGTCGGGCAGGAAACCCGCCGCCAGCATGCCGCGGGTCGTGCCGAAGCCGAACGAGCCGCCGCCGTGGCCGATGTCGAAGATCACGCCGCGTTTGCGCGCCGCCAGAATCTCCTCGCGGACGCGGCCGTCGGCGCGGACCGGTGCATTGGGGAAAGGGCGGAAGCAGTGAGTGAGGATA
>MEMN01000180.1:5181-6802 GCA_001767945.1 Alphaproteobacteria bacterium RIFCSPHIGHO2_12_FULL_66_14 | reverse complement strand
CTGCTCCGGGCGGACAGACGACGCGCGTGACGCCCAGCTTGCGCGCCACGTTCCAGGCGTGAACGGGCCCGGCACCGCCGGTCGCCAGCAGCGCATACTCGGCCGGGATGCGACCGCGCTCGGCAATGGCCACGCGCGCGGCACCCGCCATGTTCTCGTTCACCACGTCGTGCACCCCGAAGCCCGCGCGATCGCGCTCGACTCCCAGCGCCGTGGCGAGACCGCCCAGCGCCGCCTCGGTCGCGGCGCGGTCGATCTTCATGGCGCCCCCCAGGAAGAAATCGGCGTTGAGATAGCCCAGCGCCAGATCGGCGTCGGTCACCGTCGCGTCCGTCCCGCCGCGGCCGTAGCAGGCGGGACCCGGCTGGGCGCCGCTGCTCTCCGGACCGACCTGCAGCGTGCCGAGGTCGCTCTTGCGCGCGACTGAGCCGCCACCCGCACCGATTTCGATGAGTTCGACCGTGGCGATCATGATCGGCAGGCCGGAGCCCCGGAGAAATCGCTTTTCGCGTGCCGCCTCGAAGCCATAAGCGACCAACGGCTCGCCATCGTCGACCAGGGCCAGCTTGGCCGTGGTGCCACCCATGTCGAAGGCAAGCACGCGCTCCAGCCCGGCATTCCGGCCGAACCAGGCGCCGGCCAGTGCGCCGGCCGCGGGCCCGCTTTCCAGCAACTGCACCGGCGCCCGCTTGGCTTCGCTCACATGCGTCAGCCCGCCGTTGGACAGCATGAGAAAAAGACCGCCGGGAATGCCCGATTTTGTCAAAGCCTGTTCCAGGCGTTCGAGATAGATCTCGGCCAGTGGCCGGATGTAGGCGTTGGCCACCGTGGTGCTGGTGCGCTGGTATTCGCGGATTTCCGGCGCGATGTCCGATGACAGCGAGATCGAGAGATACTGGAAACGTTCGGCGACAGCCGCAGCGATGGCGCGCTCGTGTGCCGGATTGGCGTAGCTGTGCAGGAAGCAAATGGCGAGACTCTCGACCCCCTGCTCCACCAGCTCGGCCACCTCGGCAAGTGCTGCCTCGACATCGAGCGCAATCTCGACACTGCCGTCGGCCGCCAGCCGCTCTTTCGCCTCGCGCCGCCACGGCCGCGGCACCAGCGGCTTGGGCATCTCGATAAAGAGATCGTAGAGCTCGTACTTGCGCTCGCGCGCAATCTCCAGGACGTCGGCGAACCCTGCCGTCGTCAGTAGCCCGGTCCTGGCGCCCTTGCGCTCGATCAGCGCGTTGGTGAACAGCGTGGTGGCGTGGACCACGCGGCCGACCTGGTCGGGTCGCACGCCGGCCTTCGCCAGCACGCGCCGCGTACCTTCGAGCGCGCCGCGCGCCGGATCGTCGGGCGTCGTGCTCTCCTTCCAGATGATGGCGCGGCCGTCGCGCGGATCGTGGATGACGACATCGGTGAAGGTTCCCCCGATGTCGATGCCGAGGGACAGCGGCGCACTCATTACACGTCCTTTGCTACTCGGCCTTGATGTTGCCCTGCTTGACCACTTTCGCCCAGCGCTCACGGTCGGCCTTGATCAAGGCGGCGAAAGTGGGACTGTCCTGCTGCAGGTCGACGAGGCCGCGCTGCGCCAGAACGGCGACATTCGCAGGATCGGCCATCGCCCCGA
>MEMN01000180.1:1474-5161 GCA_001767945.1 Alphaproteobacteria bacterium RIFCSPHIGHO2_12_FULL_66_14 | reverse complement strand
AGCGGCGACGGACGCTTCGAAGCGAGCGCGAGAGCGCGAACCTTGCCGCTGTTGATGAGGCCCGAGACCTCCGAAATATTGGCGAAGAACAGATCGACCTGGCCCGCCGCGATGTCGGCTATGGCCGGCGCGCCACCGCGATACGGAACATGGAGGAATTTCAAACCGCCGGATTCGGCGGCCAGGAATTCCGCGGCGAGCTGGTTGGTCGAGCCGTTGCCGGTCGACGCATAGCTCACTTTGCCGGGGTTGGCCTTCGCATACGCGATCAGTTCGGGAATGGTCTTGAACGGCGCGTCCGGCCGCACGACCAGAGCCATCGGAACACCGACGAGATTGCAGATCGGAACCAGGTCCTTGTCGAGATCGACGAGGATCTGCGAGCCCGGCACGACCGGCCCAACCGACAGTTGGCCCATGATGCCGATGCCGACGGTGTAGCCGTCCGGTGCCGCTTGCGCGACGGACTTGAGGGCAATGAAGCCACCAGCGCCGGTCTTGTTTTCGACGATCACCGGGTAACCGTGGCGCTTCTGGATGGTTTCGGCCGCCAGCCGCGCAGCGATATCGGCGGTACCGCCTGGCGCATAGCCGACCAGGATCTTGATCGGCTGCTTGGGCACCCATTGCTGGGCGCGCGATGGCGCGGCGGCAAGAACGAGCGGAACGGCGAGCAGGCTTCGACGCAGCATGGTGAATTCCCTTCCCGGTGGTGGTCGGGACCGTCGGAGCAAGTCCTGTGCCGTGCTCCGGAACAACCGCACCACTCTCCCCGTAGCCACTCTAGCATTCGGCCGCACGATTGCTCTAGCGGCGATCGCCAGCGTCGTGTCATGCTGCGAAAACTGTCGGCCAAGTTGCCGCCGCGCATGCGGCCAGGTCGACGAGAGCGACGCCCACGAGCGTCACTCAATGCAAGGCATCCCGGGAGGATTAGCCATGGTTACGTTCAAGCTACGTCATATTTTGCCCACTGGCATGGTGTTGCTCGCCGCTGCGCTCGGGTCGGACCGCGCCGCCCACGCCCAGGGCAAGGACCTGAGCATGGGCAACGTCAATCCACCCAAGCATGGAACTTCGCAGGCATCGCAGCAATTCATCGACAAGGTCGCCGAACTATCCGGCGGCAAGGTCAAGATCGCCCATCATCACTCGGGCGCGCTCGGCGGCGAACGTGAGGTGGTCCAGCAGATCCAGCTCGGCGTCATCGAATTCGGCCCGATCACGACCGCGCCGCTGTCGACGGCGATCCCCGAGATGTCGGTGTTCCAGCTTCCCTACATCTTTCGCGACTACGCCCACCTCTTCAAGGCGCTCGACGGCAGCGACACGCTCACCAAGTTCTACACCGACGTGCTCGACAAGAAGGGCCTCAAGCTGATCGGCTTCTTCGCCGCCGGCTATCGTGGCATCTACGGCCACAGTGCCATCAACGGCCTGGCCGACATCAAGGGCAAGAAAGTGCGCGTCCAGGAGGACAAGATCCTCGTCGCCACGTTCAAGGCGCTGGGCATGATCTCGACGCCGATCGCCTTCCCCGAGGTCGCCACCGCGCTGCAGACCAAGGTGATCGACTTCGCCGAGGGCGGCGTCAACACCTTCTATCACAACAAGTTCTACGACATCGTGAAGTACGTTGCGGACGTCCGCCACACGCATCAGGCGGTGGCTCTCGTGATGTCCAAAGCGGCTTGGAGCAAGCTCGATCCCGCCGGACAGAAAGCGATCGTCGATGCCTGGATCTTTGCTCGTGACTTCAACCGCAAGTTCATCCTCGACGAGGACAAGAGCATCCAGGAACTCGTGAAGGCCAAGGGCGTCACGATCACCAAGCCGGATCCGGCGCCATTCCTCAAGGCGACCGAAGGGGTCTACGCCGAATTCTACGCCACGCCGGCCGGCAAGGCCGCGAAGCCGATGGTCGAGTACATCCAGAGCGTAAAGTGACACGGCAACCGGCATCGTGACAGTTCCCGACGAACAGGAATCCGAGGACGCCCAACCAGCGCCCTCGGCAGGCGCACGCCTCTACGACGGTTTGGCCAACATCGGCGGCCTGATCCTCGCCATCATGACGGCGGCAGTCTTCCTGCAGGTGGTCCTGCGCTATCTCGGGCTGACCGGCATCGACGGGCTCGAGGAAGTACCGCGCTATCTCTTCGTCTGGCTGATCATGTTCGGCGCGGCGGCGGCGATGTGGCGCCATGAGCACACGGTGCTCGACTATTTCGTCAACCGCTTCGGTCCAGTCGGGCGGGCACTGCTCTTGATCCTGACCAACGGCCTCGGCATCGCGCTCTTCGCCTACCTGATCTGGCTGAGTTTCACGCTGGTGCCCAACGCGGGCTTCCAGACCAGTGCCGGCCTCGGCCTGACCTTGGACTGGGTGTTCGCTGCCATCCCGGTGGGATCGGCGATGATCATCGTACCGATGCTTCGCAATATCTACTTCGCGCTGAGGGGGCTATGGCGGAAACCCTCCTGATCGCCTTCGTCGTCTGCATCCTGATCGGCATGCCGATCAGCATTTCGATGGGTGTCGGCGCCGTGGTCGCGGCGATCTTCTATCCGGCACTCAATCCCATCATCATCCCGACGCGCTTCGTCGGGCTCCTGTCCGACTCCTACCTGCTCCTGTCGGCGCCCCTGTTCATCCTGGCCGGCAACATCGCCGCCCGCGGCGGCGTGGCTCGGGTGCTCATCGATTTCGCGACGGTGCTGGTCGGACGCTTCCGCGGCGGGCTCGCCTACGTCAACGTGCTCGACAGCATGTTCTTCGGCGGCATTTCGGGATCAGCGGTGGCCGACGTATCGGCACTCGGCACCTTCCTGATCCCGCAGATGGTGCGCAAGGGCTACGACAAGGATTTCGCCACCGCACTCACCGTCTCGACCGCCGTGGTGGCGCCGATCATTCCGCCATCGATCATTGCCGTCATCTATGCCTGGATGGCCGACGAGTCGGTGGCGGCCATGTTCGCCGCCGGCGTCATTCCGGGCCTGCTGATCGGATTGGGCATGGCCGTTCCCGTCTTTATCATTGCCCGCAAACGCAACTACCCCAAGGAGCCTGCGCCGACCCTGCCGCAATTCTGGACCGCGCTGCGCAACGCCCTGCCGGCGCTGATGATCCCCGCCATCATCATGGGCGGCATCATCTTCGGCCTGTTCACCCCGACCGAGGCCGCCGCGGTCGCCGTCGTGTACGCGCTGGTCGTACCGCCGATTTTCTATCGCGAGCCGGCGCTTCGGGAGCTGCCGAAGATCTTCACCGACAGCGCGCGCCTGTCAGGCGTGATCGGCCTGATCATCGGCTTCGTCGGTGCCTTCGGCTGGGTACTCACCTACTCGAAGTTCCCCTTCCTGGTGGCGAGTTCGATCGCCGCGATGACGCCGGCCTGGTGGGTGTTCATCCTCATGATCATCCTGCTGTACCTGATCCTCGGCACGTTCCTGACGCCGTCGGAGATCATCCTCGTCACGGTGCCGGTGCTGCTGCCGGTGGCGACTGCAGTTGGAGTCCATCCGATCCATTTCGGCATGGTCTGCGTCATCGCCTCGGCGGTCGGCCACATCACGCCGCCGGTGGGACTCTGTCTGTTCGTCGGCATGGCGGTGAGCGGATTGTCCATGGAAAAACTCATGAAGCCGCTGCTGCCGTTCCTGGCATCGATCGTCGTGACACTT
>MEMN01000180.1:1038-1456 GCA_001767945.1 Alphaproteobacteria bacterium RIFCSPHIGHO2_12_FULL_66_14 | reverse complement strand
GCAATAGGCGGGCTTGAGGTGATCGGCGCATGCGGTAGTCTCTGCGCTGCATGCCTCTCAACCATCCTGCCGCCGACGTTTGGACGTTGCTTGCCGACGTCGCCGAGGAGACGCCCAGCGCGCCAGCGCTCCTCCACGGCGACAGAACGCGCTCCTTCGCCGAACTGCTCGACGCCGCGAGCAGGGTGGCGCAGGGACTCGCCGACCTCGGCGTAGCGCCGGGCGACCGGGTGGCCCTGTGGCTGCCCAACGTCCCGGCCTATCCCATCCTCTATTTCGCCTGTGTGCGACTGGGCGCCATCGCGGTCGCAGTGAACACACGCTACCGCGCCGTCGAGGTCGCCGACATCGTCGGCCGCTCCGGCGCCAAGGTACTGGCCTGTGCGCCCGGCTTCCACCGCATCGACTTCCTTTCGAT
>MEMN01000180.1:0-1012 GCA_001767945.1 Alphaproteobacteria bacterium RIFCSPHIGHO2_12_FULL_66_14 | reverse complement strand
TCGACAAGCTCGCAGCACTCGTCGTCGTGGGCGACGAACCGGCATCCGCACCGGCGGTAGTCGAGCGCTTGCGGCGCATACCATTCGACCGGCTGCTGTCGCGCCCGCCGCTCGGCGCCAACAACGCGCGGCCCAATGCACCCTGCAACATCTTCACCACCTCGGGCACGACCAGCGCACCCAAGTTCGTGCTGCACCGGCAAGGCGCGATCGCGAGCCATGCCCAGCAGGTGGCGCGCACCTTCGGCTTTGCGGCACCGGACACGCTCTCTCTTTCTGTCCTGCCCTTGTGCGGCGTATATGGCTTCAACCAGACCATGGCGACGTTGGCCGCCGGCAAACCCTGCGTGCTGGTCGAATCCTATGAAATCGACGAGCTCGCCCGCCTGATCGCGCATCACCGGCCAACCACCCTATTCGGCAGCGACGATATGTATGCCCGCCTGCTCGACGCCGTTCCCGGCGAGCGGCCTTTTCCATCGGTGAAATGGGCGGGCTACGCCGCCTTCAACGCCGCGCTCGACGCCCTGCCCGAACAGGCCGAGACGCGCGGGCTGCTCTTGTGCGGCCTCTACGGCATGAGTGAGGTCCAGGCGCTCTATGCCAGACAGCCGGTCGACAGTGCCGTGGCACGGCGCAGGCGTGGCGGCGGTCTGCCGACGTCCCCCCTCGCCCATGTTCGGGTGCGCGACCCCGAAAGCGGCGCGCTTCTCGGCGCCGGGCAGCCGGGCGCACTCGAATGCGCCGGCCCCTCCCTTATGGTCGGCTACTACGGCAACGATACGGCAACCGCCGAGACTATCACGTCCGACGGCTACGTCCGTACCGGCGACCTGGCCGAACTCGATGGCGAGGGCGGATTCACGTTCCTCAGCCGCATAGGCGATGTGCTGCGGCTCTCTGGTTTCCTCGTCAATCCGCTCGAAATCGAGACCCACATCCAGTCGATGCCGGGCATCTCGGCTTGCCAGACGATCGCCGTGTCCCGATCCGAAGGCGTGCGTCCTGTCTC
>MEMN01000179.1:3697-7037 GCA_001767945.1 Alphaproteobacteria bacterium RIFCSPHIGHO2_12_FULL_66_14 | reverse complement strand
CGACTGAACCACCAGCAGCGCGATCGGGATGCCGATGCAGAGCCAGGCCCAGGTGAGTCGCCCCGGCGCGTCGGACGACGGCACTTGCCGCGCCACATGCCACCAGCCGAGCGCCGCGGCGACGATCGCGACCGGCACGCCAATCATCAGCATCGTGCGAATGTCGGCCTTCATCACCGACGCCGCCGCGACGGCGAGCGGCGAGGGCGCCACCAGGGCCGCCACGGCCAGCAGCGTGAGCGCCATGCCGAGCGCACGCCGCGGCGCGTCCTGGCCGGCCGGCTGCAGCAGTGCCAGCCCGCCCGCCGCTGATCCACCCAGTCCCGCCAGCGCGCCCGCGACCGCCGCCGTCCCGGTGCCGAGCGGCGTGCGCAGCAACACCGCGGCCACCAGAGACCCGGCCACCACCAGCAGGCCGGCCTGTTCGAGGGCCGCGGTGAAGCCCAGGCCAAAGGCCTTGCCGACCGACTGGAAGGTCATGTCGGCCGCGATGCCATAGACCACCACGGTGGCCATCATGGCGAGGAAGGCCGGCAGATGGACGCGCTGAACCAGAAGCACGATCGCGACGACGGCGATCGGCACGAGAAGAGAGGCGAGAAGCATGGGACGAAGCTTAGTCGGCTGTTACAGTGCCGTCATGCGTCTGCTGGTCGCCCTGCTGTTGATCCCTCTGCTGTTTGTCACGGGTCTCGCCGCTCCGGCGGACGCGCAGAGCGGCCTTGTCCGCATCGACGGCAAGAATTTCGTCGCCCCCGACGGCAGCACGCTCCACTTGAAGGGCATCAGCCTCGGCAACTGGCTGATGCCCGAGGGCTATATGTTCAAGTTCGAGGTCGCCAAGGCGCCGCGCCAGATTTTCAGCGCCTTCGATCGCCTGCTCGGACCGGAGCGTGCCGGCGCCTTCTGGCAGCAGTACCGCGACAGCTACATCACCGAGGACGACATCCGTTTCATCAAGTCGGTCGGCTTCAACATGGTGCGCGTGCCGCTGCACTGGCGGTTGTTCATGACCGCTGACGGCGAAATCTCGGGCGAGGGATGGGCACTGCTCGACCGCGTCGTGGGCTGGGCCGCCGCGTCGGGGCTCTATGTGATTCCCGACCTGCATGCCGCGCCCGGCGGCCAGACCGGCATCAACCACGACGATGGCCCGGGCTATCCCCTGATGTTCTACGTGCCGCGTGACCGCGACCTTACGGTCAAGCTGTGGCGGGCGGTGGCGCGGCGCTACAGCGGCAATCCGACGATCCTGGGCTACGACATCCTGAACGAGCCGATCGCACCCTACCACGACGTGGCGACCCTGAACGCGCGGCTCGAGCCGTTCTACAAGCGGACGACCGAAGCGATCCGCGAGGTCGACCCCGGCCGCATCGTGATCCTGGCGGCCGGGCAGTGGAGCTCGAGCTTCGCCATGTTCGGCCCACCCTTCGCGAAGAACCTCGCCTACACCTATCACTCCTTCTGGGCGTCGACGAAACGCGACTCGATCCAGCGGCACCTCAACTTCGCCAACCTCTACGACCTGCCCCTCTTTTTGGGCGAGACCGGCGAGCTCACCGACGAATGGAACGAACGCTTCCGCAAGCTGCACGACACGCACGGCATCGGCTGGTCGTTCTGGACCTACAAGAATCTCGACACACCCTCGACCGTGGTCTCGATTCCGCGGCCGCAGGGCTGGGCCGAGATCGTGGCCTTCGCCGACGGCAAGCGGGCGGACAAGCCCGCGCCCGAGCTGATCGACCGCGCCGTCGCCGAATATCTCGACGGCATCAAGTTCAGGAACGGCACGATCCGCTGGAGCTATCTCGCGTCACTGGGCTTGAAGGGATCGCCGTAACCCTCGCCGTCAGGCGGTCGCGTCCTTCAGCACCATGTCCGCCGCCTTCTCCCCGATCATGATCGACGGCGCGTTGGTGTTGCCCGAGGTGAGCGTCGGCATGATCGAAGCGTCGGCGACCCGCAGCCCGTCGATGCCGTGGACGCGCAGCCTATGGTCGACGACGGCCATCGCATCGGAACCCATCTTGCAGGTCCCGACGGGGTGGTAGGTCGTCTCCGCCGCACCCCTCACCCAGTCGAGGATCTCTTCGTCCGAGTCCCTGTCTGAACCGGGCGCCAACTCCGTCACCTGCAGCGGCGCCATCGCGGGCGCGGTCATGATGGCGCGGGCGATGCGGACCGCGCGCGCGGTCAGCGTGGCGTCGATCGGCGCGGAGAGAAAGTTGAAGTGGATCGCGGGCGGCCGGCGCGGATCGGCCGAGACGACATGGATGTGCCCCTTGCTCTCCGGCCGCATCGGGTGGGCGTAGCAGGTGACGCCGGACTGCCGGGCGATCTTCGGTCCCTTGGGACCGGGCTCGGTCAGCATCGGCACCCAGCCCAGCAGCAGGTCCGGTGCCGCGAGCCCGTCGCGCGAGCGGACGAAGGCGCGCATCGGCGCCCCCACGCTGCCGAGCAGGCCTCGCCCGGAGAGGGCGTAGCGCAGCGCCTGGCGTACGAGACCGAGTCCGCGCGCCGTGTCGTTGTACGTGATGCCCTTGGTACCGATCGCCCATTTTGTCCGTGGCGCATAGTGGTCGCGTAGATTTTCGCCGACGCCCGGCAAGGGCTGGCGCACTTCCATGCCGAGCGACTGCAGACGCTCGGGCTGGCCGATGCCCGACAGCTCGAGCAGCTGAGGCGAGTTGATCGTGCCGCCGCTCACGATGACTTCGCGCGCGGCCCGCGCCTCGCGCAGCTCACCTCTCCTGGGGCCGCCGACGGAATAGCGGACACCGATGCAGCGCTTGCCGTCGAACAGGAGTCCATCGGCGACCGCGCCCGTTTCGATGCGAAGATTCGAACGCCTGCGAACCGGATCTAGATAGCAGCGCGCCGTGCTCATGCGCCTGCCCGAGGCGATCGTCGCCTGACTCATGGCGATGCCATCCTGCCGGGCACCGTTGTAGTCGGGGTTGTGAGCGATCCCGACTTCGCCCGCCGCCTTGATCACCGCGGCAAAAAAGGGCTCGCGCGGCTCGGGGTTGGTGACACGGAGCGGCCCGTCGCGACCGCGAAAGGTGTCGTCTCCGCCGCCGCCATAGCTTTCCATGCGCTTGAAGAACGGCAGGACGCTCTCGTAGCTCCAGCCCTGGTTGCCCATCTGCGCCCAGGTGTCGAAGTCCTGCGCCTGGCCGCGCACGAAGGCCATGCCGTTCAGCGCGCTGGAGCCGCCCAGCAGCCGGCCGCGCGGCACCGGGATCCGGCGGCCGTTGGTACTGGCCTCGGGCTCCGAACTGTAGAGCCAGTTGACGGCGGGGTTGGTGATCATCCGGGCGGAGCCGACCGGGAT
>MEMN01000179.1:0-3688 GCA_001767945.1 Alphaproteobacteria bacterium RIFCSPHIGHO2_12_FULL_66_14 | reverse complement strand
CCGACAGCCGGTTCGCGACGACGGCGCCGGCCGATCCGGCGCCAACGACGATATAGTCGTAATCCATCGCCGGTATTGGCCGTGCGCCGGTCATTCCTGTCAATGTATGCTGCCCGCGTCCGTCGCTCTCAGATATTCTGCAGCACGTTGTCGGTGCCGATGATGTGGCGACCGACCATCTCGACGTGCGGCAGCATCGCCTGCAGGTGCTGGCTGGCGCTCATGGCGTCGCGGAAGCGCCGCTCGAAGGGCTGCGCGTCGAGGATCGCCGTGGTCCCGGCGGCACGGTACGACGCGATCGCGACCTCGGTCGCCTCGTTCATGCCGTAGGTCGTGGCGAGGCGCAGCCGCAGCCGCTGCTCGACGTCGAGCCTGCCCGCTGCCGCGGCGTCGTAGGCCTGGCCCGCCGCCTCGTGCAGGAAGGCGCGGGCGGCGGAGAGGCGCGCTTCCAGGAGGCCGATCTCGCGCTGCACGGCGTTGTTGACGGCCATGGCGTTGCTCGAGGCCCGCGAGTGCTTGCCGCGAGCGAGTTCGACATAGGCTTCGAACAGCCGCCGCGCGATGCCGAGCGTCACGCCGCAGAAGCCGGTGGCATAGAGCAGGGTCGACATGATCGTGTAAATCGGCCCGCTCTCGCGGCGCTCCTCCAGCGCATCGCGCGCCGGCGCCCGCTCGTCCGGCACGAAGAGATCTTCCACTGTATAGGTGTCGCTGCCGGTGCCCCTGAGGCCGAGCACGTACCAGTCGTCGGTGATCCTGGCGTCGGTGCGCAGGAACACGAAGCTGCGGTCGTCCGGCCGGCCGTAACGGATGTGCGGCGTGCCGTCGGGGTTCTGCACCGCGCTATGCGCCCCCAACCACCGCGTGTGACGGCCGCCGCTGGCGAAACTCCAGGTGCCGCTCAGGCGATAGCCGCCCTCGACGCGCAGCGCCTGGCTCTTGCTGTGCCGGGCGCCCCAGGCGAGGCCTTCGCGCGCATGGCCGAACACCGAGGCGGCCGCGTCGTGCGGCATGGCGGCGGCGGAGGTTGCCGAGGAGACGTTGGACTGGTTGACGAACCAGCCGACGCTGGCGTCCGCCCAGGCGAGCGCCTCGGTGGTCTTGGCATACTCCAGCAGATGGATCTCCTGGCCGCCCAGGCTCCGGGGCAGCAGCAGGCGCAGCATGTCCTGACCGACCAGCGCCTCCACCACTTCCGGCGTCAGCTCGCGGCGGCGGTCCATCTCGGCGCCGTGGGCGTCGAGCAGCGGCTGCAGGGCGCGCGCCCGTTCCAGAGCGCTCTTGGCGGCGGCCGGCTGAACGCGCGTATCCATGGGGCTGTCCTCGAAATCCTTATCCTGTGGCGCATACTGGGCCGGCCACGACCGGCGTCAATCCGGCGGACCCCATCCAGCGAAAGGCGCCGCTTTGGCCGGGGCGGATTTTTCAACCGTCGGGCAGGCAGGCGTGATAAGCTCAATCATTAATGAACCGCAGGCAAAAGTTGGTCGAATGATCTCTCGTCGACGTGTGCTGGGGGGCGTGGCGGGCTTGACGGTGCCGGCCCTCGCCGGCTGCGGTGGACAACCGCCCAAGGGCGCCACCTTCGACAGGGTTCCTTCAGCTCCGCCCCGCCATTCCGTGGCCGGGCTCGATGCGGTGATCGACATCAGCCACAATGTCACCGTCACCGACTTTGCCGCCGTGCGCCGCAGCAACATCCTGAGCGTCATCCACAAGGTGAGCGAGGGCGGCGACTGGTTCGATCCGTCCTACGCGCCGCGCCGCCATCAGGCCGAGGCGGCCGGGCTGCTGTGGGGCGGCTATCATTTCGGCACCCGCCAGTATTCCGGCGAGAAGCAGGCCGCCGCCTTCCTGTCGGCCTGCCAGCCGGGGCCGTCGACGCTGATGGCACTCGATCTCGAGCCCAACGACGCCAACCCGCGCAACACCATGACCCTCGGCCAGGCCGAGGCGTTTGTGCTGGCTGTGCAACGCGCGACCGGACGTCTGCCGCTGGTCTACACCCATCCGGCCTGGGCGAATGGCAACCATTACGGCCGCCGCCGCCTCAGCCTGGGCGCGACCGTGCGGCCGGGTTCCGTCCTGGCGGGCTGCGACCTCTGGCTCGCCGACTATCGTGAGGATCCCGAAATCCCCTTCGCCTGGGCGGACAAGGGCTGGCGCCTCTGGCAGTACGCCGCCGACGAGACCGCGGCCAATTTCGCCTACGGCAGCGAGCAGCGCGCCGTCGCCGGCGTCGGCCATTGCGACCGCAATCTGTTCAACGGCGACACGACGGCGCTCTACCGATTCTGGAAGGCCGGCGCCCGGACGGTGTGAGGGCGTCGATCCGGCCGGCCTTGCCCGGCGATGGGCACCGCCTCGATGGTGCGCTCGAGCCCGGCTGTCACTCCACGTAGGCGTCCAGGATGGCAGTCCTGTTCGAGAGGTCCAGTTGCGCGGCCACTTCGGGAAAGCAGGTGCCCTGCCAAAGGCCGGTGCAGAGCTCGTCGAGCATCGTCAGCGCCGGATAGAGGGTGAGCGTGTGGACGGTCGCCGCGCCATTGGCCTGGGCGCCGTTGGCGTAGAGCGGCAGCTCGTCGAGGATGTAGTCGGCGAGGCGGTCGAGCTTCTCCTCCGTGAGGTGGGCGATCTTCTCGGTGCGGTCCTTGCGCCCGTTGCGGATGATGGTCCGGATGGCCTCGCGGAACGCCGGGTTCTTTTCGTAGGCCTCCTCGACCACCTGCAGATTGTGCCGGTAGGGCTGGGCCCCGGTCACCTCTTCGAAACGCACGAGACGGACCAGCTCCTGCTGCGCCGGCGGCAGGGCGGCGATCACGGCCGAGATCACGGCATGCTGCTCGTCGCCGAGCTTGCGCGCCCGCTTCAGGGCGTGGTGCGGTGTGCGACTGTCGAGCACCTCGATGTTCACGGCCTGGATCGCGTCGCCGATGACGATGAGGACGCGCTCCTTGGTATGGGCCAGCGCCCACGTGATGTATCTCTCCATGTGCTCGGCGGTGAAGTACTTGTTCCCGAGGCTGATGCCGAGCCAGATGTCGTGACGCCGGCTGCCCACCTCTTCCGGGGTGGTGTTCAGGTATTTTTCGATCCTCATCCAGCTTCCCTGACGACTTCATCTTTGGCATCGGCAGGGTTGGCCCGCTGCCGGTGTCCGACGATTAAGCCGGTTCGGGGCGGCCCGAGTCAATCCGGGACGGGGCCGGCCGGCGCTATCGTGCCCGGCAGATGAGTTCGGTCGGGGCGATCAGGCCGCGTTCGAGATTTGCCATGACGTTGGCGAGCTTCCGGGCCACCTCGGCCTTCATCAGGAGGTGGATCCCGAGCGGCGGCGGTCCGCCGGCCGCGGCACCGCGCGCCTGCGCGTCGCGGAAGAACGCGCGGGCGAACGCACTGCGGTCGCGCGTCTTGCCGATCTCGAAGCCGGCGGCCTCGAGCGCCTGCCGGTACGCCGCGGCGCTGGCGACGAAGCTCGTCTCGGCGGTTGCCGCCCAGTGCACGGGGAAGCTGAGTTCGCCGCCGCCGGTCCGCATCACGTCGTAGATGGCCAGTTCGGCACCCGCCTTGAGAACCCGGCGGGCCTCGGCGAAGAGCCCGGGCTTGTCCTCTATGTTCATGCCGACGTGCATCATGTAGGCGCCGTCGAAGGTTCCTGCCTCGAAGGGGAGGGCGAGCGCGTTCGCCT
>MEMN01000178.1:18663-19565 GCA_001767945.1 Alphaproteobacteria bacterium RIFCSPHIGHO2_12_FULL_66_14 | reverse complement strand
TCGACGTTTGCTCTCCAGGCCGCCGTCGGCCAAGCCGCGAGCCGTGCCGGCGGGACTGCCGCTGCAGCCGGCGGGCTGAGGGACGCAGGCGTCACCTGGTTCCTGGCGTCGGCGCCGGCGGCGAACCGGCGGCGCAGCGGCCCGGGGCGATCACCTGGGCGCCGGCGGCCTCGGCGAAGCAGCGGTTGGAATAGGTGATCGTGGCGCCGCCGAGCCGCGCGCAGACGGGCGCGTATTCCTGCGTGCAGACCTGGCGCGGCGCGCCTTGGCCGAGCGCGGACGCCGCAGACATCAATGACGCGAGAGCAGTGAGGGCGGCGAGGGCGGTCCTCTCGGCTGGCGTCGCTGGGCGCCTGATCTTCATGACAACCCCCGGAAAGGCAGCAGAACATTCTCCGCCAGTGCCGCACCTCACGGCAGAACGGCGTCGCCGCCCTTACAGCGGATAGGCAGAGCCTGCATCATGGCGATTTTCCGGACGGGCGAAGCTCCGGACGCAGCTGTAGCCGCCCCGTGGGCGCGGCCGAACCACAAAAGGAACACGGGCCGGCTGTAGGCATTGCTGGCTACCCTGCGGCAAAGGGAGGAAAGCCGGGCATGAAGTCTTTTGCCTTGATCCTGGGATCGACCCTGGCCCTTGCCGGCTGTGCCCAGCTTGGGTTGCCGGGAGGCTCCACCCTCTCGACGCCGATCGCCCCGTCCGAAGTTGAATGGGCCCGCAAGGCCGGCGCCAACACCGTGAGCGGCAACGCGGCCCTGAAGGCCCCCGGTCCGGCCGGCGGCACCAGTCACACCTGCGCCGGACAGTCGGCCAACCTGATCCCCGACACCGCCTATGCGCGGGCGCGCATGACGGCGATCTTCGGCAACGACAGCCGCGGCACACGCGCTGCCAGCCTCGG
>MEMN01000178.1:4043-18614 GCA_001767945.1 Alphaproteobacteria bacterium RIFCSPHIGHO2_12_FULL_66_14 | reverse complement strand
ACGACACGCTGCGATGCCTCGGGCAGCTTCGCCTTCGCGCGCGTGCCCGACGGCGTCTGGTACGTCACCACCAGCGTCAAGTGGCAGGCGCCGGTCCGGGTCGCCGGCGCCCAGGTCGCAGGCGGGCAGGCGGGCGGCGGGCAGATCGAAGGCGGCTCGATGATGCGGCGGGTCGAGGTGCGCGGCGGCCGGCTGACGAAGGTGACGCTGCCTTAAGCGGGTCGACGGCGCCGAATGCGGGCGCCGATCTTTATCCCCCGTCTCGTTCGTCGCGACGCAACGGCACCACATTGCTGCCAAGTTTCTGACCAAATCTCTGCCGAGGAGGATTCTCGCCCGACAGTGCAAGGCAGGACCGCCTGGATCTGACGATGCGTCACGCGAGCCTCGCCTCGTGCGCGCGCCAGGACAAAGGCAGAAGACGCCTGCGTCCTCTTCTCCCCAAGGCCCTCTTCCCCCAAGGACCGCAAGGATGCTCGATCAATCATCTTCACGCGAAAGCATTCCCGATCCCGTCGACCTTCTCTCACTGGAAACAAAAGCCCGTCAGCAGCCGACCTTCGTGCAGATTCGCGCGCCTGTTTCGGTCAGCCCTGTTTCGATCGGCCCCGTTTCGATCGGCCCCGTTTCGATCGGCTCCGTTTCGATCGGCCAAGTGTGGCGAAAGCTCTGCGTCGGAGTCTGCGTCCTAGCAGTTGTGGCGGCCCTCGGTTGGGCCATGGCGCGTTTCTTCCTCGAGCCTGCCGCCCCCACGGAGATTGCGGCAGCCCCCCGACCGGTCGTTGATCTGGCGGCGTATCCCGAATCGGGAACGTCGGCGCCGGAGATGGCTGTCCTCCCGCCGGCTCCCCCGCTGTCCGACGATCTCCAGACGGCTTTGCGCGAAGAGCCGCCCCTGTCGGACCCGGCCGCCTTTGGCATCCTACCGTCCCTCCCGTCCACCGATGTCGAGCCGGAAGCTCCGCCTTCCGTCGAGACTTTGGTGCGCCTTGGCAAGGGCGATACGGTCGCCAGGGTTCTGCATCGGCTGGGCGTTGCGGCCGAGGACGTCGGCAACACCATTGCAGCCCTGGCCTCGTACGTGCGCATGAAGAGCCTGCCCATCGGCCAGGCCATGACCGTGAAGCTCCAGCCCGCCGACGAAGCCGGCGCCAAACCCGTCCTGCTCGCGCTCACCATCCGGCCCGAGCCCCGGCGGGAGATCACGCTGGAGCGCGACGGCGAGGGCGACTTCAGCGTCGAGGAGGAGATCTTCGAGGTCACCTCGAAGCTGCAGCGCGCCGCGGGCGAGGTCGATGGCTCGGTGATCGCCAGCGCCGAGGCCGCCGGCGTGCCGCACCAGCCGCTGGCGGAAATGCTGCGCGCCTTTTCCTGGGACGTGAACTTCCAGCACGACATCCAGCCGGGCGACCGCTTCGACGTGCTGGTCGAGCGCTCCTGGACCAGCGACGGCCAGGCGGTCGACGGCGGCCGCGTGCTGTGGGCCGAGCTCACCACCGGGGGCGGCGCCGAGAGTTTTAGCGTCTACCGCTTCAAGCCGCGCGGCGGCGAGGAATTCTTCTACAACAGCGAGGGCGAGAGCGTGGTCAAGGCGCTGCTGCGCACGCCGCTCAACATGAGCCGCATCTCCTCGCGCTTCGGCATACGCCGCCACCCGGTCCTCAAGTTCACGCGCCTGCATGCCGGCATCGATTTCGCAGCGCCCCCTGGAACGCCGATCCTCGCCGCCGGCGCCGGCCGGGTGGTGCAGGCCGGTCGCAACGGCGGCTACGGAAGATGGGTCAAGATCCGCCACGACGGAGGCCTCGCGACCGGCTACGCCCACATGTCGCGCATCGCGCCGGGCGTGCGGCGCAGCGCGCGCGTCCGCCAGGGCCAGGTGATCGGCTTCGTCGGCAGCACCGGCCTGTCGACCGGCCCGCACCTTCATTTCGAGCTGCATCGCAACGGCAGGCCGGTGGACCCGTTGAGCATGGCGCGCACGGCGCGGCGCGCCCGTCTCGGCGGCAAGGATCTCGAGCGCTTCCGGGCCCGTGTCGCCCAGATCGACCGGGCGCGCAAGACGGTTGCCGCTGTGGAGAATCAAGAGGTGGAGAGCAGGTAGAGCGGGTCGCCACCTTCGAGGATTGCCAGGGAGGTTCGTCATGTCCTCTGGATCGACGCCACGGAGCGGGATCGGCGGGCTGTTGATGGGCGTCCTCGGCTCGGCCCTGATCGCCCTGTCGACGGCGGCGCAGGGAAGCGGATCGATGTCCCCGTCCTTTTCCCCGTCGATGTCCCCGCGCGACTGCGAGAGGGGCATTCTCGACGGCGGCGTGGACGGCATGAACGTGCTCGTCTACGAGCTGTGCCCGGGAAGGCTGACGGTGGGGTTCGAAAGCAGCGACATGATCGAGGAAATGTCCTGCCGGCCGGACGGCGACATTCGGCTCTGGCTGGTGACCGATGACGACCGGTGCGAAGCCCAGCCGGCTTCCGATCACGATCAGGTCTATGAGCTCTGGGAGCCTCTGGCCGGCGTCGGCCGGGCAACGGCGGCGCCCGTGAGGAAACTGTTGACCTGTCGCGGCGGCAGGATGAACAGGGCAACGATCGTCGTGCCGGAGGCGCGCGACGCACTTCTCGAGACGAGGACCGGCGACACGAAATACGACCAGGTGACGCGGCAATTCGTTTCACGGTGCCTTCGACCGGACGCGTGACAGGTTCATTCACCCATCGGCATTCCGTCTGGACGTGGTCGCGCTGACGTCCATCAAGGTGATGATGGCATGTCGGGCGGGTAACCCCCGCCCTGGAACGAAGCGAGGGACCTTTTCACGATCTCGGTGTTCATCTCGATCCGCGCGTGGGCCGTGATGCTCCATCCCGGCAACGAAGGCCGCAGACCGGCACGGCCGGACCCGCCGCTCGCTTTGGCGCTGGCGAGGAACCCGTCGGCCCCGGCGCAGAACCCCCCGGCGCAGCAGCCCGAGGCGATGACTTGGGGCGTCTGAAGCCTGACGCCCGACCGGCTCAACGCACGGCAGACACGCTGCGGCTGCCGAGGACGCCGTTCCAGACGACTTCGTCCCACAAGCGGATACCGCCCGTGATGCCGGCATCATTGGAAGCGATGTGGACGTTGTCCGGCAGGGCAACTGTGATGTTGGAGGCGTTTCCGCCGCCCAGATACAGGACGTCGTAGTGCAGGAGCGCATCGACGATCCCGATGGTCTTGAGGACGCGCTTGTTCCACTTCCTGCTGCTGAGCGCGCGGCGTGCGGCGTTGCCGACATAGTCGTTGTAGGTTTCGTCCTTGTGGATCGGGTGCTGCGCCAGCTCGAGGTGTGGCGTAAGCGCACCATTGCTGAACACCGCGCTTCCGACGCCCGTGCCGAGCGTCAGCACGACCTCGAGCCCCTGTCCCTTGACGATCCCCAGTCCCTGGACCTCGGCGTCGTTGAGCAGGCGGGCAGGCTTGCCGAAACGGCGCGACAGAGTCTCCGCCAGCGGATAGTCACGCCAGGCTTTGCCTTTGAAGTGCGGTGCCGTGATGATCCTGCCGTCCCGTACGACGCCGGGAAAGCCGATGGAAATACGGTCGTAGGATGTGAGAGGCGCCGTCAGCTTGGTCAGCGCCTCCGTCAGTATGTCAGGAGTACAGGGACTGGGTGTCGCCACGCGCACGTGCTTTTCCACCATCTTTCCCGATTCATCGAGGACCGAGGCCTTGAGCCCCGTGCCGCCGATATCGATCGCCAGGGTTTGCGGCCGGTGGGCTGCTGAGTCGCTCATGTGCCGATCCTTTCATGGGCGCGTGGGCTGTCGAGGCGGCGGACGCCGGCTGCGTCGGCGACGAAGACCGGACCGGCGCGGTTGATGAAGAGGCCGCTTTCGACCACCCCGACGATGCGCCCGATGCGCTCCTCCAGCCGCGCCGGATCGGCGATCGGACCGAAGCTGCAATCGAGAATGTGGTTGCCGCTGTCGGTGACGAACGGGTCGTGCGCTGGCGACAGGCGCAGCCGGGCGCTGACGCCGAGCGCCTCGAGGGCTGCCCGGGTTGCCTCCAACCCGAAGGCGACGACCTCGACGGGAACCGGCGCGCGCGTGCCCAGCCGATCCACCAGCTTGGCCCCGTCGACGATGATGGCGAGATGCCGGCTTGCGGCGGCGACGATCTTCTCGCGCAACAACGCTCCGCCCAGTCCCTTGATCAGGTTGAGGGTACCGAGCTCCACCTCGTCCGCGCCGTCGATCGTGAGATCGATCCGGTGATGCTCGGCGAATGAGGTGAGCGGAATGCCCGCCGCCGTCGCCTGCGCCGCTGTTCGTTGCGAGGTCGGAATGCCGACAAAGCGCAGGCCCTGCCCATGACGTCGCGCGAGGGCCTCGACCGCGAAAGCCGCCGTCGAGCCGGTGCCGAGCCCGACCACCATGCCATCCTCGACCAGCTCGACCGCCGCCTCCGCCGCCGCGCGCTTGAGCGCGTCCCGATCGGCGCCGGCTGGGAACACGCCTGCGCTCACGGCTTGGCCGCGCCCGCGATGGCGCTTGCGCGGATTGCCGCAATGGCCGCCTTGTAGTCCTTTGTGCCGAAGATTGCCGAGCCCGCCACGATCGCTGTGGCGCCTGCTGCGGCGGCTTGACCTGCCGTCGTCTCGTTCTCGCCGCCATCGACCTCGATCACCGGATTGAGGCCGCGCTGCGCGCACATCGCCCGGATGCGCCGGATCTTGGGCAGCATCTCGGGCAGGAAAGATTGCCCGCCAAATCCGGGATTGACCGTCATCACCAGGATTATGTCGCAGAGATGCAGGACATATTCGATGAGCTCCGGAGGGCTCGCCGGGTCGACCACCACCCCCGCCTTCTTGCCGAGTGCGCGGATCTGGCCGAGCGTCCGATGCAAGTGGATCGTGGAGCCGGACTCGGCCTGGATCAGCAGATGATCGGCGCCGGCCTCAGCGAAGGTAGCGAGATAGCGCTCCGGCTCGACGATCATCAGATGAACGTTGAGCGGCCTTGCCGTCGAGCGGCGAATGGCCTGCAGCACGACGGGCCCGATGGTGATATTGGGCACGAAGCGGCCGTCCATCACATCGACATGGATCCAATCGGCACCGGCGGCGTCGACGGCGCGGACCTCCTCGCCCAGTCGCGAAAAGTCGGCCGACAATACTGATGGGGCCACGAGAATCGACTGCATTGTTGCCACCTCGATCAGGCTGTGTCCTGGTCCTTGCCGGCGGCTGCCCGATCGACGAACCAGATCAGCTCGCCGACAGGCCTGACGCGTGCTGCCGGTACCTTGCTGCCCCCTGCACGAATCGTCTTGAAGATCGCCGCCTTTTCCTTGCCCGTCACCAGAAACGCGACCTGCCGGCTGCTCTCGATCGCCGGATAGGTCATGGTGATGCGAATCTCGGGCCGACCGTGCGACACCGCGGCGACCCAGCGCTTGCGCTCTTGCAGGACCGGTTCGCCAGGCAGCAGGGAAGCTGTATGGCCATCGGGGCCGAGGCCGAGCAGGGTGATGTCGAACAGTGGCCTCGCCGGATCCAGCACCGAGGCGCCATAGGCGGCCTGCAGGGTCCGCTCATATCGCGCGGCGGCGTCGTCAGGGGTGCCGTCCGCCGGCACAGGATGAATGTTCGCCGGCGGGACAGGCGCCTTGGCCAGCATCGCCTCACGGGTCATCCGGTAATTGCTCTCCGGGTGATCATGGGGCACGAAGCGCTCATCGCCCCAAAACCAGGAGACCCGTGTCCAGGGAAAGCGTCCGATGAACTCATCGGACGCGAGGAGTGTGAAGAGGGCCTTCGGGGTCGAGCCACCTGAAAGCGACACGCGAAAGACGCCCTTCGCCGCAAGCGCCGCCGACGTCATCCAGTCGGCCACGTGGCGCGCCAGCGCCGCCGGATCCGGCAGTGTTTCGATGCGCCCACTCATCTCGCCCCCATTCATCTCGCCCCCAACTCATCTAGCGCGTACCCCACCTCAATCCAATGAACCCAGAATGAAGCGTTCCATCGCCTTGGCGAAGCCTTCGTCGTTGTAGGAATCCGTGGCAACGCTGGCTTGGCCTTTGACCTGGTCGGAAGCGTTGCCCATCGCGATGCTGAAGCCCGAGCGCTTGAACATGGGCACGTCTGTCGGCATGTCGCCTATGGTGGCTATCTCCGCAGTCGGCACCCCGAGGTGCCGCGATAGAAATTCCACCACGGCGCCCTTGTTCGCGTCCCTGTTCGTCACATCGAGGTAATAGGGTTGCGACCGGTTTGCCGTCGCACGCTGTCCAAAGGCTGCCCGGGCGTCGGCCTCGCAGCGCTGCACCTTGTCCAGGTCATCGCCAACGCCGACGACCTTGGCGACCTGGTCCAACTGCTGGGCGACATCCGTCACGATCTTCGGCGCAAACTTGACGGTCCAGGCTTCGTGGGCGACATGCGGTCCATCGGCCTCGGCGACCAGCCAGTCATTGCCGCGATAGACCCAAGCATCGAGGCCGTGGTTCCGGATCAGCTCGATCGACTTGGCGGCGACATCGGCCGGCACCGTCTTCTGCTCGATGATCGTGAGGTCCCGCTTGACGACGAGCCCGCCGTTGAAGCCGGCGATCGGCGTGTCGAGCTCGAGGGCATCGAACAGCATGGCCATGCCTGTGGGTGGCCGGCCACTGGTGATGGCGAAGCGGATTCCCGCCTCGCGCAGTCGCTGCACGGCGGCCTGGGCGCGTTTGGTCAGTACCTTCTCTTCGGTGACGAGCGTGCCATCCACGTCCGCCAGCACCAGGGAGATCTTTCGCTTCTCTGCCATCGGGACCTCCGTGTTGTTCGCTTATTCGAGCGGGCGCCAGGCGCGTCCGTCGCGCGCCAGCAACTCGTCCGCCGCTGCCGGACCGTCGCTACCTGCGGCATAATTGGGAAAATCCTTCGCAGGATCGCTTGCCCAGGCGTCTACGATTGGCTGCACAGCTCGCCAGCCCGCCTCGATATTGTCGGCGCGCTGAAACAGAGTCGCATCACCGATCATGCAGTCATAGAGCAGCGTTTCGTAGCCCGTGTTGGGCGCCATGTTGAAATAGGACTTGTAGGCAAAGTCCATGCTTACGTTGCCGAGCGTCACGGTGGGGCCGGGACGCTTGGCGGCAAACTCCAGCGCGATGCCCTCATCGGGCTGAAGGCGCAGGATCATCCAGTTGGGATTCATCCGCTCCACATGCGTGCCGCGGAAAAGCGTGTAAGGCGCCTGGTGGAAGCGAATGGCAATCTCGGTCCAACGGCGCTTCATGTACTTGCCCGTCCGCAAGTAGAAGGGCACCCCGGCCCAGCGCCAGTTGTCGATCTGCAATTTCCACGCGATGAAGGTCTCGGTCGTTGACTCCGCGGCCACGTCGGGTTCGTTACGATAAGCTTGGACCTGTTTGCCCAGGATGGTGCCGGCAGCATATTGACCGCGCACGGCGTCCTTCATCGCCCGCCTGGGCGTGACGGGTCGTATGGCCTGGATGACTTCCGCCTTCTTGTCCCGGACAGCGTCGGCATCGAAGGAGATCGGCGGCTCCATCGCGGTGAGCGACAGGAGCTGGAAGACGTGATTGGGCACCATGTCGCGAAGGGCGCCGGTCGCCTCATAGAACTTGCCTCGCCGCTCGACTCCAACCGTCTCCCCTGCGGTGATCTGGACATGGTCGATGTGCTGTCGATTCCACAGCGGCTCGAACAGGCCGTTGGCAAACCGCAGCGCCATGATGTTCTGGACCGTCTCCTTGCCGAGAAAATGGTCCATTCGGTAGATCTGATGTTCCTGCAGCGTCTTCAGGATGGAGGCATTGAGCGCCTTGGCCGACGCCAGATCGTGCCCAAACGGCTTCTCGATGACGACGCGCCGCCATTGCCCATCCTTTTCCGTCACCATGTCCGCAGTCCCGAGGGCGGCCACGACAACGTCGAAAAAGCGGTCCGCGACGGCGAGATAGAAGAGGTGGTTGCCGCCTGTGCCGGCCGTCTTGTCGAGTCCCGCGAGATGCTCGCGCAGACGGTTGTAGATCTGCGGTTCGGTGAAGTCGCCCTGCAGATAGGTCATGCGGTCGCACAGCCACTTCCAGGCCGTCGGGTCGATGCGGTCGGCATGGAACTCGCCGTCACGGGTGGCGACGAATTCGTTCATCATGTCGGTGAGGCTCGCGCGCCAGTCCTCCACGCTGCTCAGTCCGCGGTCGACGCCGACCAGCCGGAACCCGTCGGGCAGCCTTTTGGCAGTCACCAGGTTGTAGAGCGCTGGTGTCACCAGACGCTTCGTCAGATCCCCTCCGGCGCCGAAAATCACCATGGCGCAGGGTGGCGCCACCGCGGCCGTCTCGGCCTTCGTGGCACTCCTGGCGTTGTTGGGTGTGTCCTGCTTGTTGGGCATGGCTTCCTGCTTTCTTCTCGATCTTACTTGCGTCCGAGCAATTCCATGGCCACCTCGACGACCTTCTCGGGTTCGAAGCCGAACTTGCGTTGCAGCTCCTTGAGCGGGGCCGACGCGCCGAAGGTCTTCATGCCGATGACGCGGCCGCCGGGTCCGACATAGCGGTCCCATCCCAGCTCCGATCCCTGCTCGACGGCGATGCGCGCCCTCACTCCGGGCGGCAGCACCTCCTCACGGTAGGACTGCGGCTGGCGCTCGAAGATGTCCCACGAGGGCATGGAGACGATGCGGGACCGAATCCCGCGCGACGCCAGCGCTTCATGGGCCGCGACGATCAGCGAGACCTCGCTGCCCGTGGCGATGAGGATGATCTCCGGCGGGCCGCCCTTGCCCCCCGATGCCGGGGCATCGGCCATGACATAGGCACCCTTCGCCACACCGGCCGCCGAGGCGTACTTGGCGCGATCGAAGGTCGGCAGCGGCTGGCGCGACAGCGCGATCACCGCCGGCTGATGGCGGAGCTGCAGGATGTAGCGATAGGCCTCGACGACCTCATTGGCGTCGCCGGGCCGCAGCACGACCAGGCCCGGAATGGCGCGCAGCGACAGCAGCTGCTCGACCGGCTGATGCGTCGGTCCATCCTCGCCATCGCCCATGGCGTCATGGGTGAATACGAAAAGGGTCGGAAGCTCCATCAGCGCGGACAGCCGAATGGCCGGCCGGGCATAGTCGCTGAAGATGAAGAAGGTCGCCCCGAAAGCCCGCAGCTTGGAGAGCGACAGTCCGTTGACGATCGCCGCCATGGCGTGCTCGCGGATGCCGAAATGGAGATTGCGGCCGCCCGGACTTTCGGCCTCGAAGTCGCCCGCCCCGGCGAACTTCAGCGTGGTCTTGTTGGACGGCCCGAGATCCGCCGAGCCGCCCAGGAACCAGGGAATGTTCTGAGCGAGCACGTTCAGCACATCGCCCGAGACGTCGCGTCCGGCGATGCCCTTGGGATCCGGCGAAAAGCTCGGCAGGTTGCGGTCCCATCCCGTGGGGAGCTCGCGCCGCTGCATCTGGTCGATCTCCGCGGCGAGTTCCGGGAATTGCTTGCGGTAGTCGGCAAAGAGCGCTTCCCAGCGCCGCCGCGCCTCGGCGCCGCGCGCGCCAATGCCGGCATCGAACTGCTGCATGACCCCGTCGGGCACGAGGAACTTGGCATCCTCCGGCCAGCCATAGGCGCGCTTGGTGAGCCGGACCTCGTCCTCGCCCAGGGGCTCGCCATGGGCTGCGGCGGTGTCGATCTTGTGCGGAGAACCGTAGCCGATGTGGCTGTCCAGGATGATCAGCGTCGGCCGGCCCTTGGTCTGTCGGAAGACCGCGAGCGCGTCCTCGATCCGCTCGAGATCATTGGCGTCGCCCACGCGCAGCACGTTCCATCGATAGGCGAGGAAGCGCGCCGCGACATCCTCGGTGAAGGTGATGCGCGTCTTGCCCTCGATGGTGATGTGGTTGTTGTCGTAGATCCAGCACAGGTCATCGAGCTCGAGATGGCCGGCCAGTGAGGCCGCCTCCGAGCCCACGCCTTCCATCAGGCAGCCGTCGCCGCAAACCGCATAGATGTCGTAGTCGAAAATCTCGAAGCCGGGCCGGTTGTAGCGGCTGGCAAGCCACTTGCGCGCGATCGCCATGCCGACGCTGGTGGCAATGCCCTGCCCCAGTGGACCGGTCGTCGTCTCGACGCCGGAGACCCAGTGATATTCCGGGTGCCCCGGCGCCTTGCTCTCGAGCTGGCGGAAATGGCGGATGTCGTCGAGGGTGACCGACGGTTTGCCCAGGCGCTCGTACTCCGCGTTCACCGCACGGGTGCCCGTCAGATGCAGGACGGACCACAGCAACATCGAGGCATGGCCGTTCGACAGAACGAAGCGGTCGCGATCCGGCCAGATGGGATCCTTCGGGTCGAAGCGCATGACCCGGTTCCACAGCGTATAGACCAGCGGCGCCAACGCCATCGGCGTGCCGGGATGGCCCGACTTCGCCTGCTGGACGGCGTCGATGGACAGCGTGCGGATCGTGTTGATCGCCAGTTGATCGAGCTCTTCCTTGGTCATGCCCTTGGGCTCCCGTTCCTGCATCCGCTCTTCGATCGCCTATGACCCGGCCGCTATGACCCGGCCGGCTTTTCGATATGCCCACCGAACTCGTAGCGCATGGCCGAGAGCAGCTTGTCGGCGAAATCCGCCTCGCCGCGCGAGCTGAACCTCTCGTAGAGCGCCGAGGACAGCACATGCGCCGGCACCCCCTCGTCGATGGCGGCCTTGATCGTCCAGCGGCCTTCGCCGGAGTCGGACACCCGCCCGGCGAATTTCGACAGGGTGGGATCCTGGATCAGGGCTGCGGCCTGGAGATCGAGCAGCCAGGACGCGATCACGCTGCCGCGGCGCCAGACCTCCGAAATGTCCGCCAGGTCGAGATCGTATTGATAATGTTCGGGATCGCGCAGCGGCGTGGTTTCGGCATCGACCCTGCCGGACTTCTTGCCGACGTTGGCCGCTTTGAGAACCGCCATGCCCTCGGCATAGGCTGCCATCACGCCGTATTCGATGCCGTTATGCACCATCTTGGTGAAGTGGCCGGCGCCATTCGGACCGCAATGCAGATAACCCTGCTCGGACGTTCCGCCGGCCTTCTTCTCGCGTCCCGGGGTGCGCGCGATGTCGCCGATGCCCGGCGCGAGGGTAGCGAAGACCGGATCGAGACGCTTCACCACATCGGGTTCACCGCCGATCATCATGCAATAGCCGCGTTCGAGGCCCCACACGCCGCCGCTCGTGCCGACATCGACATAGTGGATGCCCTTCGGCTTCAACTCCCTGGTCCGGCGGATGTCATCGATGTAGTAGGAATTGCCGCCATCAATCAGGATATCGCCGGCCTCGAGATGGGGCAGCAGATCGGCGATGGTTTTGTCGACGACGCCGGCGGGCACCATCAACCAGACTGCGCGGGGTTTGGTGAGGTTCTTGGCGAACTCGGCCAGCGACGCGGTGCCGACGGCCTTGTCCTTCACGACCTCCGCCACCGCCTTTGGTGACATGTCATACACCACGCACTGATGGCCGCCCTTCAGGAGGCGGTGCACCATGTTCGCGCCCATCCGGCCAAGGCCGATCATTCCCAATTGCATGTGCTGATCCCTTGCTTTGAAGACTTCCGATCGGACCCGATCACGCGGTGCCGGGTGACGGACGACTGGTGTGCTTGTCGAAGATGTCCACGAATTCGCGAAAGCGCCCGGCGATCTGGCCGACAGCCTGCTCGCGCGTCGCCGTCTTGGCGCGCAAGGCGACCAGCGCGTCCCAGAAGACGGTGCGGCCGACGGCAAAGCCGATGAAGCCCGGCACTTGCGCGGCGATGCCGAGCCACTCCCGGACCTTCTGTTCGTCCTCGCCGCGGCCGAGAATGATGCAACCGACCTGGTCGCGCCCGCCGGCCCGCGCCGCCGCTACGATCTTTCGGCAATCCTCGGGGCGATCGAGACCTTCGATCTTCCACAGGTCGGGATCGACGCCGGCATCCTGCAGCTCGCGGATGGCCTCGACCATCAGGCCGGGCCTGAGCTCGAGATCGTAGGCCTTCCTGTCGCCCTTGAGCTTGTCGAGCTGCGCCTTCTCCGCCGGCACCAGGAGCTCGAACATGAAGCGGCTGCGGTTCCGCGCCGCGAGGAAATCGGACAGGCGTTTCAGTCGGGCGGCCTGCATCCGGTTCAATGCGCGGTCGCCCTGCGGGTTGTAGCGCACCAGCACCTTGCAGAAGGTCGGGTCGAAGGCCTCGATGTGGCGCGCGAAATCCTCGCCATACTCGAAGTCGAACTCGTCCTGTCCGCTCTTCTCCGCCGGGCAGGCGGTGACGATGCCCTTGGCGGCCGCATCGCGCAGGACGGCGGCGCCGAATTGCTCGTCCACCAGGATGCCGGCCTTTTCCGCTGGCACGCCGGTGGCGAGCACCGATTGGAAGCCGTCGTAGATGACCTGCTTGGCGTCGGCGATCTCGGCGGTCTGCGCATCGCTCAAGGGCGACTTCCAGCCGAACAGCTTGGTCTGGAAGGAGCCGCGGTGATCGAAGGGCAGGATATAGAGAGGGCGATCGAATCCCCGGGCCATCAGGCGGATCCCTTGAGCTTGCGATAGCGCCGGATCAGCTCGTTGGTCGAGCTGTCGTGCTCGAGCTTGGGCTCCGCGGCGCTCTCGAGCTGGGGAACGATCTGCTGGGCGAGAGCCTTGCCCAACTCCACGCCCCATTGGTCGAAGGAATCGATCTGCCAGATCGTGCCCTGGGTGAAGACGCTGTGCTCGTAGAGCGCGACCAGCTTGCCCAGCGCGGCCGGCGTCAAGGCGTCGAGCAGGAGGGTGTTCGACGGACGATTGCCCTCGAACAGCCGATGCGGCACCAGCCAGTCGGGCGTGCCTTCCGCCGCGACCTGCCGGGCGGTCTTGCCGAAGGCCAGCGCCTCCGTCTGGGCAAAGACATTGGCAAGCAGGATGTCCTGATGCCTGCCCAACGGGTTCAGGGTGTGGGCGAAGGCGATGAAATCGCAGGGTATGAGCCGGGTCCCCTGATGGATCAGCTGGTAGAAGGAATGCTGGCCGTTGGTCCCCGGCTCGCCCCAGTAGATCGGCCCGGTATCGCAATCGACGGCGATGCCGTCCCAGGTCACGTGCTTGCCGTTGCTCTCCATGGTCAGCTGCTGGAGATAGGCTGGAAACCGCTTCAGATATTGCTGATAGGGCAGCACGGCGACGGTCTGGGCGCCGAAGAAATTGTTGTACCAGACGGCGAGCAGCCCCATCAGCACCGGCAGGTTGCGCTCGAACGGTGCGGTGCGGAAATGCTCGTCCATTTCATGGAAGCCCTCCAGCATGGCGCGGAAATTGTCGGGCCCGATGGCAAGCATGGTCGACAGTCCAATGGCCGAGTCCATCGAGTAGCGTCCGCCGACCCAATCCCAGAAGCCGAACATGTTGGCCGTGTCGATGCCGAATTTCGCCACCTCCTGGGCATTGGTGGAAACGGCGACGAAATGCCTGGCCGTCGCCTGCGATTCGCCGTTCAGCCCGGCCAGCAGCCAGTCACGCGCGGTATGCGCGTTGGTCATGGTCTCCAGGGTGGTGAAGGTCTTGGAGGAAATGATGAACAACGTCTCCGCGGGATCGAGACCCAGCACCGCCTCGGCGAAGTCCGTGCCATCGACATTGGAGACGAAGCGGAAGGTCATGGCCCGCTCGCTGTAGTGCCTGAGCGCTTCGTACGCCATCACGGGGCCGAGATCGGAGCCGCCGATGCCGACATTGATCACATTGCGGATGCGCTTGCCGGTATGGCCCTTCCAGGCGCCGCTGCGCACGCGATCGGCGAAATCCGCCATCTTGTCGAGAACGGCGTGGACCTCGGGCACCACATTCCGGCCGTCATGGATGATGGAAGCGCCCCGCGGCGCGCGCAGGGCGACGTGAAGCGCCGCGCGCTTCTCCGAGGTGTTGATCTTGTCGCCGCGGAACATGGCGTCGACGCGATCGCGCAACCCCGACTCATGGGCAAGCTGAAGGAGCAATCCCAGGGTTTCGTCGGTGATCCGGTTCTTGGAATAGTCGAAATAGATCCCGGCGGCCTCGACCGCCAGCCTCTCCCCGCGCCGGCGATCCTTGGCGAAGAGTTGCCGGAGGTGGACGCGCCTGATCTTCTGGTAATGCTTCTTCAGCGCCGCCCAGGCCGGGTGCAGATGCAAAGCCGGTACGCTCATTGATCGTTCCCTTGCGGACAGTGGAGCAGTGGGGCGGCGGTCAGCTCGCCTTGCGGATCGCAACGCGCTTGGAGTCGATACGGGCCATCAGATCGTTCCAGGACTTGACGAAGGACGCGGCGCCCTCGTCCTGGAGCCGGGCCGCGAGTGCGCCGATGTCGATACCCGCCTTGGCGAAGCCGGCGAGAACCGTCTCGCAGTCGCCGCCATCCGGTGCGAGTATCTGGCCGACCTCGCCGTGATCGGCGAAGGCCTTGAGGGTGCCCTCCGGCATGGTGTTGACCGTGAAGGGCGCGGCGAGCGCCTTCACGTAGAGGGCGTCCGGCGCTTTCGGGTCCTTGGTGCCGGTGCTGGCCCACAGCAGGCGCTGGGCCCGTGCGCCGCTGTTG
>MEMN01000178.1:0-4036 GCA_001767945.1 Alphaproteobacteria bacterium RIFCSPHIGHO2_12_FULL_66_14 | reverse complement strand
AGCCGGTTGGTGAGCTCGGCCGGGACCTTGCCGCCGACCGCGACGTCCCAGCGGCTGACAAAGAGCGAGGCCACCGAGGCGACGGCCGGGTTCAACCCCGCCGCGATACGCCGCTCGACGCCGCGCAGGTACGCTTCGGCCGCCGCGACGTACTGTTCGCGCGAGAAGAGCAGTGTGACATTGACCGGCACGCCGGCGAAGATCGCGGCCTCGATGGCGGGCAGTCCCTCCGCGGTGCCGGGGATCTTGATGAAGAGGTTGGGCTTGCCGGCGCGCTTGTGGAGGTCGAGCGCGGCCGCCAGGGTGCTGTTCGTGTCGTGGGCCAGGAGGGGCGAAACCTCGAGCGACACCCACCCGTCGACCCCGTCCGTCCGGGCAAAGAGAGGCTGGAACAGCTCCGCCGCACGGGTCAGATCCGCCAGGGCCAGGGGGAAGAACAGGTCCTCTCCCGACTTGGCCGAGGACGCCGCGCGGGAAATGTCCTCGTCGTACATGGCGCTGTTCTTGATCGCATTGTCGAAGATCGTGGGGTTCGACGTCAGGCCCGTCACCGACAGATCGTCGATGTAGCGTTTCAGCGTGCCGCTGTTCAGCAGTTCGCGCGTGATGTTGTCGAGCCACAGGCTCTGGCCGAGGTCGTGGAGCTTCCTGGTTGGTTTCATGGTGTCACCTTCAGGCTGGATGCAAGGCGGCCGACCGCAGCCGCGCCAGGTCATGGTCGAGCAGGTCCCCGATGCGCTCGATCGTCACGTCCGCCGGCGGCAAGGCGCTCACCACTTTCGCGTCGTGCGCATACTGGCCCTGGCGCGGGAACACGGTCGTCACGCGCGCGCCCCAGATTTTCTTGGCCGCGTCCAGGATTCGCAGCTTGTCGTCGACAAGAACGTAGTGCTCGGCCGGAAAGCGCCGCTCGACGTCGTCCAGGGCCTCTTCCTTGTGGATATAGACCAGTACGTCGCCGTCCGCGACCCTGGCCAGGCCCGCATGCTCGACCTTGCGCGGCTGGAAGACCACGTCGCCGTCCGTCAGGATCACGGTCGGGCCCACGCCGCGCAGCCGCTTCAGCACCGCCAGGGCGTCCGGGTAGAGCCGGTCGGCGAAAGGGTAGTCCATGAGGAAGGACGACATCGACAGCAGCTCTATCTCGCGCGGGTGTTCGACACGGAAGCGCTGGAGCGCTCCGATGTAGTCGCGATAGCCCAGCTCCACCATCAGATCCTCGAGAATCCTCCAGTAGCGCTCGCGGGCGGCGCGGCCATAGGTCCGCTCGAGATGGTCCTTCAGGTCCTGCTGGATCCCGTCATTGTCGACCAGCGTGTTGTCCACGTCGACGAGGAAGACGATCGGATGAGGCAATGTCATGCAGTCCTTCCTTCGCGGCGACGGCGTCCGGCCACCATGGGCGTACAGGATATCAAAGACAAATTTCTTTCGAGGACTTGCCGGCAGGACGACGGTGCGCGATGCGCTTCCCGGCGCTCGAATGTTGGTTCTTTTGTGGCCGCGTGCCAAGTGACTTGTCTGCCTGTACAAACTTGAACAAGGTCGGCTACCGGACCGGGCGTCATCATGGTTGAGGACCACAGGACGGGGAGGGGGGAGAAACGCCATGGCTACGACGTTCGATCGCGTCATGAGCGAACAGCGCTCGCCGCCCGAGCCGCAAAGCTCGGCCGCTCCGTCGCCGTTTCCCCCGATCGCCGACTACGCGTTCCTGTCGAACTGTCATACCGGCGCGCTCGTCGCGCCGGATGGATCGGTCGACTGGCTCTGTGTGCCGAGGTTCGATGCGCCCAGTGTGTTCGGCGCGTTGCTCGACCGCCAGGCCGGCAGCTTCCGGCTGGGCCCGTTCGGCGTGACCGTCCCGAATACACGGACCTATGAGCCGGGGACGAACACTCTTGTCACGACGTGGAACACGCGGGGCGGCTGGGTGGTGGTACGCGACGCCCTCACCATGGGGCCGCGCCTCGGCCCCGATCGCGTCACCCCGTCGACCCGTCCGCCCTCCGACAACGGCGCCGACCACATGCTCATCCGCACCGTGCAGTGCATCGACGGCCAGGTCGAGATCGAGCTGGCCTGCGAGCCGGTCTTCGACTACGGCCGCACGTCGGTCAAATGGGCTCTGCTCGACGGCGACAACCGGGTGGCGGATGCCGTTGCCGGCGACCTGAAACTCCGGCTGCAAAGCAGCATGCATCTCGGCATCGAGGGCGGCAGCGTGCGCGGTCGCCATATGCTGACCGTCGGCGAGGAGCTCTATTGCTCCCTGTCCTGGGCCGAAGGCCTGGACTCGCCGCACAACCTCGACGAGGCCAATGCCCGCATGGTGGCGACGACCCGGTTCTGGCGGGGCTGGCTGGGACATGCCCGCATCCCCGACCACCGCTGGCGATACGCCATCATGCGGTCCGCCCTCACCATCAAGGGGCTGACCTACATGCCGACGGGCGCGACCGTGGCGGCGCTCACGACGTCGCTGCCCGAGACCCCCGGCGGCGAACGCAACTGGGACTATCGCTATTGCTGGATGCGCGACTCCACTTTCACGCTCCAGGCGCTGCACTGGTTGAATCTCGACTGGGAAGCCAACGAGTTCATGGAGTTCATCGCCGATCTCGAGCCCAACGACGACGGCGGCCTGCAGATCATGTACGGCGTCGATGGTCGCCGTGACCTCGCCGAGTCGACGCGTGACGATCTGTCCGGCTACGCCGGCGCGCGCCCCGTGCGCATCGGCAACGGGGCCTACGACCAGCACCAGAACGACGTCTTCGGCGCCGTCCTGGGCTCGATCCTGCTGCACACGCGACGGAGCCAGCGACTGCCCCGGCGGCTGTGGCCGGTCGTGCAGGCGCAGGCGGAGTGTGCGGCGCGGGCGTGGCGCGAGCCCGACCAGGGCATCTGGGAAGCGCGCGGCGCACCGCAACACTACGTGTCGTCGAAGCTGATGAGCTGGGTGGCACTGGACCGCGCCGCCCGGCTGGCGGAGATCCGCGGTGCGCCCGACCTGACAAGGAAGTGGCAGGCCGTCGCCGATGAGATCCGGGCCGACATCCTGGCCCGCGGATTGACCGCCGAGGGCGTCCTGCGCCAGCACTACGCCACCGATTCGCTCGACGCCTCGACCCTGCTGGCGGCGATCCTGGGCTTCTTCGCCGGCGACGACCCGCGACTGCGCAGTTCCGTGCTGGCCGTCGCCGACGGGCTCGACGAGCACGGGTTCGTGCTGCGCTATCGCACCGAGGAGACCGACGATGGCCTGTCGGGCAAGGAGGGCACCTTCCTGATCTGCTCCTTCTGGCTCGTTTCGGCCCTCACGATCATCGGCGAGACGCGGCGTGCGCTCGATCTGATGGAGCGCCTGCTGCGCGCCGGCTCCTCGTTCGGGCTCTATGCCGAGGAATTCGATGTCGCCACCGGCCGGCATCTCGGGAATTTTCCCCAGGCCTTCTCCCATCTGGCCCTGATCGAGGCCGCGTCGCGGATCATCTACGCCGAGCGGCTGGGGGAATTCACGTGAGCCGCCACGTCGCCGCGCCGCGTCCCCTGGCGGCACGAGGCCGGGAACGCGATCGACGTCGAGAATGAACTCGCGACCGGCACGGCGACGACAGCCCACACCTCACGGCAACACCGCCTCCGCCTCGATCTCGACCTTGGCGTTGGGATCGATCAAGGCCGAGACCTGGACCAGCGTCATCGCCGGGAAGTGCTTGCCGAGCGTCGCTCCCCAGGCCGCGCCGATGGCGGCGCCTGCGGCGTTGAACTCGGCGATGTCGGTCACGTAGGCACGCAACGCTACGATGTGCCCGGGCTCGCCGCCTGCCGCCTTCAGCACCGCCACGACATTGGAAAGCGCCACGCGCCACTGCGCCCCGGCGTCGGTGCCGGCAGCGATATGCGCCTCGGCCGGCGCGCGGCCGATCTGGCCCGCGATGCGTACGCTCCTGGTGCCGGTGGCCACGACGGCATGGGAGAAGCCGCGCGGCCGCGGCCAGCCCTCGGGCAGGATCGGCGTGTAGGCGATGTC
>MEMN01000177.1:16227-16369 GCA_001767945.1 Alphaproteobacteria bacterium RIFCSPHIGHO2_12_FULL_66_14 | reverse complement strand
TCGATTTCTCGACCGGCTCGGTGGGCCTCGGCGTCGCCATGACGCTCTTCTCCTCGCTGGTGCAGGACTATGTGCGGCTGAAGAACCTGGGCGACGGCACTCGTCCGACGGGCCGCATGGTGGCGCTGGTGGGCGACGCCGA
>MEMN01000177.1:15805-16013 GCA_001767945.1 Alphaproteobacteria bacterium RIFCSPHIGHO2_12_FULL_66_14 | reverse complement strand
CGAGAAATCGACGTCGTCCGTGTCCTTGGTGCGCGACGGATAGGACTGCGCGCCGCCCAGCGCGCGGAAACGCTCGAGCTTGTCCTGCGTCTGGTGGCCGAACAAATATTGGATGGCGTGGAACACCGGCGAGGCATGCGGCTTCACCGCCACGCGATCCTCCGGACGCAGCACCGAGAAATAGAGCGCGGTCATCACCGTCGCCAGC
>MEMN01000177.1:15532-15783 GCA_001767945.1 Alphaproteobacteria bacterium RIFCSPHIGHO2_12_FULL_66_14 | reverse complement strand
CGCCGACCTTCAACCCGTCGCGGTTGGGCCGGAGGTGATTGGCGTGATGGATGGTCCAGGCGGAGAGCCACAGCACCTTGCGCTCCAGTTCGCGGAGCAACTTCAGGCGCTGGACGGGGGCGAGGGTGGTCATGGCCATCGGCATACCGCTGACTGGTTGGAAGGTCCTTGCGTTTGGGTCTCCAAACGGGCTGTATAGGGTAGATTTACCCTGAATTGTGACATAGCACGCAATGATCACCCTCGATGCT
>MEMN01000177.1:10249-15391 GCA_001767945.1 Alphaproteobacteria bacterium RIFCSPHIGHO2_12_FULL_66_14 | reverse complement strand
GCCGCCCAGCTCGACGCCAAGTCGATTGGCCTTTCGGTCAACGTCTTCATGAGCGTGTCGCTCTCCACCCAGGTCGAGAAGGCGCTGAAAGATTTCGAGCGCGCCGCGGCCGAGCGTCCCGAGGTGATGGAGTGCTACCTGATGACGGGTGACAGCGATTACCTGCTGCGCATCGTCGTGCCTGACCTCGAAGCCTATGAGCGCTTCGTTATGGACTTCACCAAGATCGCGGGTATCGCCCAGATCAGGAGTTCCTTCGCGCTCCGCCCGGTCAAGCAGGGCACCGCCTTGCCCCTGGCCGTCAGCCGAGATCGATGACGCCGCTCATCATCGGCATGCAGCGTCCGCCGATGTAGGTGGCGACGACCTTGCCGGCCTTCTTCTCGGCCGATGCCTGCAAGATGCTCGGGCGGCCCATGTCGAAGCCCTGGCCGATGGTCTTGTCGAGCGTGAGGTCCGGCTCGGGCCGCAGGTGCGCCAGCAGGCCGATCAGCGCCACGTTAGCGCCGCCAGTGGCAGGGTCCTCGGGTACACCGAACAGCGGCGCGAACATGCGCGTCTGAACGTCGATGCCGTTCTCGTGGACCGGGACGTAGAGATGAATGCCGACGGCGCGTTCCATGGGAAGGTGCTTGGCGAAGACCTCGCCGTGATGTGTCGCAGCCGCGAGCACGGCGCGCGACTTCACTTCGGCGAACACGAAGCCCACGCCGCAGGATGCGATGACCGGACGATGGGTGCCGATCTCGATCTGGTCGACCGCGAGGCCGCAGGCGGCGGCCACGATTTCGGGCGACACCTGCTCGCCGACTTTCAGCGGCTGCGGCGCGGCAAGGCGGGTTGCCACGACGACACCGCCTTCGCGGGTCAGTTCCATATTCACGAGGCCCGCCTTTTCCTCGAACACCAGCCGGTCGCCTGAAATCGGCCGGCCGTAGCTCTCGCCGGCGCGGGCCAGGACGAAGGCCGTCCCGACATTGGGATGGCCGGCGAAAGGCATCTCGGCCTTGGGTGTGAAGATGCGGACCTCGGCGGTATGGGCGGGGTCCCTGGGCGGCAGAACGAAGGTCGTCTCGGCCAGGTTGAACTCGGCGGCAATGGCCTGCATGCGCTCGGTCGAGAGGCCCTGGGCGTTGGTAACGACCGCCAGCGGGTTGCCGCCGAACTGGCGGTCGGTGAAGACATCGACGGTGGTGAACCGGAGTTTCATGATTTCAAACCTGCCACACCGCGCTAAGCTTCCCGCATGACCAATGCTAACGGCACCCCCCAAATCTCTTATGACCACGGCATTTCCGGCCGGAAGCTGATCGGCGAGACCATCGGCGCCTTCTTCGATCGCCAGGTCGAGACCTATCGCGACCGCGAGGCGCTGGTCGTGCGGCACCAGAAGGTGCGCTGGAGCTGGGGTGAGCTTGCGCGGCGGGTCGACGATCTCGCCGCCGGCCTTCTGGCGTTGGGGCTGGAGCGCGGCGACCGGGTCGGCATCTGGTCGCCCAACACCTCGGAATGGACTCTGGCCCAGTTCGCCACGGCCAAGGCGGGTCTGGTGCTGGTCAACGTCAACCCGGCCTATCGGCGCTCCGAGCTCGAGTACGCCATGAACAAGGTCGAGTGCAAGGCGCTGATCCTGGCGCCGGCGCTGAAAACCTCGAACTATCTCGAGATCGTCGAAGACCTCGTGAAGGCTGCGAAGCTGCCGCATCTCAAGCACGTCATCCGGCTCGGCCGCGAGAAGACACCCGGCATGCTCAATTTCGACGACGTCGCCACCGCGGGCGGCAACGCCGAGAAGGTGAAGCTGGCCGAGCTCGGCCCCAAACTGCAGTTCGACGACGCCATCAACATCCAGTTCACCTCGGGCACCACCGGCCATCCCAAGGGCGCCACGCTCAGCCACCACAACATCCTGAACAACGGCTATTTCGTCGGGCTGGGGCTAAAACTGACGCCCGAGGATCGGCTCTGTATTCCGGTGCCGCTCTATCACTGCTTCGGCATGGTGATGGGCAACCTGGGCTGCCTGACCCACGGCGCCACCATGGTCTATCCCGCCGAGGCCTTCGATCCGCTCGCCACCCTGCAGACCGTCGCCGAGGAGCGCTGCACGGCGCTCTATGGCGTGCCGACCATGTTCATCGCCCAGCTCGACCATCCCGAGTTCGCCAAGTTCGATTTGAAGAGCCTGCGCACCGGCATCATGGCGGGCTCGCCGTGCCCGATCGAGGTGATGAAGCGTGTGCAGAGCCAGATGAACATGGGTGAGGTCACCATCGCCTACGGCATGACCGAGACTTCGCCCGTCTCGACGCAGTGCGCCACCGACGATCCCGTGGAGCGGCGCGTCTCGACCGTCGGCCAGGTACTGCCGCACATTGAAATCAAGATCGTCGATCCCGAGGGCAAGGCGGTGCCGCGCGGCGAGACCGGCGAGTTCTGCACCCGCGGCTATTCGGTGATGAAGGGCTATTGGAACGACGCTGAGAAGACCGCCGAGGCAATCGACGAAGCGGGCTGGATGCGCACCGGCGACCTCGCGACCATGGATGGCGAGGGCTATGTCAACATCGTGGGCCGTCTGAAGGACATGGTGATCCGCGGCGGCGAGAACGTCTATCCGCGCGAGATCGAGGAGTTTCTCTACCGCCACCCGAAGATCCAGGACGTGCAGGTGATCGGCGTGCCCGATCCCAAGTACGGCGAGGAGATCTGCGCCTGGGTCAGGCTGCGCGACGGCGAGAGTGCGACGGTCGAGGAGATCCGTGAGTTCTGCAAGGGCCAGATCGCTCACTACAAGATCCCGCGCTACATCGAGTTCGTGCCCGAGTTCCCGATGACCATCACCGGCAAGATCCAGAAATTCGTGATGCGCGAACAGACCATCGGCAAGCTCGGGCTGAAAGCGCAGAAGACGGCTTAGTCATCGGGCCTCGAATTTATCGGGACCGGGGCCTTCCGACGATGGCCCCAGATTGGTCACGGCGGCGCCCTTGTCGTGGCGCCATTCGGCGCAAACTTTCCCGTCGAAACGGGTAGGGCGATGACGGCCGAGCCAACTCCGAACACAGGTCCCGAGCCGGGCAGGACGCCGCCGGGCGGCGCGCGCCGGACCGCGCGTCAGCTCTTCAAGGAGTTCAACGGGCCCGTCGACGAGCACTTCAAGCAGTCTCTTGCCGGTCTGACGAGCCGACTGGGCGAGCGGGCGGCACGGCAATCGGCAAACGATCCGCAGGCGGCGGCCGAGGCGCGCCGCGCCGCGCTGGAAGCATACGACTTGGCGCGCGCCCGCCGATTGAAGACGGCTCTGGGGACCGCTGGAGCGGCCGTGGCCGCCATCGGCATCGCCTGTTTCATCGTGGTCATCGCCGTAACACCCGATCCACCGTCGCCACGCGCGACCGCGAACACGGAGCGTGTGTCGCGCATCGAGGTGGCGGCCGTCCCACCGGCACCGGCACCGGCGCCATCGCCGCCGGCGGCAAGTATGCCTTCTCCTCCTGCGCCGCCCGCCGCCTTGCCTGTATCCACACAAGTGGCCCCAACGCCCGTCAGCGAAAAGGCGTCCGTCGAATTGGCGCCTGCTGCACCGATTCCGGAGCCCGCGCCGGACGCGCTGCGGCGCGACGAGATCAGGGAAGTCCAAACGAGGCTGCACTCTTTTGGCTTCAATCCGGGACCGCTCGACGGTGCCCCAGGTCCCATGACTCGGGCCGCCGTCCTGCGCTACCAGCAGGACCGGGGTCAGATGCAGACCGGCGCAGTCGACCAGGAACTCCTGGCGCAGCTTCGCCGGGATCCCGCGCCTCAGGTCGTCGCACCGCAGCCGGCCACGCGGCCAGTCCGGGCGTCGAGCACCGCTCGGCGGTCGGATCCGTTCGAGCCCTTGCGTGTGGCGGCCCAGGATTTCGAGCGATGGCTGCAGTCCTTAGGTCGATGACTGGTCGCTGACCTGCTGGGCCGGCGTCAGCCCAGCAGCCGCTTCACCACGTCCATCTGGATTTCCGCCGCCTCGACCATCTCGTCGATCGGCACTGATTCGTTGGCTGCGTGGCCCTGTGCGCCGGAGCCGGGGCCGAAGTTGATGATTTCTATGCCGTCATCCGCGTAGTAGCGGCCATCGCTGACGCCCGTGGCATTGAGGAACTTCACTTTGCGGCCCGACTTCGCCTTCACCGCCGCCTCGAAGGCACCGACCGCGGCGCCGTTCTCGGGTGCGAAGAAGCCGTTGGTGCCGGTCAGGAACTCGACATTGTACATACCCTTTGGTTCGCGCACGCCGTCGATCACGCTCTTCAGTTCCTTGAAGGCGTCCTTCACCTTTTCGTTCGGCAGGAGTCGGCGATCGATCTCGACGGTGCAGGCCGGGGGCACGACGTTGGTGTTGTGGCCACCGTGGAACATGCCGATGTTCACCGTCGATTTCATCGCCCCCGACACGCGCCAAGCCAACGCCTTGTCGTAGTAGGAGCTGAGCGCGCCCACCAGTCGCATCATGCGCAGGATGGCGTTGTCGCCGGCGGCGGGATTGCCGGCGTGCGCCGCGCGGCCTTTGGTGGTGATACGGGCCCACATCACGCCGCGCTCGGCCACGATCAGGTTGTTCTCGGTCTGCGCGCCCAGGATCAGCGCATCGGGCCGCACCTTGCCACTCTTGCGCAGGAATTCCATGCCGTCGGGCCCGAGATTCTCCTCGTCGGCCACGAAGGTGAAGATCAGCTCGCCCTTGGCCGAGCCGCCGAGGCGCGCGATCTCCTCGGCCAGCCAGATCTGCACCGCCATGCTACCCTTGCAGTTGCCCGCGCCGAGGCCGTAGACGAGGCCACCCTTCACCAGCGCCTTGAAGGGATCGCTCTTCCAGTTGGAGCGTTCGCCCACGCCCACCGTGTCAACGTGGGCGTTGAAGGCGATGACGGGTCCCTTGGCCTTGCCCTTCATCCGCGCCACGACGTTGTCGACGCCCTTGGTCTTGGCCACTATCTCGACCTTGTAGCCGGCCCTCTTCAAGCGCTTGGCCGCATAGGCACAAATTTCCACTGAGGTGCCGGGCGGATAGGGACTCGGCAGCGCGATCAGGTCGGTGAGGATCGCGACGAGTTCGGACTGCATCTTCTTCGACATTTCATTTTTCCTTAGCGGTTCGCA
>MEMN01000177.1:0-10242 GCA_001767945.1 Alphaproteobacteria bacterium RIFCSPHIGHO2_12_FULL_66_14 | reverse complement strand
CCAGCACCTCGGCCAGCACGCGTGCGCCGGCAGCGAGGTCCTGGGGCGTGGCATTCTCGCTCTCGTTGTGGCTGATGCCGCGCTCGCAGGGCACGAAAATCATGCCGGTCGGGCAGAGACGGGCGATGTGCATGGCGTCGTGGCCGGCACCCGACGGCATGTCCATGTTGGTGAGCTTCAATGCATTTGCCTTGGCGCGGACGAGGTCGATCACCTTGGGATCAAAAATGGTCGGTGCCACAGCGGTCACGCGCTCGATCGTGGCCGAACAGGGCATGGCCCGGGCAGCGACGATCGCCGCCAGCTTGGCCTCATGCGCTTCCAGCGCGGCCTCGTCGGGATGGCGCATGTCGATGGTGAAGACCGCCTTGCCCGGCACGGTGTTGGGCGAGCCGGGCGAGACGTCGACACGGCCGATGGTGAAGCGCAGCGTGTCGTCTTTGTCGTTCGTGGCCTCGTACATCGCCTGGGCGATGCGCAGGGCAACCTTGAAGGCGTCCTTGCGGGCGGCGCGCGGCGTCGTGCCGGCGTGTGCTTCCTCGCCCGTCGTCTCGACGATGTAGCGGCGGCTGCCCTGGATGGCGGTCACGACGCCGATCGTCTTCTTCTCGGTCTCCAGCCGCGGGCCCTGCTCGATATGAGCCTCTACGTAGAAGTCGAGCGGGAAGCCGGGCGGGCCGTCACGCAGCGATGCTGGTGCCGCATGCAGCGTTTCGGTCAGCGCGTCCTTCAGTACGACGCCCTTCCAATCCTTCACCAGAAGCATTTCATCGAGCTTGTTGTGGCCGGCGAACACCGCCGATCCCATGGCGCCGGGCTGGAAGCGCGAACCCTCCTCGTTGGTCCAGGCCACGGCCATCACCGGCCGCCGGGTTTTCACACCAGCATCCTCGAGCGCTTCCAGCGCCTCGAAGGCCGCGAGGACGCCGTACATGCCGTCGAACCTGCCACCCGTCGGCTGGCTGTCCATGTGCGAGCCACTCAGCACTGGTCGCGCCTCGGCGTCCGTGCCTTCGCGGCGTACGAACAGGTTGCCGATGGCGTCGGTGAAGGTGGCGAAGCCGCGGGCCTTCGCCCAGAGCCCGAGCTGGTTGCGTGCCGCGGCGTCCTCCGACGACAGCGCCTGGCGGTTGACGCCTCCCTTGGGCGTGCCGCCCAGCTTCGCCATGTCGGCGTGCCGTTGCCACAAACGATCTTCGCGCACCGCCCCGGCAACGCTGCCTTCCGCCATGTCCTCTCCTCGAAGCTTGTCGCGCGAGCTATAGCGGCGGCATAGTCGATCTTCAATCGTCGGCGTTTCCGGGGGCCTTCCATGCACAACCATCTCGATCGCGACCTGTTCGGCTACGGTCCCAATCCCCCCGACCCGCAGTGGCCTGAAGACGCCCGCATCGCCGTCAGTTTCGTGTTGAACTACGAGGAGGGTGGCGAGAACACCATCCTGAACGGCGATGCCGCGTCGGAGGTTTTCCTGACCGAGACGCCGGGCGGCACGCCGATCCAGGGCGGTCGCGATCTCTCGACCGAGTCGATGTATGAATACGGCAGCCGGGCAGGCTTCTGGCGCATCCTGCGGCTGTTCGAGGAGCGCAGGATGCGCTTCACCTCCTGGGCGATCGGCCGCGCCCTGGAGCTGAACCCGATCGCCGGCAAGGCGATGGCCGCGGCCGGTCACGAGGTGGCAAGTCACGGCTGGCGCTGGATCAACTACAAGGACTTCACGTTCGAGCAGGAACTGCTGCACATCCAGCGCGCGGTGAAGGCCATCGCCGACACCGCCGGCAAGCCGCCGGTCGGCTGGTACACCGGCCGCTTCGGCATGAACACGCTGTCCGCCGTCATCAAGCATGGTGGCTTCCTCTATTCGAGCGATTCCTATGCCGACGACCTGCCCTACTGGGTGTCGGTCGATGACACGCCGCACCTGATCATCCCGTACACGCTGGAAGTGAACGACATGAAGTTCGGCGTGGCGCCGGGCTTCACGGCGGGCGACGGCTGGCTGCAGGCAATGAAGGACAGTTTCGACCTGCTCTATGCCGAAGGCAGCCGCAGCCCCAAGATGATGTCGATCGGGCTCCACTGCCGCCTCGCCGGCCGGCCGAGCCGGGCCGCGACGCTTGCACGCTTCCTCGACTATGTCGCGTCCAAGCCCAAGGTCTGGGTGGCCACGCGCGAGGAGATCGCGCGGCACTGGATCAAGGTCCATCCGGCCCACGGATGAAGGCGATGCATGACACCATCACCGAGGCGCCCACCGGCACCGCCATGGTGCTGCGGGCATTGGCGCGCTTTCCGGAGCGCCGGGCCTTCGTCTGGGACGGCGGCAGCCTCACCTATCGCGCGGCACTCGCGCTGATCGGCCGCCTGCAGGCGGCGATGGCGGCGGCCGGCCTCAGGAAGGGCCAGACGGTCGCGTTCCTGAGCGCCAACAACGCCGAGACCTGGTGCGCAGGTGTCGCGGCCGGAGGGTTGGGTCTGGTCACCACCTGGCTGCATCCCCTGGGCGCTCTGGCCGATCATCTCGACGTCATCGACGACGCCGAGGTCAGCGCACTGATCGTCGATCCCAGGACGCACGCCCAGCGCGGCGGCGAGCTGGCCGCTGGAGCTGAGGACCGGTTGAAGGTCGTGCTGACCATGGGAAAGGCGGAGTTCGGCCACGATCTCCTGGCGGCGGCCGAGCGGATCGGCGAAGCCTCGCCGGTCGATCTTGCGACGCCCGACGACTATGCCGTCATCAACTACACCGGCGGCACCACGGGCAAGTCCAAGGGTGCGATCCGCCGTCACCGCTCGACGGCCGCCATGACGACCGCGGTTGCGGCCGACTTCGAGTTTCCCGAGACGCCGCTCTATCTCGCCGCAGCGCCCATCACCCACGTTGCGGGCACCAAGGTGGTGCCGGCGCTGCTGAAGGGCGGCACGATCCATCTCATGAAGGGGTTCGATCCGGAGAAGTTCCTGGCCACGGTGGAACGCGAGAAGATCAACTTCACCCTGCTCGTGCCGACGATGGTCTACGTGCTGCTCGATCATCCCAGGCTCGACAAGACCGATCTCTCCTCGCTCGAACTGATCCTCTACGGCGCCTCGCCGATGTCGCCGACGCGGCTGGTCGAGGGGCTGGAGCGCATCGGGCCGGTGTTCAGCCAGCTCTATGGCCAGACCGAGTGCTATCCGGTGAGCGTGCTCAGGAAGGCCGACCATGACGCCAGGCGGCCGGAGCTGTTTGCCTCCTGCGGCTTTCCCATCGCCTCGTGCAGCGTCAGCTTGCGTGATGAGGACAACAACGAGGTGGAACGGGGCGAGGCAGGCGAGATCTGCGTGCGCGCGCCGCATGCCATGGAGCAGTACTGGAAGCGGCCGGAGCAGACCGCCGAGACCTTCAAGGGCGGCTGGCTGCACACCGGCGACGTCGCCCGTGCCGACGAGCGAGGCTACCTCTACATCGTCGATCGCAAGAAGGACATGATCGTGAGTGGCGGCTTCAACATCTTTCCGCGCGAAGTGGAAGACGTGCTGTCCTCGCACCCCGACGTCGCCATGGCGGCGGTGATCGGCGTGCCGCACGAGAAATGGGGCGAGGCCGTCGCCGCCCTGATCGTCGCCAAGGCCGGCTGCACGCCCTCGCCCGAGGCGCTCATGCAGCTCGTCAAGGATCGCAAGGGCTCCCCGCACGCGCCCAAGCAGATCGAGATCGTCGACAGCCTGCCGCTTACCGCCGTCGGCAAAGTCGACAAGAAGGTGCTGCGGGCGAAATACTGGGCCGGGCAGGCGCGCCAAGTGGGATAGCTAGCCCGGCGCTGATTGCGGGAAGCTGTGGATCTCCGCCGCCGCCGCCGGATACTTCCTTGCCAGCGTTTCGGCATCGCCCAGTTCAACGTCGGCGGGAATGACGCCCGGCCATTCCGTGCTGCCGCCCAGGAACCATCGTCGAGGCCCGATCACGCGCGCCGTGTGGAAGGTGCCGCCGGGGATGAAGAACTGCACGTGTTGGCCGGTGGCGAGGTCGGGGCCAATCACGACCTTGTCGCTCGAGCCGTCGAGCTTCAGCAACAGCAGTTCCAGCGGATCGCCGCGATAGTAGTGATAGAGCTGGTCGTTGCGGATTCGATGAAGCTGCACGGGTGCTTGCGGGGTCACGAAGAAATAGAGCGCCGATCCAACCGGCCGTTCGGCCCCGATCTTCCGCTCGCTGACGTAGGTCACACGCACGAAGCCGCAGGTCCGGTTGGGCTCGAGTTGCAGAAGCGCGCAGACCTGGTCGGCGCTGAGATCATTACTCACGGCACACTCCATGGCGCATTTCATGCCTCATCATACAGTACCTTGTGTCGCGAGCCTGCGTTGAGGGGATTTGCTGCATCCGTGATTTCATGGGATCAATGGGCGGTTGTGACTTCTCTTCTCCGCGCCGCCGCCCTCCCTTTTTTCGTTGCCGCCTCGCTGGCCGTTTCAGGTTGCACCAGCTTGTTCGCCTCCAAGCCGCCGGAGGTCGCGGCCGTCGCGCCCGGCATGACCCCTCGAGAGCAGGAACTCGCCGACCGCAAGGAGCAGCTCCTGCAGCAACTCGCGACCTGCGAGAGCGGCAGTTGGGGGCCGTCGGCGCGGCCGATCTACGGTGGTCGCGGCGCCTATCACGGGCGCTTCCAGTTCACACTGCGCACCTTCATTACCTACACGCGCAAGCGCGACGGTACGGCGCTCACCGCCAAGGAAGCCGCCGCATACACCCAGAACTATGACAAGGCTGCCAGCCTCGCCTGGTACATGATCTACGATCTGCAGGAGCCGTGGCATTGGCCGCTGTGCTCGCGCAAGCTCGGCATCCCGGCGCAAGTGAACCTGATCAAGACGATCTAGGCGCCTGAACGCGCTACTCTGGCTCGTGCGAGAAGACAGTCCTTGAGAGACCTGCGAGCCCTCGAAGAGCAACCGTTTCCGCTGCGTCGTCGATTCCAGCGACGCATCGTGCCGTTCCTCGTCCTGTTCATCGCCATCCTGGTGGCTTTGACCGTCTTCGGCACCCGTCAGGCGACGGAGGCGATCTACCTCGACCTGGCGCAGCGGCGTGCCGACACGATCGCGCGCGCGGTGTCGGGCGCGGCGCCCGTGGCTTGGGCCGACCTGATGGCGGGACGACCCCCCGACTCGCCGGAGTTGCGCCAGGCGTTCGCCGATGAAGTTCACGAGCTGAAGCTCATCCGGCTCAAGGTCTATGACCTGCAGCGACGAACGATCTATGATTCGGTCGCGGAGGGCATGGGCAAGGTTGAGGAGGGTCCGGCCTTGCGTGCGGCGATCGAGCATGCGGGGCCGTCGGCGGTCCCGCGGGTCGAACCCGACGGCACGGCGGTCTACGAACTCTATGTACCGTTGCTCGACAGCCGGGGACGCGTTCAGGCCGTCTTCGAGCTCTATGAACCGATCGACAGCCTGGACGGAATCCTCGCCCGTGCGACCGCGGCCCCTTTGATCGTGCCGGCGGTACTGATGGCCCTCCTCGTGGCGGCGCTCTGGCAACTCGTGGGCCGAGCCCAGAGTGACATCGATGCGCGCACCCGGGCGATGGTGGTGCTGCGTCAGCGCCTCGAGACCTTCGTATCGGCGCGCGCGACCCAAGCCGCGCGCGGCTCCGACAGCGGCGGGACGATTCCCTCGCGCCGTCTCGTCCTCAGTCTTCTCTACTCGGATGTCCGGTCCTTCACCGGCTTTGCCGAGAGCAGTTCGCCTGAGGTCGTGGTCGCGTTCCTCAATCGGCTGATGACGATTCAGGTGCGGGCGATCCACGACCACGGTGGGGATGTCGACAAGCTGATCGGTGACGCCTTGCTCGCCCATTTCAGCGGCGAGGATGCCGCCCGACGCGCCGTTGCCGCCGGGCGCGACATTCTCGAGGCATGTGCCGCGGCCGAGTTGCCGCGCCAGATCGGGATCGGCGTGTTCACCGGCGAGGTGGTAGCCGGTGCGATCGGCCCCGCCGAGCGGCGCGACTACACCGTGATCGGCGACAGCGTGAACGTCGCGGCCAGGCTCTGTGCCGCGGCCTCCGGAGGCGAGCTGGTCGTTGCGGCCACGGACCTTGCCGATGGCAGGGACTTCGCCGCGGCCGAGACCCTGTACGTCAAGGGCCGTCGCGACCCGCTGTCGGTCCGCCGTTGGCGAGCGCCGGTTCCCACCTAGCCCCCATCGTCGATCGCTGAACAGGCGTCACTGCCAGGTGCCGGCGCGGCTCAGCGGAGCTCGCGACAGAATTCCTGGATGCGCCCGCAGCCTTCGCGCAGGCTGGCCATGTCCGTGGCATAGGAGATGCGGAAATAGGGACTCATGCCGTAGGCCGCGCCCTGCACGGTGGCGACGTGCTTCTCCTCGAGGAGCGCGGTGACGAAATCGGTGTCGGTGGCGATCTTGCGTCCGGCCTTCGTGGTCTTGCCGATGCAGCCGGCGATGTTGGGGAAGACGTAGAAGGCGCCTTCGGGCTTGTGGCAGGTGATGCCGGGCGCGGCGCGCAGCATCGCCACGACCTCGTCGCGCCGCTTCTGGTAGTCGGCGGCGCGTTCCTTCAACAGATCCTGCGGCCCGTCGAGCGCCGCCGTGGCCGCCGCCTGGCTGATGGTCGAGATGCCCGAGCCGATCTGGCCCTGCATGTTGGTCATGGCGGCGATCAGCGGTCGCGGCCCGCCGGCGAAGCCGACCCGCCAGCCGGTCATGGCATAGGCCTTCGAGGCGCCATTCACGGTCAGCGTGCGGTCCTTCAGCTTCGGCTCGACCTCGGCGATCGTGCAGAAGCCCAAGTCGTCGTAGATCAGGTGCTCGTAGACGTCGTCGGCCATGATCATCACGTGCGGATGGCCGAGCAGCACGTCGGCGATCTCGCGCATCTCGGCGCGCGAGCACACCGCACCCGTCGGATTGTTGGGGAAGTTCAGCACCATCCACTTGGTGCGTGGCGTGATCGCGGCCTCCAGGTCGGCGGCGCGCAGCTTGAACTGGTTGTTCTCGGGGCAGGACACGGACACCGGCCTGGCGCCGGCGACGGTCGCCTGGTCGGCGTAGGAGATCCAGCCCGGGGCGGGGATGATCACCTCGTCGCCGGGGTTCACGCTCGCCATCAGCGCGTCGTACATGATCTGCTTGCTGCCGTTGGAGACCATGATCTCCTCGAGCGCGTAGTCGAGGTTGTTGTCGCGCCTGAACTTGGCGCGAATCGCCTCCTTGAGCGGCTTCACGCCGTCCTGCGGCGGATACTTGGTGTCGCCGGCAAGTGCTGCCTTGTAGGCCGCTTCAATGGCATGCCGCGGCGTCGGGAAGTCGGGCTCGCCCGAGGACAGTCCCACGATCTTCACGCCCTCGGCGCGCAGCTCGCGCACCTTGCGGGTCATGGCGGCGGACGCCGACACCTTTACGTTCTTGAGACGATCGGCGACTTCGAACATGAACCCTTCTTTCAATCCTTGCGATAGATGGTGAGCGCGATGCCGCCCAGGACTGCCACGGACGCCACCAACAGGTGCACCGTTATCGGCTCGGCGAGTAGCACCATGCCGCCCAGGGCCGCAATGGCCGGCACGCTGAGCTGGACGGTCGCGGCCGACGTCGCCCGGAGCATCGGCAGCGCGGCATACCAGAGGACATAGCCCAGGCCCGAGGTCACGGCGCCGGAAAGAATGGCATAGAGCGCACCCGTCCGGTCGACGGTTCCGGTCGTCGTCGCGGCCAGCATGAGCACCGCGGCGAAGGGCAGGGAACGCAGAAAGTTGCCGCCGGTCGCCGCCGTCGGATCGCCGGCACCCTTGCCGAGCAGCGAATAGACGCCCCATGCCGCACCGGCGGCCAGCATCAGCGCCGCCTCCAGCCAGGGCGGCGCAGCGAGTCCGGGCAGCAGCAGCCAGATCAGGCCGCCCAGCGCCAGCAGCAAGCCCACCAGCCTCAGGCCGCCGACCCGTTCACCCGTCGCAAGGCCGTAGCCCATCATGGTGAGCTGCACGGCGCCGAACAGCAGCAACGCGCCGGTCGCGGCCGTCAGGTCGCGGTAGGCGAAGGAAAAGCACACCGCGTAGGCGAACAGCATGGCCGCCATCGGCCAGCTTCCACCCGCCGCGGGTCGCTGGCCACGTAGCATCAGCAGCGCCGCCAGGATCAGCGCCCCGGAGGCGAGGCGGATCGCCGTGAAGCTCGCGGCATCGATCCCGGTGTCGCGCAGCGCCAGCCGGCAGAACAGCGAATTGCCGGCGAAGGCCAGCATCGCCAAGGTCGTCAGCAGGGCGGTGCGTGCGATGCCGCCCCCTTGAATGTCGCTCACGCGGTCAGTCGATAGAGCTTCATCGCGTTGTCGCGGACGATCTTGCGGCGCGCCCTGGCCGAAACGCCGGTCAGCTCCTGGGTCAGGAACTGCTGGCTGTCCGGCCAGATCCCGTCGGGATGCGGGAAGTCCGACCCCCACATGACATTGTCCTCTCCGAGGTGCTTGAGCAGTTCGATGCCCACCGGGTCGGTCTGGTAGGTGGCATAAAACTGGCGATGCCAGTACTCGCTGGGCTTCATCTTGAGATCGAGGTCCTTGAACTGGTCCTCCCACTCGAGATCCATGTGCTGCAGCACGTAGGGGATCCAGCCGAGACCGGCCTCGCCGATCACGATCTTCAGGTTCGGATAGCGCGCCGGGGCGCCCGAGAAGATCAGCCCCATCAGCATGGTGCTCATGTGCATCTGGAAGCCGGTGATGTGCACGGCGAAGATGCGGCGCTGCACGTGAGCCGGGAACTTGGTGACGTCGGGCGAACGGCCGCCGATCGTGTGGAAGTGGAGCGGAATGCCGGTCTCGTGGCCGAACTTCCAGAGCGGCTCCCAGTGCTCGTCCCAGAGCGGCGTCATGTCGGGGCGGTTGGCGATATCGAGTCCGCGCACGCCGCGCTTGGCGCAGCGCATCGCCTCGGCGACCGACTCCTCCATGTTGTAGTTCGGGAGGTTGGCGAGGCCGATCAGCCGGTCGGGCGCGCGGCTGCAGAAGTCGTGGAGCCAGTCGTTGTAGATGCGCAGCATCTCCAGCGCGGCCTCGGGATCGTTCAGCCGGCCGCTCGAGCCCAGCACGCCGTACAGCACCTCGGCCTGCACGCCGTCGCGGTCCTGGTCCTGGAGACGCAGGTCGACCTCGGTGAGGCGCCGGATGCCCTTCTTGCCGTCGTCGTAGAGGCCGGTCGACGCCATGCGGTCGGAGCGGTGGATGATGCCCGGGACATATTCGCGGCCGGCCGAGCCCATGCCGTTCACCAGGCCGAACTTGGCACCGTTGCGGCTGGTCCATTCCGGGCCCTTGGGTCCCTCGACGACGTAGGGCATGCGTTCCTTCATCTGGCTCGACGCGTTCCTGGTGAACAGGTCAGGCGGCAGCCAGATCAGGTCGATGTGTCCGTCGGCGGAGATGACATCGTATTTCATGAGCGTGGTCCTCCGGAGGAAATCATCCTCCCGGTCCGTCCGCCGGGCCAGCCCCTTCGCATCGTTCCGCGAAAACGCCCGGCACCGGCAGGGGGATTCTTTGGCTAGAGTGGCTTCATGAAAGAAACCACCGCCTCTTCCTCCATCTCCGATTGGCTTGCCCGCTTCGCCGCGGCGTTGAAAGGCGGTGACGTCGTCGGCGCGGCTGCCCTGTTTAGCGGCAACGGCTACTGGCGCGATCTCGTTTCCTTCACCTGGAACATCGTGACGCTGGAGGGCCGTTCGGCGATTGCCGACATGCTGACGGCGCGGCTCGAGGACGTGCGGCCCGACTCCTTCCGCGCCGGCGACCGCGACGGCTGGTTCACCTTCGAGACGGCACTGGGGCGCGGAACGGGTCACGTCCGCCTGAAGGGCGGCAAGGCTTTTACGCTGTTCACCGCCCTGATGGAGCTGAAGGGCTTCGAGGAGAAGAGCGGCGAGACTCGTGAATCGGGCGTCCAGCATGGCGCCATCCAGAACCGAGTCACCTGGACCGACCAGCGCCGGGCCGATGCCACCGAACTCGGCTACGATCGCCAGCCCTTCGTGTTGGTGATCGGCGGCGGGCAGGGCGGCATTGGCCTCGGCGCGCGGCTGAAGCGGCTCGACGTGCCGGCGCTGATCGTCGATCGCAACCCGCGGCCGGGCGACGCCTGGCGCAACCGCTACAAGTCGCTCTGCCTGCACGATCCGGTCTGGTACGACCACCTGCCGTACCTGCCGTTTCCCGATCATTGGCCGATCTACACGCCCAAGGAC
>MEMN01000176.1:3764-5285 GCA_001767945.1 Alphaproteobacteria bacterium RIFCSPHIGHO2_12_FULL_66_14 | reverse complement strand
TCCTCTTGAAGACAAACACTTGGCGAGTGGGCGCGCCTTATAGACGCGAGGTTTCGGCCCGGCAAGTCGGCCGATCCGGCTTGGAATGGGCCGATATCGCATGCTAAAGGCCGCCACCCCATGCTCCATGTCAGCGACATCTCCTTCCGCCACGGCGAGCGCGTGCTTTTCGACCGCGCCTCGGCGGCCTTTTCCGACGGCTGGAAGGTCGGTCTGGTCGGCCGCAACGGCGCGGGCAAATCGACGCTGCTGCGCCTGATCCAGGGCCAGATCGAGGCCGACAGCGGCGAGATCAACCTGATGGGCCGCACGCGCGTCGGCTCGGTGCCGCAGGACCCGCCCGGCGGCGATATCACCGTTCTGGACGCCGTGCTGGCGGCCGACGTCGAGCGCAGCGCCCTGATGACCGAGGCCGAGGCCTGCCACGACGGCCTGCGCCTGGCCGAGATCCATGCCCGGCTCGACGAGATCGGCGCCGCCTCGGCGCCTTCCCGCGCCGCCTCGATCCTGAGCGGGTTGGGCTTCGACAACGACAAGCAGTCGCGGCCCTGCGGCGAGTTCTCCGGCGGCTGGCGGATGCGCGTGGCGCTGGCCGGCACGTTGTTCAGCGACCCCGACCTCCTGATCCTCGACGAGCCGTCGAACCATCTCGACCTCGAGGCGATGCTGTGGCTGACCGAGCATCTCAAGCGCTTCCGCAACACCGTTCTCATGGTCAGCCACGACCGCGACCTGCTGAACGACGTATGCGACCACATCGTTCACATCGATAACCAGAAGCTGGTGCCCTACACCGGCAACTACGACTTCTTCGAGCGCACGCGCGCCGAGCGCCTGGCCAACGACGCCGCGCAGCAGGCGAAGATCGCGGCGCAGCGCAAGCACATGCAGGCCTTCGTCGACCGCTTCAAGGCCAAGGCCAGCAAGGCGCGCCAGGCGCAGTCGCGTATGAAGATGATCGAGAAGCTCGGTCCGATCGCCAGCGTGCCGATCGAAGAGCGTGTCTCGTTCAATTTCCCGTCGCCTGAAATTCTCGCCTCGCCGATCGAGACGCTCGACGAGGTTTCCGTCGGCTATCCCGACGGGCCGCTGGTGCTGCGCGGCCTCGACCTGCGCATCGACATGGAGGACCGCATCGCCCTGCTGGGCCAGAACGGCAACGGCAAGTCGACTTTCATCCGCCTGATCTCGCAGCGGCTGGAGCTGCGCGAAGGCAAGCTGAAGAAGACGCCGCGGCTCCGCATCGGCTATTTCTCGCAGGATCAGGAGGAGAGCCTCGACTACGAGGCGACGCCGTTCGACCACATGAACCGCGCCCTGCCGGGCTCCGGCGAAGCCAAGGTGCGCGCCCAGCTCGGCCGCTTCGGCTTCTCGCGCGACCGCGCCAACCTCAAGGTGGGCGTACTGTCGGGCGGCGAAAAGACCCGCCTGCTGCTGGCGCTGGCCACTCGCAACGCACCGCACATGCTGCTGCTCGACGAGCCGACCAACCATCTCGACATGGACGCCCGCGCCTCGCTG
>MEMN01000176.1:3553-3732 GCA_001767945.1 Alphaproteobacteria bacterium RIFCSPHIGHO2_12_FULL_66_14 | reverse complement strand
GCCGTTCGACGGCGACATCGACGAATACCAGGCGAAGCTCCTGAAGGAGCGCGGCGCCAAGCCGGCCAAGCGCGAGGAGCGCCCGGCCGAGGCAGGCTCCAAGAAGGACCAGCGCAAAGCGGCGGCCGACAGCCGCGCCCAGAAGGCTCCGCTCAAGAAGGCAGTCGACAGCGCGGAGA
>MEMN01000176.1:2221-3482 GCA_001767945.1 Alphaproteobacteria bacterium RIFCSPHIGHO2_12_FULL_66_14 | reverse complement strand
GGGCCGGCAACGGTCGTCACCGACCTGCAGCGCGAAAAAGCCCGCCTGGAGCGCGAGGTCGCCAATGCCGAGCAGCGCTGGCTGGCGGCGCAGGAAGCCTTCGAAAAGGCGGCCTAGATCACTCGGCGGCCACGGTGCGCGGGGCCGTCGCCTGGCGGATGGTCAGCACCATCCCCGCATTGACCACGTAGAGCGCCACCGCGATCCAGAAGATGGCCGACGGCAGATGCAGGTCCATCAGGTAGCCGAACAACGGCGGCCCGACCAGCGAGCCGACATCGAGGCCGGAATAAACGAAGCCGAATACCTTGCCCGACGCGCCTGGCGGCGTGGCATTGCGGACGATCATGTCGCGCGACGGGTTGGTGGCCCCGCCGGCGAAGCCCGCCAGGGCGAGCAGCGGCAGCAGGACCGCGGGTGTCACACCAAGGGTGGCGATCGGAACCGTGAGAGCGGCGGCGGCAAGAAGGCCGCCAGACGCCACCAGGTCGTGGCGTTTCACGCTGTCAGCGAAGAAGCCCCCCGCAAGCATGCCGACAGCCGATCCGACCATGAACACGATCAGGCAGAGCGCGGCGTAGCGCTCTGTCACTCCGAACATCTCCACCCAGGCGGGCACGGCCATCTGCTGGATTCCCACCGTGTTGACCGCGATCAGCACGAAGTAGGCGAAACAAAGCAGGATCGAGCTCTGCAGGAAAAGACCCATACCGGTCCTGGCCCCCTCGACGGCGGCCGCGGCGCGGACTTCGGCGCGGTGATCGACAAGGTAGCGGCGCTGGCTCCACACCAGAACGGCCAGAACCAGGCCCGGCACGGCGCCGATGAGGGCTGCCCCTGTCCGCCCGACCATGTCGTCGAGGAAGTAAATGACCGGCGCCGCCGCCCAACCCAGCGAGCCACCCAGACCATGGATGCTGTAGGCCCTTCCAAGCCGCCGCTGATTCACCGACGAATTCAGGACGGCGAAATCGGCGGGGTGGAAGACGCAGTTGCCGATGGCGCCAACGACCGAAATCGCCGCGAAAGTGAGGAACGAGTCGGCCAGGGCGGTGAGTGCGAGCCCGATGGCCGCGAGCGCCAGTCCGCCGGCCAGGATCGGGCGGGCGCCGAATCGGTCGACGGCGAACCCCGCCCCCGTCTGGCAGATGCCGGAAACCGTGTAATAAATCGCCCCCAACAATCCCACGTCGGTGAACGAAAGCCCGGCCTTTTCACGGACGATCAGCAGCATCGTGACGAAGGCCAGCTGATAGTAGTG
>MEMN01000176.1:0-2155 GCA_001767945.1 Alphaproteobacteria bacterium RIFCSPHIGHO2_12_FULL_66_14 | reverse complement strand
GACTGCGGACATAAGACCCTCGTTTACAGCCCAATGATAGACGATCCGCAGCGCGGTCGTTTGCAGAATTGAGCGCAGGAGCCATGCGTGCGTGATGACGCGCGACGGGGTCGCGCGCTACTGTCGCCGTCGAAAAGGGGAGAAACGTCATGAAACGCTGGAAGCGCCGCCCAGAGGGTTCGACTTGGGGGGACTGGGGGGACGACGACCAACTCGGACGCCTCAACCTCATCACCCCCAAAAAGGTCATCGAGGGCGTCACCGAGGTGAAGGAAGGCCTGTCGTTCTGTCTCAGTCTGCCGCTTGATTTCCCCGGCGGCAACGTGCTCAATCCCCGACGGCTGCCGCCGGTGCTGTCGCCGACCGGCGACGAGAACGGCTGGCGCTTCAACTTCCATACCAAGACCATCAACCCATTGTTCATGGACGTGGCCAGCGACGACCGCGTCATCCTGACCCTGCAGTACTCCACGCAATGGGATACCCTCGCCCATGTCGGCGGCATGTTCGATGCCGACGGCGATGGCGTCGCCGAGCCGCTCTACTACAACGGCTTCAAGGCGGGGTCGGACGTCGTCGGCCCGCTGCCCGACGCCGGCCGCGACGGTTGCGGGCACCTCAGCTACGCCCACAAGCTCGGGGTCGAGAACATGGCCGCCAAGGCGATCCAGGGCCGGGCCGTGATGGTCGACCTCGAGAAGCACTACGGCCGCGGCCACAAGTATGTGAATTACGACGATTTGCGCCGTGTCCTAGAGGCCGACAAGGTGGTAATCGAGCCGGGCGACATGCTGCTGCTCTATACCGGCTTCACCGATGAAATCAAAAAAATGGACAAGAAGGTCGATCCAGACCGCGCCCACGCCACGTGCTGTGTCCTGGATGGTCGCGACAGCCGGCTTTTGCAATGGATCACCGACAGCCAGATCTCCGCGCTCGTCGCCGACAATTATGGCGTCGAGGCCGGGCCCGCGAAGCCCGGGCCCGAGGATGCCGAGCATCCCTCGCTGCCGCTTCACAATCACTGTCTTTTCAAACTTGGCCTGAATCTGGGAGAGATCTGGTGGTTGCAGGATTTGGCACTATGGCTCCGCGACAAGAAGCGCTCCCGCTTTCTCCTGACAGCCCCGCCCCTGCGCCTGCCCGGCGCCGTCGGGTCGCCCGCAACGCCGGTGGCGACGGTGTGACTCTCGGCATGGGCGGCACATTTCCGGCACTTGTCGCCGAAGGCCTGCGAACGGAGCGATTTACCCTGCTGGATGTCGGCTGCTCCGGCGGCATCGAACAACGCTGGCGGGTCTTCGAGCCGCGGTTGCGCGCACTCGGCATCGACGCAAGCGAGGCCGAGTGCCGTCGGCTGGCCGCGTGCGAAGCGAACTCCGATATCGAATATCTGGCTGCCTTCGTTGGCCGACGGGCAGACAAGATCGTCGATCTTTCCGCCGGTCCGGCCGCGCCCCTGATCATGCGGATGCGCGACCGCCTGAGCTTCATGCGCACGCGTGAGATCCGTGAGGCGCGTCTCAAGGGAGCGTCCGCCGAGGAGCAGTTCCGCAACAATGCCTGGGAGATGACGGGTTTGGCGGATCCGGCGAAACCGGTCGTCGTTCCGGGCCTGCTCGCAGCACGCGGCCTGACCGATGTCGACTATCTCAAGATCGACATCGACGGCGTCGACTACGAGATCCTTCGCTCGTTCGACGGCCGCTTCGAGCCTTTGGGCCTGCTGGCGGTCCAGCTCGAAGTCAATTTCATCGGCTCGGGTGCAACCGACGAGCACACGTTTCACAACACCGATCGCTTCATGCGTCGCCAAGGCTTCGACCTGTTCCGACTCGATGTGCGCCCCTATTCGACGCGCGCGCTGCCGGCCCGATACGTCTGGCCGACTCCGGCCGAGACTCTGTCGGGACGGCCGTTCCAGGGCGAAGCCTACTACGCCCGCGACATTCTAGGGCCCAAAGGCGCCGAATGGGCCAAGCAGCTCAGTGCTGAAAAGCTCGCCAAGCTGGCGGCCGTGTTCTCGGCCTGGGACATCCCCGATGCCGCTGCCGAACTGCTGCTCGGTCTGCGCGGCAGGCTCTCGACTGTGATCGACATAGACGCCGGCCTCGACCTTCTGGCAGCGCAAACCCAAGTCGGCGTGAAGCGACCA
>MEMN01000175.1:19670-20930 GCA_001767945.1 Alphaproteobacteria bacterium RIFCSPHIGHO2_12_FULL_66_14 | reverse complement strand
AGATCGTAGTCGCCTTGTTCGGCGGCTCGACCACCTTGGATTTCAGCAACCGCAACGGCGAAAGTTGGGGCGACCTGCTGCAGCGGTCGTTGGGCGATCGATACGCTGTCGTTAATCATGGTGCGCCAGGCTATACGACGGCCGAGCACGTGATCCAAACAGCCTTCTACCAGGATGCCTTCGGTGTGTCGCCTCACTGCTCTGTCTACTATGTGGGCTGGAACGATCTAACCAACGCTCATATCGAGGGGCTCGATCCGGGGTACGCCAACTACCATATGCCAGGGCAGATCGATTTCCTCGATGCACGCCGGCTCGGCCCACCTCTCTTTTCCATCTCGCCAATGCTGAAGCTCTTGTCGCGCTTCGTGGCTATTGCATTCGACACCGCTCGGCCCGCCGGAGCGCCGCCAGGCCACGTCGCATCGGGCGCCGATCCCGTCCTGGATGAGATTTATCTGCGCAACATCCGGACGATCTCGGCAATCAACCGCCAGCGTGGCTTCGCCACCTTGTGGGTCGACCAGGTCATGAACCCGGAGAGGGTTAGCAGCAGGACCATGCGCGGCTGGATTCCCTTTGTACCACCGCAGGACACGCCGACTCTCTTCGTGCATTTCAACAAATTGCTGCAGCGCGAGGCTGCGAGCCTCGGTGACACCTACGCCAACATACCGGAAGCAGTTTTTACCGACCGCGACTTCATCGACGAAGGACATTTCTCGCCGTCCGGCGCGCGCAAATTTGCGGCTCAGCTTTTCCATGCTGTAATGTCCGCGTGCCCAAGATAACGAACCGGATGGATCGGTAGGTTGCGGCCAAGGTGTTGGTGGTCCGCGTGGCCCACGGTGCCGGTTCTCGTGGTGGCGAGCCTCATCTATGGCTACGGCATCGGACACGTCACGACCCTTGGGCCGGTAATGGTGCGCCGTGAGTTCGGGGCTGCCGCGTTTGGTGCCACCTACGGCAGCGCGGCGACGGTCATACAGCTTACGTCAACCTTCGGTCCCGCCCTGTTCGGGCTGTTGCGCGACGGCTTCGGCGGCTATGGGCCAGGGCTCGCGATCGCGGCGGTAACCACGTCGATCGGCTTCCTGATGTTGCTGGCGGGCGGCTGGATCGGAAACCGCGGTCGCGCTCCCGCCTGAGGCATCAGCGGCAGACGAGGCCGTCGGGCGCCTTGCGGTTGCGTTCGACGTCGTAGATGCCCTTGACGTAGGCGTTCTTCCTGAGCTTGCCCTTGACCTGGATCTGACCGCC
>MEMN01000175.1:15905-19635 GCA_001767945.1 Alphaproteobacteria bacterium RIFCSPHIGHO2_12_FULL_66_14 | reverse complement strand
GCCCGAAGTCACAACCCGTCTTCTTGTCGGTGAAGAAGATCACGCCGACACCGGCGACCTTGTCGACCGTGCCGGCGAGGACCACGTCCTGGCCCTCGAGATTGTCGCAGGAACCGGCCGCCGCTGCCCCACCCGACAGGCCGACCGCGGCCGACAGCCCGACTGTCCAGGCGGCAAGCGTTCGTCGCATGATCACGTTATCCCACCCCGGAATTGCTCCCAAAGAATAGGCCTACTTGCCGCCGGGGTGAAGTGCGGCAGAGGCGCCGGCCATCGCCTGGCGCGGCGACGCCTGCGATCGTCGCCGCGCCTAGGGCAACCCGGCCTTCGCGAGGCCCGCGACGATGCGCTCGAAATCGCTGGAATCCTTGTAGGGCAGGACCTGGGCGCGTTGCGTCAGCGAGAAATCGGGATTGACGCCGAGAAGCCCCTGCCAGGCGGCGCGCGCGTCTTCCGGGCGGCCGAGATGACCATAGCAGGCAGCCAGCAACATGCGGCTGGCGTCGGTGTTGGGGTTGCGGGCGATGCGCTCGACCAGATGTGTGGCGGCGATCTCGTAGTGTCCCAGGCTGAAATGCGCCTGCGCCACGAGATGCAGCAATATGTTGGCATGATGGGGATCCAGCCGCATCGCCGTCGCGAACGGCCCCAGTGCTTCCGCCGCCCGACCCGAGTACATCAGCGCCATGCCAACCAGGGCGTGTCCCTGGGCGTAGTTGTGGTCGAGGTCGACCGCACGATTCAACTGCACCAGCGCGTCGTCGTGCCGACGGCGCCAGACCAGCACGTTGCCCAGCGCCACATGGCCCCCCGGCAGTTGATCGTCGAGCTCGATCGCTCGCCGCGCCCATTCTTCGGCCGCATCCAGGGCTCGCGCTGGTTCGTCCACCCAGGCGTTGACGTAGTCGGACACGGAAGCGAACGCCAGGCCGGCATAAGGCGCCGAAAAATTCGGGTCGAGCTCGATCGCCCGGCGATGCATGGTCTGGCATTGCACGACGGCCTCGCGGCTACCGCGGCCGAGCAGTTCGCGGGCGCGCAGCCAGCATTCGTAGGCTTCGACATTCCTGGTGCCGCCGCGGCGCAGCTGCTGCGTCTCGCGTTGCGTCAGCTTGACGGCGAGCGCGCCCACGATCTGCTGCACGACCTCGTCTTGCGTGGCGAAGATGTCGGTCAGGTCGCGGTCGAAGCGGTCGGCCCACAGATGCCCGCCGCTCGTGGCGTCGACCAGCTGGGCGGTGATGCGCACGCGGTTGCCGGCCTTGCGGATGCTGCCTTCGAGCACGAACCGCACGCCGAGCTCGCGGCCGATCTCCTGTACCTTGGCCGTCTTGCCCTTGTAGGTGAACGAGGAGTTGCGGGCGATGACGAACAGGGCCGAGACCTTCGACAGGTCGGTGATCAGGTCCTCGGAGATGCCGTCGCTGAAATACTCCTGCTCGGCGTCGCCGCTCATGTTGGCAAAGGGGAGAACGGCAATCGAGGGCTTGTCCGGCACGGCGGGCGGCTGCGACGCAGGCGCGAGGCCGCCGGCCCGGCCGATGCGGAAGACGCGGACCGGCCGGGGGATGTTCTTCACCGGCTTCTCGCCCAGGTCCTCGAGCACGATCCCGAGCTTGTCGCGCACCGAATCGCGCACCGCGCGCGACACGAAGATGCCGCCCGGGTCCGCAAGCGCCTCCAGCCGCGCGGCGATGTTGACGCCGTCGCCGTAGATGTCCTCGCCCTCGATGATGACGTCGCCGAGATTGATGCCGATCCGGAATTCGATGCGGCGGTCGTCCTGCGCCGCGCGGTTGCGATCGGCCATGCCGGCCTGGATCGCCACGGCGCAGCGCACCGCCTCGACGGCGCTGGCGAAATCGACCAGCAGGCCGTCGCCGGTGCGCTTGACGATGCGTCCGCGGTGGGCGGCGATGTGGGGCTCGACCAGTTCGCCGAGGTGCGCCTTCAGCCGGTTGAGCGTGCCTTCCTCGTCCCGGCTCATGAGCCGGCTGAAACCCACGACGTCGGCCGCCAAGATGGCGGCAAGCTTGCGCTCGGTACGCTGGTTTTCCGGCAGGTGTTCCATCGGGCAACAGGATAGCACGGGAATTCCCCCAATTCGCGGCGGGGTTGCGCGGCGGAACGGAGTCGAAGATGTTGCGGTCATGGACACGCTTTTCGCCTCTGCCCCCATTGCTGCACGCACCGAGCACGTCGATGTGCTGATCGTCGGCGCCGGCCTTTCGGGCATTGGCGCTGCCTGGCATCTGCAGAAGGAATGCCCGGGCAAGAGCTACGCCATCGTCGAGGCGCGGGAAGCGAGCGGCGGCACCTGGGATCTCTTCCGCTATCCCGGCGTCCGCTCCGATTCCGACATGTACACGCTGGGCTACCGCTTCCGGCCGTGGAAAGACGCCAAGGCGATCGCCGACGGGCCGTCGATCCTCACCTACATCCGCGAGGTCGCGAGCGATCACGGCATCGATCGCAAGATCAGGTACCGGTATCGCGTCGTGGGTGCCTCATGGTCGACGCCGGAGGCGAAGTGGACGGTCGAGCTGGAGCGCGGGCCGGACAAGGAGCGGGTCTTCATCTCCTGCGGCTTCCTGTGGATGTGCAGCGGTTACTATCGCTACGAGAAGGGCTATGTGCCGGAGTTCGCCGGCATCGACGGCTATCAGGGCAGGGTGGTGCATCCGCAGCACTGGCCCGAGGACCTCGACTATGCGGGCAAGAAGGTCGTGGTGATCGGCAGCGGCGCCACCGCCGTCACCGTCGTGCCGGCGATGGCGGAGACCGCGGCGCACGTCACCATGCTGCAGCGCTCGCCGACCTATGTGGTGGCGCGGCCGGCGCAGGATCCGATTGCCAACAAGCTTCGGCGTCGCCTGCCGCTCAAGCTCGCCTACATGCTCACCCGTTGGAAGAACGTGCTGCTCGGCATGTATTTCTACCAGATGTGCAAGCGCAAGCCGGACAAGGTGAAGAGTTTGATCCTGGGCGGCGTGCGCCAGATGCTGGGGCCGGACTACGACGTCGATACCCACTTCACGCCGCGCTACAACCCGTGGGACCAGCGGCTTTGCCTGGTGCCCGACGCCGACCTGTTCCGCGCCATCCGCCGGAAGAAAGTGTCGGTGGTCACCGACCAGATCGAGACCTTCACGGAGACGGGGATCAAGCTGAAGTCGGGCGCCGTACTCGAGGCCGACATCGTGGTGATGGCGACGGGGCTGGTGCTGCAGCCGTTCGGCGGCGCCAGGTTCGTGGTGGACGGCAAGCCCGTCGAGCCGCCCAAGACCATGATCTACAAGGGCATGATGTATTCCGATGTGCCCAACCTCGCCTCGGTGTTCGGCTACACCAATGCCTCGTGGACGCTGAAGGCCGATCTCGTCTGCGAGTATGTCTGCCGGCTGCTGAACCACATGGACCGCAAGGGGTTCAGGCAGGCGACGCCGCGCAACGACGATCCGACGCTGACCGAGGAGCCGTGGGTCAACTTCTCCTCGGGCTACATCCAGCGCGCGCTGGCGCACCAGCCCAAGCAGGGCAGCAAGCGTCCGTGGAAGCTCTACCAGAACTACGCCCTCGACCTCCTGAGCCTGCGCTATGGCTCGGTGAAGGACCGGGCGATGGTGTTTTCGCGCTAGTCGAACGTCACCGTCACGCTGCCGAACGGCCCGAAGTCGGCGACGTAGGTCTCGCCCGGCTTGGGCGCCAGCATGCCGGTGAGGGTACCGGT
>MEMN01000175.1:12987-15895 GCA_001767945.1 Alphaproteobacteria bacterium RIFCSPHIGHO2_12_FULL_66_14 | reverse complement strand
TGCCCGGCCTTCAGCCCGACGCCGGTGCGCGAGAGTTCGTTGGCGAGCCAGGTGAGCGGCGCCATCGGATGATCGAGCGCCGCCGCCGCCGTGCCCTGGCGGCGCAGGCGGCCGTTGGACGTGAGCGTCACCTCCTGGTCCGCGATATCGCGTGTCTTCCAGTCGGCGATCGCGGGCCCGTAGATGATCGTGCCGGAGCCCGCGCCGTCGGCCAGGATGGCGGGCAGCGGCGGGAAGGCCGCGTCGTGGATGAAGCGGCACTCCGCCAGTTCGAGGCCGGGGTGCAGCGAGGCCACGGCTTCGGTCACCTCGTCGACAGAGTAGGGCTTGCCGCGCAGCGGCAGGTCGGCGCCGAGCCTGGCCTGGTACTCGACCTCGGGAATCGGGCTCGCGAGCTTGGCATGCACGACGGTGACGGGCGTTTCCTTCACGAAGAAGGTGCGGCCGTAGATCGGCGAGTCGGTGCGCAGCTCCCGCTGCAGCTCCGCCTTGAAGGCCGCGATCTTCCAGCCCAGCACCGGCCAGCCCAACTCCTCGGCGACCATGCCGGCGACCTTGTAGGCGGTGGCCTTGTCGGGTGGCACGAGCCTGGGATCGAGGCCGCTCTGCTGGCGGCCGTCGCCGCGGAGGGAAGCGAGGAAGCGGGCGAGGTCCCGCTGTGCGGCGATGTCCATCGAAGTTCATTAGCAGGAATCGCAGGAAACGAGAGGCGCCGCCTGCAGGATCAAGCCGCCGCGCGATATGCCAGGCCGCTCAAGGCCCGGATCGGCTCGTCGCCGATCTGGCGCAGGAGCGAGGCGAGGTCGTAGTGGAAGCCCTCGCTCAGCATCAGCCCATCCTTGAAACCCAGCACCACGACGAAGGGAATGACGACCGGCCGCTTTGTCGGCGCGATGCCGAGGAAGGGGCCGACATGGTGACCACGCCAGGTCGCCTCGCCAATATAGCCGTCGTCGTCGGTCCAGGCGGCGATCTGCCCCGGGTCGCGCTTTACCGTGACGTCGAAAGTGGTCCACCATTGCCGGTAGTGCGCGGCGGCGCCGTCGCGGCCGTGCCAGACTTGGCCGGTTGCGTGGTCCTCGAAGCGGCACTCCGGGTGCAGCGTCGCGAGCGTCGCTTCCAGGTTCTGGGCGTTCTCGGCCTCGACGTGGCGGCGCACGAGTGCGGCAAGCTCTGGGTTCATGGCTCCGGCTCCTCTATATTCGATATCTGGCAACATATAAGAAGGCTGATATGTCTCACAAGGGGCGAAAGCCGCCGGAGCCGGCCATCCCGCGGCCGGGCGAGGGCAAGCGCGGGCCGGAGGGGCACCTGGGCTATCTGGTGCGCCAGGCCAACGTGGCGGTGCGGGCGGCCATGGAGCGGGCGCTGGCCGACCTCGACGCCACGCCGGCGCAGTTCGCGGTGCTGACCATGATCGCGGCCTATCCCGGCGTGTCCGGCGCGGATCTTGCGCGGCTCACCTTCCTGACGCCGCAGACCATCAACGTGATCGTGCGCAACCTGGTGCGCGGAGGGGCGATCGAGAAAACGGCCCACGCCGTGCACGGCCGGGTGCTGCGGCTCACCGCGACAGCCAAGGGCCAGGTGCTGCTCAAGCGCTGCCGGGCCCGGGTCATGGAGGTCGAGGACCAGCTCCGCGGACTGGCCGGCAAGGAGGAAGAAAAGGTGGTGCGGCGCTGGCTGGGCGCGGTGGCGGAGAAACTGGCCGAAGGCCGCTGACGGCGCTTGTCCGGCCTCGGCCGCATGTTAAGGTTTTGTGAATGGGGATGAGGCCGGCCGCTGTCACGGAGGTGTCACGGCGGGCCTGTAGCGCAGGAGCCCGCAGGGCTTTCGACAGTAGGGCTTTCGACAGGGGGACAGAATGACCAATCGCACTTTCATGCGGCGCGCCACGATGGCGAGCCTCGCCGCGCTGGCGGCCGTCGGCCTCAGCGTGCCGGCGTTCGCGCAGAAGACCAAGCTCACCGTGTACACGGCGCTGGAAAACGACCAGCTCGACCCGTTCAAGAAGGCCTTCGAGGCCGACAATCCCACCATCGAGATCGCCTGGGTGCGCGATTCGACCGGCGTGGTGACGGCCAAGCTGATCGCCGAGAAGGACAATCCCCGCGCCGACATCATCTGGGGCCTCGCCGCCTCGAGCACGGCGCTGTTTGCCACCATGGGCATGCTGGAGCCCTACACGCCGGTCGGCGCCGACAAGCTGAAGCCGATGTTCAAGAGCGGCAAGAGCCCCGAGACCTGGGTCGGCATGGACGCCTATCTCTCGCTGGTCTGCTTCAACACCGCCGAGGGCAAGAAGGGCAACAAGCCGGTGCCGGCGAGCTGGGCCGACCTGATCAAGCCCGCCTACAAGGATTCGATCGTGATGCCGAACCCGGCCTCGTCGGGCACGGGCTATCTCACGGTCGCCGCCTGGCTGCAGATCATGGGCGAGGACGCAGGCTGGAAGTACATGGATGCGCTGCACCAGAACATCGCACAGTACATCCACTCGGGCTCCGCGCCCTGCGTGCAGGCCGCCAAGGGCGAGCGGCTGATCGGTATCGGCCTCGACATGCGCGGCGCCTCGGAGAAGACCAAGGGCGCGCCGATCGACCTGATCGTGCCCAAGGAAGGCCTGGGCTGGGAGCTCGAGGCGACGGCGATCATGAAGGGTACCAAGAACCTGGCGGCGGCCAAGAAGCTCGCCGACTGGGCCGTCAGCCAGAAGGCCAACGAGCTCTACGCCAAGTCCTACGCCGTCGTCGCCCTGCCGGGCGTCAAGGCCGCGCCGGTGAACTATCCGGTCAACGTCGAGCCGGCGATGATCAAGAACAACATGGAATGGATGGCCAAGAACCGCGAACGCATCCTGGCCGAGTGGACCAAGCGCTACGACGGCAAGTCGGCTCCGAAGAAGAAG
>MEMN01000175.1:5891-12976 GCA_001767945.1 Alphaproteobacteria bacterium RIFCSPHIGHO2_12_FULL_66_14 | reverse complement strand
CTCGAAGTCCGCGACCTCTCCAAGCGGTTCGGCGACTTCACGGCGCTCGGCGATATCTCGCTCGATATCGCCGAGGGCGAGTTCGTCTGCTTCCTGGGACCGTCGGGCTGCGGCAAGACCACCCTGCTGCGCGCCATCGCCGGCCTCGACCCGCAGACCTCGGGCACGATCCGCCAGAAGGGCCGGGACGTGTCGGCGCTGCCGCCGGCCCAGCGCGACTTCGGCATCGTCTTCCAGTCCTACGCGCTGTTTCCCAACCTGACGGTGGCCGACAACGTCGGCTACGGGCTGGTGAGCCGGCGTCAGGCCCGCGCGGCGATCGCCCGGCGCGTCGACGAACTTCTGGCGATGGTCGGCCTGCCCGATTCGGGGCCGAAATATCCCGCCCAGCTCTCTGGCGGCCAGCAGCAGCGCGTGGCGCTGGCCCGCGCACTCGCGACCTCGCCCGGCCTGCTGCTGCTCGACGAGCCGTTGTCGGCACTCGACGCCCGCGTGCGCCTGCGCCTGCGCCACGAGATCAAGGCGCTGCAGCGCAGGCTCGGTGTCACCACCATCATGGTGACGCACGACCAGGAGGAGGCGCTCACCATGGCCGACCGCATCGTGGTGATGAATCACGGCGCGATCGAGCAGGTCGGCACGCCGCAAGAGATCTACCGGCGGCCGGCGACGGCGTTCGTGGCCGATTTCGTGGGCTCGATGAATTTTCTCGCCGGCACGCTCGAGGCGGCCGACCGGGTGCGGGTGGCGGGCGTCGCCTTCGCCTGTCCGGCCCAGGACGGCCTCGCCGTCGGCACCAGGGTGCGTCTCAGCATCCGGCCCGAGGACGTCCGCGTGCGCGACCTGCCGGCCGACGCCGCCAACCGCGTCGCCGTCGACGTCGCCGAACTGGATTTCGTCGGCGCCTTCTGCCGTGCCACGCTCAAGGTGCGGGACGCCGCCGACGTCAGCCTGACCGCGGACTTTTCCAGCAACCTGATCCGCGATCTCGGCGTCGACACCGGCAGCCGGCTCGACATCGCGCTGCCGCCCGACCGGCTGAGAGTCTACGCCGCGTGAGCCTGGCCGGCCCCACGGCGAAGATCGGCCTGCGCATCAACCTGTCGCGCGACGACCTGTTGATGCGCGCCGGCATCGTGGCGCTGGCGGGCCTGCTGCTGCTGATCGTCGGCCTGCCCTTGTGGGCGCTGCTGGCCAAGGGCTTCGAGAACCGCGACGGCCAGTTCGTTGGCCTCGCGAACTACGTCGCCTACTTCTCGACGCCGGCGCTGTTCGCTTCGGCGCTGAACAGCTTCCACGTCGCCACGGTCTCGACGGCGATCGTGGTGCCGCTCGCCTTCCTCTACGCCTATGCGCTGACCCGCACCTGCCTGCCGGGCAAGTGGCTGTTCCAGGGGATCTCGCTGATCCCGATCTTCGCACCCTCGCTGCTGCCCGGCCTGGCGCTGGTCTATCTCTTCGGCACCCAGGGCTTCTTCAAGGCGCTGCTGGGCGGCGGCTCGATCTACGGTTTCGACGGCATCGTGATCGCCCAGGTCTTCTACTGCTTTCCGCACGCCACGCTGATCCTGGTGACGGCGCTCGCCACCGCCGACGCCAGGCTCTACGAGGCGGCCGATGCGCTGGGTGCGTCGAAGCTCCGCGTCTTCTTCACCGTGACCCTGCCCGGCGCGAAATACGGCCTGATCAGCGCCGCCCTGGTGGTGTTCACCCTGGTGATCACCGACTTCGGCATCGCCAAGGTGATCGGCGGCAATTTCAACGTGCTGGCGACCGACGTCTACAAGCAGGTGATCGGCCAGCAGAACTTCTCGATGGGCGCCGTGGTCGGCATGGTGCTGCTGGCGCCGGCGGCATTGGCCTTCGTCGTCGACCGGCTGGTGCAGAGGAAGCAGGTGGCGCTCCTGACGGCGCGCGCCGTGCCGCTGATCCCGCGGCCCAAGCCCGGCCGCGACATCGCCTTCACGCTGTTCTGCACGGTCGTGTCGATGGGCATCCTGGCCATCCTCGGCATGGCAGTGTGGGGGTCGCTGATAAAATACTGGCCCTACAATCTGAGCCTGACCTGGGCGAACTACGACTTCGCCACCTTCGACGCCAACGGCTGGGACTCCTACTTCAATTCGCTGCGCATGGCCGCGGGAGCGGCGATCTTCGGCACGGCGCTGATGTTCACCGGCGCCTGGCTGAACGAGAAGACCAGCGGCTTCGGCGCGATGCGCAGCGCCGTCCAGCTGCTCGCCTTCCTGCCGATGGCGGTGCCCGGCATCGTGCTGGGGCTGGGCTACATCTTCTTCTTCAACGCAGCCGGCAATCCGCTCAACTTTCTCTACGCCACCATGGCGATCCTGGTGATCAACACGGTGGCGCATTTCTACACGGTGGGTCACCTCACGGCGACGACGGCGCTGAAGCAGATCGATCCCGAGTTCGAGGCGGTGTCGGCCTCGCTCAAGGTGCCGATCTGGCGCACCTTCGCCCGCGTGACGGCGCCGATCTGCCTGCCCGCCATCCTCGACATCGCGATCTACCTGTTCGTCAACGCCATGACGACGGTGTCGTCGGTGATCTTCCTCTACGCCCCCGACACCAAGCTCGCCTCGGTGGCGGCGGTGAACATCGAGGAGGCGGGCACGACCGCTGCCGCCGCGGCACTCTGCGTCGTGATCGTGGCGACCTCGGCCGCCGTCAAGGCGCTGCACCTCGTGGCCGACCGCTTCCTGTTCGCCCGCCTGCAGGCCTGGCGCCGGCGATGAGGAGACGCGCCGGCGGCGATCGGGAACCTTAGAAGTCGAGGTCCTGCTGCGAGAACGGCCGGCCGGGCTTCTTGCCGAGGATCGTCCGCAGAACGTCGTTCATCGTGTCTGGGTCGTTGTCGAAGCCGCCATGCGTAGCGCTCCTGGACGGCGCACCATCCCCGTTGGCGTACCAGATCTTCAGGGGATCGCCCGCGATTGCCTTGTGGAAATTCGCCATGCCGAGCAACGGCATCGGTGGCTTGGGCGACCTCGGTTCGAAGGCATTCGAGACCAGGTAAAGCAGCGACTTGTTGTAGGCGGGCGTCACCTGGTCGGCCTGCTCGGCCTTGTCATCGAGGCAGTAGACCGTGAGCTTGCCCAGATTCGCGGGCGCGGGGGCGCCGGTGCCGAGACGGGATCTCAGCTTCTCCTTGTAGAAGTCGATCGTGCAGGCCGGTGCCATCAGCGAGCAACTTGCGACCATCATGCCGGGCGCGACCCGATCGAGGGCGTCGAGCAGGTGGCCGATCAGGATCGCGCCGGTCGAGTGGCCGACCAGATGGATCGGCAGCTTCTTTCCCGCCAGCTTTTCGGCAAAGAGCAGCAAGGCCTTCTCGCCGTCACGGCCCGGCCTGAACGGAAGTTCCGCGTCGGCCTTCATTTCCCGCCACAGCTTGGTGCCGACTCCGCCGATCGCCTTCTCGATGAGTTCGTCGGTGAGATCGAGCAGGCCGCCGGTGCGCTCGGTGATCGCGGCTCCGCGTCCGGTGATGACATCCTTGAGCGTCTCCAGCAGGCCGGTGTCGTAGAAGACGCTGTAGGGATAGATGCCGTTCGCCGTGAACACCTCGGTCATCGCCGAGGTGCGGATGGCCGCCTCCTCCGGCGTGTTCAACCCGCCATGGGCGTAAAACGCCAAATGCTCGTATTTGTCCGAAGCCCCGAGGAGGGTGGCCGTCTCCGCGACATCCTTTTCGGTGCTCCAGTAGGGCTGCGTCGCCGAGAAGTTCCCGTTCTGGACATGAACGAAATGACCGGCGATGTCCTGGCGGGGAGGGGCGGCGCGCTTGGCGCCGGAAAGCTCCGTCGCGGCCGTCGTCCGGTCGCGCTTGACGCCGAGGCCGAAGGCCGTCGGCGCAGGCACCGCGAGCTGCAACACCCAGGCGTCCTCGATGTTCGCGGCCCAATCCCTGTATGACCAGTGCGCCAGGCCGCGGGCGCCCCAGCGCCTGCCCCACGAGTTCTGGACCCAGAAGCCCTCGGCATCGTAGCCGACGATGGCGAAGGCATGAAGCTGGGCGCCGACCTTCGGGTCGATGCGGCCCTTGGCCGGTTCGTCCCACCCGGCATGGACCGCCGCTGATGCATAGACGACGCCGGTCTCGCTGATCGCGGCATGGTAGTCGGGGAGACTGGGACGCAGGCGATAGTAGGCGCCGAGCGCCGTCTGGCGTGCATCCTTCGCGGCCTCGAGCGTGAGGTCGGGCTGCTTGCCCGTTCGCCACAGGTCGGCGCGGCAGGCGCCGGCATTGTAGAAGCCGCGCAATGCGCCGCGAAGGCTCGAGCCGTCGTACTTGTCGCCGGGCCACTCGTCGTGACGCCGGGCCATGCGGTAGAGCATGTGCGGACTGACCCGCCGGCGTCCCGTGCTCGCCTGCTTCGAGCGTCCCGCGGCGTCATGGAGCAGAAGATTTATGACCGCGGCCAGGGCGAAGCCGGTGCACGCGCCTTCTTCTCCCTGGTTCAGGATTTCGAGGTCGCGTGGCGGCGCCAGACTGGCCGGCAAGGCGTTGAGGGTGGGTTCGTAGATCCTGTCGCGGATGTCCGGTACATCGCGCAGGACGTCGTATTTGCGGCCACGGACGCTTTTCCTGTGCGTCTTCTGCGGTGGCATGATTTGCCGAATTGCCTTCGCCATGGAACCTCCCCTTGCCTGGTCTCCGCCGGCCGACAACAGCAGGTAGAGTACACGAGGGGTATTTCCACATGTCAATGTCGATGCCACGGCACCGTGGCGGTCATGGCGTGCTGCTTTGACAAGTCCGGGACCCGGTCTGTAGCATTCACCATTCCGCCCGGGTGCGTGAATCGAAACAGTAGAGCAAAGTGTAGCGTACTGCTCCGCGTGAATCAGGGACTTCACAGTTGGGAGACGCGAACGATGACCAAAATTCAAAGACGTAAATTCACGAAGGCGGCGGTCGGTGGGGTTGCCGTGACCGCTGCGATGACGACGATGGCGGCTCCCGCGATCTCGCAGGGCCGGCAGGAATGGCGCATGGTCACGAGCTGGCCGAAGATGTTTCCGGGCGGCGGTGTCGCGGCGGTGCGCTTCGCCGAGAAAATCGAAGCGGCGACCGGTGGGCGGCTCACGATCAAGGTGTTTGCCGCCGGCGAGCTGGTGCCGGCGTTCGAGGCGTTCGATGCCGTTCAGCGCGGCACCGCCGACTGCATGCACTCGACGCCCTACTACTGGCAGAACAAGTCCAAGGTGCTGAGCCTATTCACCACGGTTCCGTTCGGCATGACCAATGCCGAGTCGGTGGCATGGCTGCGCTACGGCGGCGGGCAGGCGTTGTGGGACGAGATCTATGGCAAGTTCGGCCTGAAGGGCTTCCATGCCGGATCGACCAGCGTGCAGATGGCCGGATGGTTCAACAAGGAGATCAAGTCCTCGGCCGACTTCAAGGGCCTCAAGATGCGTATCCCGGGCCTGGGCGGTGAGGCGTTGCGCAAGCTCGGCGCCACCATCGTCAACCTGCCGGTTGGCGAAATCTTCGGTGCCATGCAGTCCGGTGCCATCGACGCCACCGAATGGGTCGGGCCATGGCAGGATCTCGCGGCCGGCTTCTACAAGGTCGCGAAATACTACTACTGGCCCGGGATGCACGAGCCGGCGACGCTGAACGAGATCACAGTCAACAAGGCCAAGTTCGACGCGTTGCCCAAGGACGTCCAGCAGATCTTTACCTGGGGCTGCGGTGACGAGCATAGCCAGCTCACGGCCGAGAACGACGCCAGCAACGCGGGCGCTCTCGAGGTTCTGATCAAGCAGCACAACGTGCAGCTCAAGAAGCTTCCGGACGAATTCATCAAGGCCTACGGCAACGCCGTTGGCGAATTGATGAAAGAACTGCGCGATTCGGGAGATGCGCTGACCAAGAAGACGCTGGACTCGTACTATAAGTTCCAGCGCGAACAGATGGCCTGGACCCGCATCGGCCTTCAGGAATATCTGAACGCGCGACTGATCGGGTTCAAGTTCAGCTGAGGCCGACCATCGAAGTCGTCCCGCATCGACGAGGGGGCCGGCGGCAACGCCGGCCCCTTTGCATGCCGGGCCGGCTAGTTCCCTTTCATCAACCGGTCGAGGACCGGGTCGCCGGCTGGAGCGGCAGCCGGAGGCTGATTGAGAAGCTGGTCGAGCGGTGAGCCGGAAGGGGCGGGCGTGCCAGTTGGTTTACCCTGCATGATGTCGTCGAACACCGATCTGGGCTGCTGGCTGCCGACAATGGCAACCGGGTCGGGGAAGACAACCTTCGGCAGCCAGGTCGCGGTCTGGGGGGCCAGCCACAGCAGGGCGATGGCCGCCAGTTGCAGCCCGACAAACGGGATGATGCCGCGGTAGATGTCGACCGTGGTGATCGAGGCCGGCGCCACGGCGCGCATGTAGAACAGCGCGAAGCCGACCGGCGGCGTGAGGAAGGCGGTCTGCAGATTGACGCCGATCATCACCCCCAGCCAGACCGGACTGATGCCCATGGCGATGATGACGGGCGCCGTGATGGGCACCACGATCAGGACGATCTCGATGGTGTCCATGAAGAAGCCCAACACGAACATCACCACCATCACCGACATCACCGCGCCGAAGCTGCCGCCCGGGACGTTGACCAGCAGCTGCTCGACCAGGTGTTCACCGCCCAACCCGCGAAAAGCCAGCGAGAAAACCGACACGCCGAGCACGATTCCGAACACCAGGGCGCTGATCACCGCAGTGTTGCGCATGGCACCCAGCAGCATGTCCCAGGAGAAGGCACGATTGAACCCGGCCAGCACCATCGAACCGATCGCGCCGATCGAGGCCGCCTCGGTCGGCGTGGCGATACCGCTCAGGATCGACCCCAGCACCGCCACGATCAGCAGCAGCGGCGGGATCAGAGCGCGAACGAAGCGGCGGCCGAGCGAAGCGCGTTCCTTGGCGTCCATCACCAAAGCCGGGCAGCTCGACGGGCGCACGACGGCGAGGAAGAGAATGTAGAGGATGTAGAGTACGACGAGCCCGAGGCCCGGCAGAAAGGCACCGGCGAAGAGGTCGCCAACCGACACCGGTTCGAGCGGCTTCCC
>MEMN01000175.1:1140-5876 GCA_001767945.1 Alphaproteobacteria bacterium RIFCSPHIGHO2_12_FULL_66_14 | reverse complement strand
GAGTTGGTTGGCGCCCATCAACAGATCGCCAATGAAGATCAGGATAACCGAGGGCGGAATGATCTGGCCGAGGGTTCCCGAGGCGCAAATGACTCCGGTCGCGAGTTTGGGATCATACCCGGCGCGCATCATTGCCGGCAGGCTCAAGAGCCCCATGGTGACGACGGTGGCGCCCACCACGCCGGTCGACGCCGCCAGCAGGGCGCCCACGATCACTACCGAGATCGCGAGGCCTCCGCGCATCGTACCGAACATCTGGCCCATGGTTTCGAGCAGTGCTTCGGCGATCTTCGAGCGTTCGAGGATCGCGCCCATGAAGATGAACAGCGGCACCGCCACCAACACCTCATTGGTCATCAGGCCGAAATAGCGCGACGGCAGGCTGGTGAGGATGATGGGGTCGAAGGCGCCGAGCGCCCAGCCCAGGGCGGCGAAGAAGAGCGAGAAACCTGCCAGGCTGAAGGCGATCGGGAAGCCGAGCAGAACGCCGAATGTGGCGACTACGAAGAGGGCAACGGCGAGGATCTCGCCGATCAGGACCGTGGACATTGCGGTCGCCTCAGCCCAGAGGTCCGGTCAGGGTCTCGTTCGACGGAGGTTCCCGGCCGCCGAGCACCAGTATGCTGCGGCCGGCCCACGCCAGCCCCTGAAGCCCCAGCAGGGCGACGAAGCCGAGTATTGTCGACTTGAGAACATACATCGCGGGCATGCCGTTGTTCTGGACCGATATCTCGCCAGTCTGCCAAGAGTAGGAGACGTAGGTCCACGACGTCCATCCGAGCAGGACGAGCCATGGCATCAGCAGGAAGATCACGCCGAAAAGATCGACCCAGGCTTTGCCGCGTCGTCCCATCCTGGCGTAGAAAATGTCGACCCTTACATGGGCATTGAGGAGATAGGCGAATCCCGCCGCGAGCAGGAAGGTCATCGCATGCGTCCAGATGTAGAGTTCCTGCATCCATACGAAGCCTATTCCTGCGGAGTAGCGCAGGAGAACGACGGCAGCACAGATCAGCACGGTGGCCAATGTGAGCCAGGCCACGGCGCGCCCGACGCACCGGTTGATCCAATCGATTGCATTGACGGCACGCACGAGACTGTCCATTTGTACCCCCTTGTCCGCCGGTCGCTGACTCGGTACGCGCGGCCCTGGCAGCCCACCCGGAGCGCAGCGTAGCCCATGGTTTGTGAGGTTCCAACCGATGGGTTCGACGTCGTCATCGTGGGCGGCGGAGCGATGGGCTCGTCCATCGCGTATCACCTCAAGGGCGACCCCAACTTCGTCGGCGGCGTCGCGGTGATCGAGCGCGATCCGACCTATGCGCGCGCCTCCTCGGCACTTTCGGCGAGTTCGATCCGCCAGCAGTTCTCGACGCCGCTCAATATCCATCTGTCGCGCTACGGAATCGGCTTTTTGCGGCAGGCACGGGATTTGCTGGGCGTCGATCTTGGGTTGAAGGAACCGGGCTATCTGTTCCTGGCGTCGCGGGCAGGCGAGGCCGTGTTGCGCGCCAACCACGCGGTCCAGCGCGGCGAGGATTGTTCAGTCGAGCTGCTCGAGCCGGCGGCGATCGCGACGCGCTTCCCGTGGATTTCGACCGATAGGATCACGCTCGCCTCGCACGGCACTGCCAACGAGGGGTGGTTCGACGGTCCGGCGCTGATGCAAGGCTTTCGTGGCAAAGCGCGCGAGCTTGGGGCCGAGTACATCGCCGACGAAGTGATGGAACTGGCCCCCACTGCCGTCACCCTGCGCTCGGGGCGCAGGATCGCGGCCGGTACTGTCGTGCTGGCGGCGGGACCATGGTCAGGGCAGGTGGCGGCGACGGCGGGGATCGCGCTGCCGGTCGAGCCCAGGCGGCGCTCGGTGTTCGTGTTCGATGTCCGTCCATCACAAGAAAGAGGGCCGCCAGGTCTCACGCCACTCACCATCGACCCTTCGGGTGTGTGGTTCCGGCCCGAGGGCCGCTACTACCTCGCAGGTACGACGCCCGCCAACGGCAACGATCCGGCCGAGCCGCCGCTCGAGGTCCAGCATCAGGAATGGGACGACATGGTCTGGCCGGCGCTGGCGGCGCGCGTACCGGCCTTCGAGGCGGCCAAGGTGGTGAACGCCTGGGCGGGTTACTACGAATACAATACCTTCGACCAGAACGGCATCGTCGGCCGCCACCCGGAACTCGAGAGCCTGATCTTCGCCACCGGCTTCTCCGGCCATGGCATCCAGCAGTCGCCGGCGGTCGGCCGCGCCGTTGCCGAGCTGATCGTGCATGGCAGCTATCGCACGATCGATCTCGGTCCCTTCGGTTTTGAACGCCTATCCGCAGGCCGGCCTATCCGGGAGCTGAACGTGGTGTGATACTCTCGCCATAACGCGAGGAGAGTGACGTGCCCGATCAAGCCCTGGTCAATTCGGACCTGCAGTCCGCGCTCGTCGAGGCGCGCCAGGCCTATGCCGACCGCAATCCCAAGAGCCTCGGCCGCCATCACGAGGCCTGCGAGGCGATGCCGGGCGGCAACACCCGCACCACGCTGCACAATTCGCCGTTTCCGCTCACCGTCGTGCGCGGCGAGGGCTGCCGCCTGTGGGATGCCGACGGCCACGAATATATCGACGTGCTGGGCGAATACACCGCCGGCATCTACGGCCACTCGCATCCGGTGATCCGCGCCGCCGTCGATCGCGCGCTGAACCACGGCTGGAACTACGGCGGCCGCAACGCCAACGAGGCCAAGCTCGCCAAGCTGGTCGCCGACCGCATGCCCTCGATCGACCTGGTGCGCTTCACCAACTCGGGCACCGAGGGCAACGTGATGGCGCTGGCCGGCGCCCGCGTCTTCGCCCAGCGCAAGGGACGGACCAAGGCCACCAGGGTCATGGTGTTCCACGGCGGCTATCACGGCGGCGTGCTCTATTTCGTGAGCGGCGGCAGCCCGGTGAACATCCCCTACGACTATGTCGTGGCGCCCTACAACGACATCGAGGGGACGCGCGCGCTGCTGGCCAAGCATGGCGAGGAATTGTTCGCCGTCCTGCTCGAGCCGATGCAGGGCAGCCACGGCTGCCTGCCGGGCGACGTCGGGTTCCTGAAGATGGTGCGCGAGGAGACCAAGGCCCGGGGCATCACGATGATCTTCGACGAGGTCATGACTTCGCGCCTGGCGCCGGGTGGCCTGCAGGAGAAGCACGGCGTCATTCCCGACATGACGACCTTGGGCAAATATATCGGCGGCGGCATGTCGTTCGGCGCCTTCGGCGGCCGCCGCGACATCATGGAGCTGTTCGACCCGACCAAGCCCGACCACCTGCCGCACGCCGGCACCTTCAACAACAACGCGCTCACCATGGCAGCCGGCGTCGCGGGCTATGGCGAGGTCTACACGCCCGCGGTGGCGGCGGAGCTCAATGCCCGCGGCGAGAAGATCCGCGAGCGGCTGAACGCGATCTGCGCCAAGAACAAGGTGGCGTTCCAGTTTTCCGGCATCGGCTCGATGATGACGGCGCATGCCACGTCGCGGCCGATCAGGACCGCGGCCGACATCGCAGCGGGCAGCCAGGACGCCAAGGAGCTGTTCTTCTTCGACATGATGGCCGCCGGCGTCTGGATCGCGCGGCGCGGCTTCGTGGCGCTCAACATCATGATTGGCGAGGCTGAGGGCGACCGCTTCGTGGCCGCCGTCGAGGAGTTCGTCATGGCGCGCAAGGCGCTGTTGCAGGCGAAATGACCGACCCGAAGAACTTCCCGCAGCCGGTTTCCGGCACGGTGGTGCCGCGCTTCGGCGATGTCGCCACCTTCATGCGCCTGCCGCTGTTCCGCGATCCGGCCGAGGTCGAGATCGGCATGGTCGGCGTGCCGTGGGACGGCGGCACCACCAACCGCCCCGGCGCCCGCCACGGCCCGCGCCAGATGCGCGATCTTTCCACCATGATGCGCCGGGTCCATCACGTGACGGGTGTGGCACCCTACGAACTGGCCAAGTGCGGCGATCTCGGTGACGCGCCGGTCAATCCCGCCAGCCTCGACGATTCGCTGGAGCGGATCGAAAAGCACTTCGCCAAGATCCATGCCGCCGGCACCGTGCCGCTGTCGGCCGGCGGCGATCATCTCGTGACGCTGCCGATCATGCGCGCCATCGCCGACAAGGCGCGACCGCTCGGCATGGTGCATTTCGACGCCCACAGCGATACCTGGGACACCTATTTCGGCGGCTACAAATACACACATGGCACGCCGTTCCGCCGCGCCGTCGAGGAGGGGCTGCTCGACCCCAAGCGCGTGGTCCAGATCGGTATCCGCGGCTCGCTCTACAAGCGTGACGACAACCAGTGGGCGGTCGACCAGGGCATGCGGGTGATCACTATCGAGGAATATTTCGACCTCGGCGTTGAGAAAGTGATCGCCGAGGCCCGCCGCGTGATCGGCACCGGGCCTGCCTATGTCAGCTTCGATGTCGACGGCCTCGATCCCGCCTTCGCGCCGGGCACCGGCACGCCCGAGATCGGCGGTTATACGCCGCACGAGGCGCAGCGCATGCTGCGCGGCCTGCGCGGGCTGGACGTGGTGGGTGGCGACGTCGTCGAGGTCTCGCCGCCTTTCGACATGAGCGGCAATACCGCCTTGGTCGGCGTCACCATGATGTGGGAAATCCTCTGCTTGCTCGCCGAATCGGTGGCCAAGCGGAAGGGGCGAATCTAGGCGGCCAGTTCCAATATTTCTTTCACCTGCGCCGGCCCC
>MEMN01000175.1:0-1079 GCA_001767945.1 Alphaproteobacteria bacterium RIFCSPHIGHO2_12_FULL_66_14 | reverse complement strand
CGAAATGCTCCTTGCCGATCTTCACTTCGGAAAGGCTGCGCGGCATGCCGAGACCGCGGATGAACTGGTCGAGCACGTCGCCGGCATCCTTGCCGGGATGGCCCATGGCGTTGGCGATCAGCGCCTGGCTGTCGGCATTGGCCGATTTGTTCCAGCGCATGACCGAGGGCAGCATGATGCACGAGGTGTGGCCGTGCGGCACGTCGAACACCGCGCCCAGCACGTAGCCGATGCCGTGGCTTGCCCCCATCGGCACGCCGGCCGCGAGGCCGCCCATCGAGAGCCGTGAGCCGATCTGACAGTCGAGCCTGGCCTTCATGTCGGTCGGGTCGGCCTTCACCCGGGGCAGGCCGCGCGCCAGCAGGGAGAGGCCATGAAGGCCCGAGGCGTTGGTGAATTCGGTCGACTCGCTGGAGCACACGCCTTCGACGCAATGGTCGACGGCGCGGATTCCGGTCGAGAGAAACAGCCACATCGGCGTATGTCGTGTCACCTCGGGATCGAGGATCACGGCCTGCGGAATGGTGAGCGGATGGCGGAACAACTCCTTCACCCTGGTCGCCTCGTTGGTGACGCCGGCGATGCCGGAGAACTCGCCGGCCGACAGCGTCGTGGGAATGGAGATCTGGCGCACTGTCGGCGGCTTCACGTCGGTGGCGCGGATCCTGTCCATCTCCTCGACGGTGCGGACATCGTTGGCGAGGCAGAGCTGGACCGCCTTGGCGCCGTCGGTGATCGAGCCGCCGCCCAGGGTGACAATGAGATCGGCGCGCGCCTCGTGAGCCTGGCCGGTTGCGGCGACGATGGCCGAGCGCGGTGAGTGCGCCGGCATCCGATCGAAGGTGCCGACGCACTTGTTGCCCAGCGCCAGGCGCACCTTTTCGACCTCGTCGGTCTCGCGGTTCAGCGTGCCCGACACCATCAGGAACACGCGTTCGGCGCCGCGCGCTTTCACGAGCTCCGCAACCGCCTCGGCGGCCGGCTTGCCGTAGTGGACTTCCTCCATGTCGGTGAAAACGACGCGGCCCGATGTCAGCATTGTGTCCTCCCTGGTGGCGGTATTTTGCTATCGTGGCGGC
>MEMN01000174.1:1268-4883 GCA_001767945.1 Alphaproteobacteria bacterium RIFCSPHIGHO2_12_FULL_66_14 | reverse complement strand
GCCGATGCCGCCGGTGGTGAAGACATAATCGAACTTCCTGCGCACCTCGTTCACGGTGGCGACGACCGTGGCCTCGATGTCGGGGATGACCCGGCATTCGCAGACCTGGACGCCGAGCTTACCCAGTTCGGTGGCGAGGTACTGGATGTTGGAGTCCCGGGTGCGGCCGCTCAGGATCTCGTTGCCGATGACCAGGATGCAGGCGGTGACGACTTTAGCCGGATCGGACATGGGAGCCTTGCGTGATTATCCTTTGGTTTCAGGACCCTAGCGGAGCGGGTCAAAATGACCAAGCTGCGTCCACGGTCTTGTTACCGCCCATATCGCATGCCAAATAGAGGCCATGAACGGCCCACGCGACTTCGTCGACGACAGCGACGACTACTGGCGGCGAGACGACCGCACCATCAAGCTTCACGGCCCCGAGGGCTTCGAAGGCATGCGCCGCGCCGGCCGGCTGGCCGCCGAGACGCTCGACTTCATCACGCCCCACGTCGTGCCGGGCGTCAGCACGGGCGAGCTCGACAAGCTCTGCCACGACTACATCCTGGATCACAAGGCGATCCCCGCCCCGCTCAACTACCGCGGCTTTCCCAAGTCGATCTGCACCTCGATCAACCACGTCGTCTGCCACGGCATCCCGGGCGACAAGCGGCTGCAGAGCGGCGACATCGTCAACATCGACGTCACCGTGATCCTCGACGGCTGGTACGGCGATACCAGCCGCATGTTCTTTGCCGGCGACGTCGGCGTGAAGGCACGCCGCCTCTGCGACATCACCCACGAGGCGATGATGCGCGGCATCGCCGCCGCCAAGCCGGGCGGCCGGGTCGGCGACATCGGCCACGCCATCCAGAGCTTCGTCGAGTCCCAGCGCCTCTCGGTAGTGCGCGATTTCTCCGGCCATGGCCTCGGCCGCATCTTCCACGATGCGCCCAATATCCTGCACTACGGCAAAGCCGGCACCGGCCCCATCCTGAAGCCCGGCATGTTCTTCACCGTCGAGCCGATGGTGAATGTCGGCACCTGGCAGGTGAAGGTGCTGAGCGACGGCTGGACCGCGGTGACCAAGGACAAGCAGCTCTCCGCCCAGTTCGAGCATTCGGTGGGCATCACCGAGACCGGCGTGGAGTTCTTCACGCTGTCGCCCAAGGAACTCGCCAAGCCGCCGTATGATCTCGGCGCCGCTCCGGCGCAGAAGGCCGCGACGGCCTAGTCATTCCTCGACGGCAAACGTCAGCTTCTGGATCCCGGGCTCGGCGTCGGGCGACAGGACGATCGTTCCCTTCAAACGGCCCCGGTCGCAGGCGAGCATGAAGCTGCCGGCCAGCGCATGGACGGGCTCGATCTTTTCCAGACGGCCCTCGCCCAGTTTCTCCTTGAGAGAAGCGAGCTCGGCGTTGCGCAGGCGCGCCGGCATGTCGAGCAGGAAGTTCACCGCGAGCGCGTGCTGGGCAGCCGCGATGTCGCCCGCCACATACGCTGCCACCACCGCCTCGACCGCGCGCTTGAGATAAGGAGATGTCGCGACCTTCGGCTTCGGCAGCGACGGATACAGGATCGTGGCGAGCTGCAGCGTCAGTCGCGACATCGGTGCGTAGGTGCGGTTGCCGAAGGCGAAGACGCCGACGCCCTTGTCGGGAATCATCAGCACATGCGAGCCGTAGCCCGGCAGCCCGCCGGCATGGTGCAGGCGGCGGCCGAGCTCTGCATCGGCGGCATTGTTGAGGCCGTAGCCGTAGGCGCCGGGCGGCGACGGACGGTCGGGATCGTCGGCGTGTGGCGGCGCATGCCACAGCCCCATCTCGCGCACGCTCGAGCGCCGCACTGGACCCGACTCGGGATCGTCGCGCGGCGGCCAGGCGCTCAGGAGGAACGCAATGTAGCGCGCGTAGTCCGGCGCGGTCGTGGCGAGACCGCCCATGGCGCCCACCTCTCCGTCCGGCTCGATGCGCTCGCGCGACCAGGCGCCGTCGTCGAGGCGATAACCCCAGGCGTAGTCGCCGCGCGACGCCTCGATCGCATCGAAGGTCGTGCGCGTCATGCCGAGCGGCTCGATGATCGTGCGTCTGATGTAGGCCTGATACGGCATGCCGCTGACATTGGTGATCGCACGGCCGATCATCCCGTAGCCGAGGTTGCTGTATTCGAAGGCAATGCCGGGCGGGCGCGCGAACAGTTTTCCCGTGGCGATCAGCGCGTCGAGCTCGGCCGGCGTCATGCCGAGCACGCGATCACCCCAGGGATCGTCGGTGACGAAGCCCGCCACGTGCGTCAGCAGATGGCGCAGGCTGACCGGCGGGCTGTCGCGGGTCGCCGGTGCGACCGCCGCGAACTGCGGCACGTATTGGGCGAGCGGCGCGTCGAGGGCGAGCTTGCCCTGGTCGCGCAGTGCCAGGATGGCGAGCGCGGTCATGTTCTTGGTCATCGAGGCGATGCGGAAGGCGGTGCCGGCCGCGACCGGGCGCGCGGCCTCGATGTCGGCCAGGCCCGCCGTCGTGGCATGGACGAGCCGGCCCGCCCGCACGATCCCCGCGACGAGGCCGGGGATCTGCTGCTCCTCGGCGAAGGCCGAACAGGCCGCGTCGATCGCGGCAAAGGCTGCGTCCATTTCGCTCAATGCCGCGCCAGGAAATGCAGCACGTTTTCGTTGAACTGTACGGGGTCCTGCAGGAACGAGAAGTGGCTGACCTCGGGCTGGATCAGGAGCCCCGAGTCGGGAATTTGCGCCGCCATGTACTCGGTGTTCTCGCGCTTGATCGCCTCGTCGTGGTCGGCATCGACGATCCAGGTCGGCGTCCTGATGCCGTTGAGCTGGGCGGCGGTGTAGTTGGGCTGGGTCGCCCACATCTTGCCGATCTGTTTCAGGAACGACTCATACTGGCCCGGCGTCGGCGACAGCGCCTCGTATTCCTTGCGGGCCCGGGCGATGAAGGCAGTGAACACCGGACTCTTGGCGATGTCTTTTACGCCGCTGGGGTCGGAGTTGGCGGCGAAGGCGAAGAGCTTGGTGAGCCGCGCCGGATGACGGATGGCGATCTCGAGACCCAGGATCGCGCCGTCGCTCCAGCCGACCACGGCGGCCTTGGGGATCTTCAGGAAATCCATCAGCCCGAGCACGTCGGAGGCCATCAGCTCGTAGCCGTAGGGTCGCGCATCGCGCGTGCTGCGGCCGTGGCCGCGGCTGTCCATCACGATCACCCGGTAGCGCTCGGCCAGCACCGGTACCTGGTGGCCCCAGTAATTCGAGTTGGCAAGGCCGCCGTGCAGCAGGACCACCGGATCCCCTTTGCCGAAGGTGGCGTACCAGATCTTTATGCCGTTCACCGGCGCAAGCCCGCTCGCCTCGGCTTTGGGGAGCGTCGGCGTCAGCGGCAGGGTGAGCCATTGCGGCTCGGCATGCGCAGTCCCCGCGACAAGAGACACGAGCAGGCAAAGGGCAAGATTCAGGATACGCATGGCCGCATCTTCAAACAGGGCGCCTGACCCGTCCAGAGGACTCAGCTCATCCTCTCCGCCATCTGCGTCAATCCCAGCGCGACTGACAGCAGGTCAGAGCCGCGGGCCAGACGCGCGGAGGGTGCCGCCCGCCCGATCGCGGCGCGCACGGCCGGC
>MEMN01000174.1:1104-1246 GCA_001767945.1 Alphaproteobacteria bacterium RIFCSPHIGHO2_12_FULL_66_14 | reverse complement strand
GCGTCGCCGTGATCGTGAGGCCTGCCTCGAGAAAGGCCAGCGGCACATCGGTCTGTTCCTCGGCGCTCAGCACGAGCTTGGCATCCTCCACGGCGAACGCCAGGCGATGGCCGAGCCGTTGGCGCACCACGGCCAGAAGACG
>MEMN01000174.1:762-1092 GCA_001767945.1 Alphaproteobacteria bacterium RIFCSPHIGHO2_12_FULL_66_14 | reverse complement strand
AGGCTCGCAGGCCAGCGAGACAAGTTCGGCGACCTCGCGCTCGTTCCTGTAGGTGTACGCGAAGTTGATCGTCGGCCAGGTGGCGAGTTCGTGGTAAAGCGCGTTCGGCATCGGCAGGTTCTTTTCGACGAGCTCAGTGCCGAGGCCCAGGAGCGGCATCACCGCCGCGAGATTGAGCGCGGTGTCGAAGTCTGTGCCGCCGACGCGCACGCCGGCGGTCGCCAGCACGTCTCGATTGCGATCGGCGGGGCTGCGATCGGCACGCTCGCGCAGCCGCGGGCCGACACGGATGATGGAAAAGTCGCTCGTGCCGCCGCCGATGTCGGCGAT
>MEMN01000174.1:0-722 GCA_001767945.1 Alphaproteobacteria bacterium RIFCSPHIGHO2_12_FULL_66_14 | reverse complement strand
CGACTTCGCTCAGCGCCACCTTGCGGCCTCCCAGGCTGGTCTCCTCATCGATCAGGGGAGAGCCCAGGATCGACTTGAGCGCGCGCATCAGCCGGCCTTCGGTCTGCCCGACATAGGCCGAGATGGCTTCGTTGCCGAACAGCACCCGGCCCCTAGTTTCCCGACTTTGGGTTTCGTAGTCGAAGAACACCGCGCTCGGCATCAGCGTGCTGCCCGCCTCGATGGGCGCAAGTACCGCCGTCCCGTCGCGCGCGACGCCGATCGCCGAGTTCGACGTGCCGAAATCCAGTCCGCAAGCGATCATCCCGGTCCCCTTCAGATGCGAAGGGGACCTCATCTATAGAGATGCGCCGGACGTTGCCAGACTGTTTCTTTTCGCATAAACTCACCTCGATAGTGGGATGTCCGAGAAATCGGGCGTCCCTTTTTGTTGGCGCAGCCTGAGCGCTCTTTCAGACATTTCTTTGCCGTGTTTCTGCCGCGGTTGCAGGGGACCGTGGCGCCATGGGGAAGGCGAAGCGGGCGGCTCTCGATCCGGTGACAGGCGATGACGATGCCTTGGTGGCGTTGCTCGCGGCCGGCCTTCGCCTCCACGCATCGGACAGTCTCTGGCGCGTGAGCGGCAATACGCTTCCCCACCGGATGCTGCTGCGCGAGGCGGGCGGCAACTGGAACCGGCTCGACCAGTGCTGGGACTTCACCGCCGAGGACCCGACCGCGAA
>MEMN01000173.1:8055-8297 GCA_001767945.1 Alphaproteobacteria bacterium RIFCSPHIGHO2_12_FULL_66_14 | reverse complement strand
TCGTGACCACGGCGGCCCGGCAAAAAGCGCATCGTCTCGGCCATGCCGCCGAATGGCGCGCCGTGTGGCGGCTGCGCCTGGCAGGCTTTTCGATCCTGGCTCGGCGCTACAAGACCAGGCTGGGCGAGATCGACATCGTCGCGCGGCGCGGCGACCTGCTGGTCTTCGTCGAGGTCAAGGCGCGCGGCGATCTCCTGGTGGCGGTCGATGCGCTGGGCGGCCGCCAGTTCGGCCGCGTGTCG
>MEMN01000173.1:7517-7659 GCA_001767945.1 Alphaproteobacteria bacterium RIFCSPHIGHO2_12_FULL_66_14 | reverse complement strand
CGCGGCGACAGCGAGACCTACGACGACCTGCAGAACGCCGACCTCGCCCGCGTGATCGAGCGCCGCAAGGGACTGCCGGTGGCGCTGTCGATCCTCTATCTCCATGTCGCCCGCGCCCAGGGCTGGCATGCCGAAGGCCTGG
>MEMN01000173.1:7399-7492 GCA_001767945.1 Alphaproteobacteria bacterium RIFCSPHIGHO2_12_FULL_66_14 | reverse complement strand
GGTCGAAATCGACGGCGCCCGGCACGTCATCGATCCCTTCCACGACGGCTGCGTGCGGGACGCGTCCGATCTGCGCGAACTCCTGCGCCAGGT
>MEMN01000173.1:3686-7348 GCA_001767945.1 Alphaproteobacteria bacterium RIFCSPHIGHO2_12_FULL_66_14 | reverse complement strand
CCGCGATGTCCTGCTGCGGCTGGAAAACAATGTCCGCCTGCGGCTCGTCAAGCGGGAGGACTGGGCCGGTGCCGCGCAGTCGATCGACCGCATGCTGGCGATCGCGCCCGACCGGGCGGAGCTGCTGTTCGAAGCGGGCCAGCTCAATACCCGGCTCGACAAGCGTCGGGCGGCGATCACCGCCTTCGAGCGGTTCCTCGCCGTGGTCGGCAGCCAGGGCGATCCCGAACTGCGCCAGCGCGCCACCGCCCTGTTGCAGGAACTGCGCCGCGGGCTTAACTGACAGCTCACGAGAGGATGAAGGAATGAAGCTCAGCGTCGCCATCCAGATGGACCATGTGTCGACCATCGACATCGACGGCGATTCGACGTTCGTCCTGGGGCTGGAGGCCGAACGCCGCGGCTACGCGCTGTGGCACTACACGCCGACCGACCTGATCTTCCGCGACCGCAAGGTGCTGGCGCGGGCCCAGCCGATGAAGCTCCGGCGCGAGAAGGGCAATCACTTCACCCTGGGCGCGGCCGAGATGCTCGACCTCGCGAAGATCGACGTCGTGCTGCTGCGCCAGGATCCGCCGTTCGACATGTCCTACATCACGACGACGCATGTCCTGGAGCACATCCATCCGAAGACACTGGTGGTCAACGACCCGGCCAGCGTGCGCAACGCGCCGGAGAAGCTGTTCGTCACGCATTTCGACAACGTCATGCCGCCGACGCTGATCACCGCCGACGCCCGCGCGTTGCGGGAGTTTCGCGACGAGCACAAGGACATCATCCTGAAGCCGCTGTTCGGCAACGGCGGTGCCGGCGTGTTCCGGGTGCGACCCGACGATGAGAATTTCAATTCGCTGCTGGAGATGTTCTCGCAGCGCAGCCGCGAGCCGGTGATCGCCCAGCGCTACCTTCCCGAGGTCCGCAAGGGCGACAAGCGCATCATCCTGATCGACGGCAAGGCGGTGGGCGCGATCGATCGCGTGCCGGCCGCGGGCGAGGCACGCTCCAACATGCATGTTGGCGGCGTCGCTGTTAAGGCCGCCTTGACCAAGCGCGACATCGAGCTTTGCGAGATCATCGGCCCCGAGCTCGCCCGGCTCGGGCTGCTCTTCGTCGGCATCGACGTGATCGGCGACTACCTGACGGAAATCAACGTCACGTCGCCGACCGGCCTGCAGCAGATCAACCGTTTCGACGGCGTGTCGCTGGAGGCCCAGATCTGGGATCGCATCGAGGTGCGCTACCAGGAAACCCGCGGGCGAAAGTAATGTCGGCGGCCAAAGCCGCGCCGATCTGGGTCACGGGGGCGCTGACCCTCGATCCCTCCGAGATCGAGGAAAGTTTCGTGCGGTCGACCGGACCGGGCGGCCAGCACGTCAACACGACCTCGACCGCGGTGCAGCTCCGCTTCGACGTCCGCCATTCGCCGTCGCTGACGGACGACGTGCGCCACAGGCTGGAACGTCTGGCCGGGCGCCGGCTGACGCGCGATGGGGTGATCGTGCTGGTGGCGCAAGGCCAGCGCAGCCAGAAGCGCAACCGCGAGGAGGCGCTCGACCGTCTGGTCGCCCTGGTCCGGGAGGCCGCCCGGCCGCCGGTGCCGCGCAAGAAGACGCGGGTCAGCAAGGCCGCCAAGCGCCGCCGCGTCGACGACAAGAAGCACCATGGCGCGATCAAGTCGCTGCGAAGCAAGCGGGCAGACGACTAGGGTCGTGCCACTGGGGGCGTGCTAGTGTCGCCGCCGGAAACGGAAGAGGTGTCGCGTGGCAGACGTTCGCAAGGAAACTGACAGCCTCGGTGAGGTGAGCGTTCCGGCCGACAAGCTGTGGGGCGCCCAGACCCAGCGCTCGCTGGAACACTTCAGCATCGGCAAGGACCTGATCCCGCGCGAGATGATCACCGCCTATGCGATCCTGAAGAAGGCCGCAGCCAACGCCAACCATGACGGCAAGCGTCTCGACGACACGGCGCACAAATTGATCGTGCAGGTCTGCGACGAGATCCTGGCTGGCCAGCACCACGACATGTTCCCGCTGCACGTCTGGATGACCGGCAGCGGCACGCAATTCAACATGAACGTGAACGAGGTGATGTCGAACCGCTGCTGCCAGATCGCGGGTACGCCGCTCGGCAGCAAGAAGCCGGTCCATCCCAACGATCACGTCAACATGAGTCAGTCGTCCAACGATTCCTTCCCGGCGGCCATGTACATCGCCGCGGCGGTGAATGTGACCGGGCGCCTGGTGCCGTCGGTGACGGCGCTGCGTGACGCTATCGCCGCCAAGGCCAGGGAATGGGACGACATTGTCAAGATCGGCCGCACCCACATGCAGGACGCCACGCCGATCACCTTGGGCCAGGAATGGTCGGGCTATGCCGGCATGCTGTCGGACGACCTCGATCGCCTGCAGGACGCGCTGAAGGGCGTCTACCACCTCGCCCTGGGAGGCACCGCCGTCGGCACCGGCATCAATGCGGCCCCCGGCTTCGCCGAGGCCTCGGCGGCGGAGATCGCCAAGCTCACCAAGCTGCCGTTCATCACCGCGCCCAACAAGTTCACGGTGCAGGGCGCACATGACGCGCTGGTCCAGCTCTCGGGCACGCTGCGGACGCTCGCGGTCTCGCTCTACAAGATCGCCAACGACATCCGGCTGATGTCGTGCGGCCCGCGCGCCGGCTTCGCCGAACTGGAAATCCCCGAGAATGAGCCGGGCTCCTCGATCATGCCGGGCAAGGTCAATCCGACCCAGTGCGAGGCGCTGACCATGCTGGCCGTCCAGGTGATGGCCAACGACGTGGCGGTCGGCATGGGCGGCGCCGGCGGCTATCTCGAGATGAACGTCTACAAGCCGCTGATGATCTTCAATATCACCCACTCGATCACCCTGATGACCGACGGCTGCACCAACTTCCGCAAGTTCCTGGTCGAGGGCACCAAGCCCAACCTGAAGAAGATCAAGGAATACGTGGACCGCTCGCTGATGCTGGTGACGGCGCTGGCGCCGGTGATCGGCTACGACAAGGCTTCGAAGATCGCCCACTACGCGATGGACAACGACCTGACACTGAAGGCCGCCGCGCTGAAACTGGGCTTCGTGACCGAGGCCGAGTTCGACAAGGTCGTCGATCCGACCAAGATGGTGAGGCCCTACGTCGCGACCGAGTAGGGCGTCAGCGTTCGACGAGCCAGCGCCGCTCGGTCATGAACCGCGCGGCCGCGAGTCCCATGGCCATGGCGCCGACCACGAAGCAGAAGTTGGCGCCCGCCTGCAGGGCCGTCAGCACCTGGCCCTGGTTGAGCATGACGATGGTCTGGAAGGCATATAAGCCCGGCGTCATGACGATGATGCTGGGCACCGTCACGGCGATGCGCGGCTCGTGCAGGCGCGCCTCCACCAGCGAGGCCAGCAGGCCGACCAGCAGGGCGCCGAAGAAGGTCGCGGGCGGCAGCGGCATGCCGAGATCGTGGAGCGCAAGACGCAGCTCGTTGCCGAGCAGCGACAGGACGCCGACGGCGAGCACGATGCGCGTCGAGCTGTTGTAGAGCGCGGCGAAGCCGAAACCGGCGAGCAGACTCGCCAGCGCCCGCAGGGCGAGCGTGACGGGCTGGATGCCATAGGGCGTGGGAGGTGCTGGCGTGGCGGCGAGCCCGGCGATGGCGGCCA
>MEMN01000173.1:769-3661 GCA_001767945.1 Alphaproteobacteria bacterium RIFCSPHIGHO2_12_FULL_66_14 | reverse complement strand
CAGCAGGATCATGGTCGCGTAGAAAAGCCGGCTGAGCGCCACCATCGGTTGGTGCTGGACGGCGTCGAGCAACGAGGCGACGAGCGGGAAGCCCGGGACCAGGAACAGCACGGAGAAGATGAAGCCCGCCGCGTGGCCCGGCCCGAAGCCGCTCGCGCCCAGTGTGGCGATGCCGATGCAGTAGAGGCCGGCGGTAACGACGGTCACGAGCGCGGTCACGGCATACTGGTTGCCACGACGCCGCAAAAGCAGGGCGCGCAGCGACTGGCCGAAGCCGCCGGCGACGACGGCCATGACGGTGCCCAGCATGTCGCCGCCGTTCAGGTAGGAGAAGGCGCCGGGGGCGAGGCCGATCCCGATCGCTACGGTCGCGATCGACCGCAGCGGCGGCACCGCCTCGATGGCACCAAGTTCCTCGGCGAGGCGGCGGGCCGTGAGTCCGGATTCATCCTGGCGAGCCAGTGTCTCCAGCGCCGCGATGCGCCACGCATTGATGCCCGGCGGGCCGACCTCGCAGGTGATCGTGACCAGGTCGCCGCCCCGGCGTGCGCTGGCCGTAATGCCGTTGAGTGCGATCTGTACCGCGAGGTTCTCGATGCCGAGGCGACTGGCGAGTGCGCCCATCGACTCGCGCACGCGGAAGGCGGTGTCGCCCGCCTGCAACATCATCGCGCCGAAGCGCAGCAGGACGTCGAGTGTTTCCCGAACGGCGGTCAAACCGTGTGCAATCCCAGAACCTCCGCCGTCTCGTTGCGGACACGCTCTGTGAGCGCGGCGTCGGTCTTCAGGTCGTGGCCGTAGGAGGGAATCATCTCCTTCAGCTTGGGTACCCAGTGACCGACGAGTTGCTTGTGGAAGCAGTTCTCCAGCATGTGGACCATGATCCAGACGGCGGTCGAGGCACCCGGAGAGGCGCCGAGGAGCGCCACGATCGAGGAATCGGCCGAGTGCACGATCTCGGTGCCGAACTCCAGCTTGCCCGTTTGCGACTGGTCCCTGCGGATGATCTGTACCCGCTGGCCGGCGACGTCGAATTCCCAGTCCGATTCCTTCATGGCGGGATAGAAGTCGCGCAACGCCTTGAAGCGATGCTTGTTGCTCTGCAGTACCTGTCCGACGAGGTATTCCTCCAGTGGGAAATTGTCCCGTGCAACGGCCAGCAGCGGCAGGATGTTGTCGGGTCGGAGTGACATCGGCAGGTCGAACAGCGAGCCGTGCTTCAAAAACTTGGTCGAGAAGCCGGCGTAGGGACCGAACAGCAGCCAGCGCTTGCCGTCGATGATGCGGGTGTCGAGATGGGGCACCGACATCGGCGGCGAGCCTTGGGCCGCCATGCCGTAGACCTTGGCGGCGTGGCGCTCGGCGACCTCGGGCTTGCCGCAGCGCAGCCAGATGCCGCTCACCGGGAAGCCCGCGAATCCCTTGGCCTCGGGGATGTTCGATTTCTGCAGCAGCGTCAGCGCGGCGCCGCCTGCGCCCAGGAAGACATAGTGGGTCAGGATCGTCCGCTTTTCGCCGGTGGTTTCGTTCTTGACCTCGACACGCCAGCCACCGTCCGACAGACGGTGCAGATGGGTTACCGTCTGCGAGAAGTGCACCGAGAAGCCGTCCTGGCGCTTGAGATAGTTCAGCAGGTTGGTGGTGAGCGCGCCGTAGTTCACGTCGGCACCGCTTACGATGTGAGTGGCGGCGACCGCCTGTTTGGGGTCGCGGCCCTCCATGATCAGCGGCGCCCATTCGGCGATCCTGGCGTGATCCTCGGAGTATTCCATGCCGCGGTAGCAGTGATGGGCGCTCATCGCAGCATGGCGCTTCTTGAGGAACGCCTGGCGATCGGCGCCGATCACGAAACTCATGTGCGGCACGGGGTGGATGAAGTTGTCCGGCGAGGCGATGGCGCCCTTCTTGATCAGGTACGACCAGAACTGGCGCGACATGTCGAATTCGACGTTGACCTCCAGCGCCTTGGCAATGTCGATGCTGCCGTCGGCGCGCATCGGCGTGTAGTTCAGTTCGCAGTTGGCGGCATGGCCGGTGCCGGCGTTGTTCCAGGCGCCGGAACTTTCCTGAGCTTCGCCGGGCATCTGCTCGATCATCTCGAGCCTGAGATGGGGCTGCAGCTCCTTCAGGAACACGCCCAAGGTGGTGCTCATGATGCCGGCGCCGACCAGCACCACGTCGACCTTGTCGCTGTTCATGCATTCACCTCTGAGGCCTTGAAGGGCACATGGGCCCCGTGCGCGAGCACGACATAGACGCGCCGCCACGGTTCGGAATCGACCAGCTTCCAGGAATGCCCGCCGCCTGCCGTGTCCTCGGCCAGCAGCACGGTGCCGGGCTTGAGGATGAAATGCTGATTGGAGCGGGTCTGGAAATCGAGCGTACCGCTCAGGGTGATGACGAACTGACGAGCGGGTGCGGTGTGCCAGGCGAAGGTGCCGCCCGGAACCGTCTCCTGGAACGACACGCTCGTGACCGGCATGATGCCGCTCATCAAATCGCCGCGAACGCCCGATCCAAGGTCGATCCAGCCTTCTTGGAAATGCGAGTTCTGGTCGTCGCCGGTCCACAGGCGAATGCAGCGGATCATCTCGTCAACTCTCGTTTCCTGGACAACGGGCGAAGGGTGGACGACCGTAGTATGGGCCTGTTTAACTGGCAAGAAATCGGGGCTTGCAACACTCCTTGGCCGATCTCCGTTCCTCATCGGACAACACCGCCTGGCAGGCCTGCATTCTGGCGATCGTCGCGGGTTATGCCGACGCCGTAGGCTTCCTGGCCTTCGGAGCCTTTGCCGGTGCCATGACCGGCAACACGGTGCTGCTGGGCATCGCGCTGGCGGGCGCGGACTTCGGCGCGGCGGCGCAGAGTGCCGTCATCATCTTGTCCTTC
>MEMN01000173.1:679-760 GCA_001767945.1 Alphaproteobacteria bacterium RIFCSPHIGHO2_12_FULL_66_14 | reverse complement strand
GTCGCCGCTAGTGCCGTCTTGGGACGCAAGCTTCCGCTGGTGGCGATTCTCGGCATCGAGGCGGTCGCCATCATCGCCGCG
>MEMN01000173.1:0-645 GCA_001767945.1 Alphaproteobacteria bacterium RIFCSPHIGHO2_12_FULL_66_14 | reverse complement strand
TCGCCTTCGCCATGGGACTGCAGAACGCCACCATGACGCGGTTTGCCGGAGCCAACCTGAATACCGTCGTCCTGACCGGCAACCTCCAGAAGATGGTGCAGGGCTTTCTCGGCCGCTTCGCGGGGTCGACGAAGCCGCCCAAATCCGAAGCCGCCGAATCGGCGATGATCGGCGGCCTATGGATCGCCTACCTCGGTGGCGTCGTAGCGGGCGCGCTCGCCCATCATTGGATCGCCTACCCGCTGCTGCCCGTGGTGCTTCTTCTTCCCTTGGCGCTGGTCCGCCGACCGGCATTTCCAAATGGCTGAAGGATGAGCTAAGAAACGCCCACGTCCCCGTAGCTCAGCCGGATAGAGCAGCGGTTTCCTAAACCGGAGGTCGGAGGTTCGAATCCTCTCGGGGACGCCAACACCCATTTTCGACCGTTCCATGTTGTTTCAGGTGTTCCAGAAAACAGCCTGAAATCAGCATTTAAGTCGATTTACCGTCCCATATCGTCCCCGCAAGTCCCGGTCGACTGTAGGCAACGGATGGCCTACGTTACCTACATATTGATCTTGTTACCTACAGGCGGGGATTCACGGGGACATGGCAACGAATCGATTGTCAGCGCTGGCCTTGCGCGCGTTGAAGCCCAAAGCCAAG
>MEMN01000172.1:30503-35225 GCA_001767945.1 Alphaproteobacteria bacterium RIFCSPHIGHO2_12_FULL_66_14 | reverse complement strand
CCTGCCGGTCGGCACCTGGACGCGCCTTCGCGCTCTGCGTCGGGCTGCTGCTGTCAAACATGCCGCAGCCCGCCATGAGTGCCAGCGTGGACATTCCGAGCAAGCGAAGGCAACGGCGATGGCCGCCGATCATTGGCCGAGAGAAGAGTGTCTGAAGGCGCATCGCTGGACTCCCTTCTGCAGAATTGGAGGTTCTGTCGAGTCAGAGATAAGAATGTGGCTGAATGCCGGCGCGGCGATCATCGCCAGTTGCCAAGCCCATGGCCGCCCTGCTTGATGGTCAAGCAACACTTGGTCGGCAATGGACAGGCGTGGTGTGCGATGGCAGGACTCACGCAGAGTGCTAATAGGCTTCGCGACAGAAATGCAGCAGGGAGAGAAGCCGGCATGACGCCTGGGCTGAGAAAGGCTGCCCTTGTCACCGGCGCGGCACGCGGGCTCGGCCTAGCGGCGGCGACCCGCTTCCTGGAGGACGGCTGGCAAGTGGCGATGCTGGATATTTTGGGCGACACGCTGCGCTCCGCCGTCAGTGCCTTGGACTGTCCGGACGCCACCTTGGCGCTGGAGGCCGATGTCTCCGACGCAAGAGCGGTGCAGGCCGCCGTAGAGCAGGCCCAGCGGCAGTTCGGCCGCATCGATGCGCTGGTCAACAATGCCGGTATCGCCGTGTTCAAGCCGATGCTCGACGTGACGCTGGAGGATTGGCAGCGAGTTCTGGCGGTCAATCTCACTGGTCCCTTCCTGATGACCCAGGCGGTGGCGCCGATCATGCGTGACCAAGGTGGCGGTGCCATCGTCAACATCACCTCGATCTCGGGCCTGCGCGCCTCTACGCTCCGAGTTGCCTATGGGACCAGCAAAGCCGGGCTGGCGCATCTGACCAAGCAACAGGCGGCCGAGCTCGGCCAGTATGGCATCCGTGTCAATGCCGTAGCGCCGGGACCGGTCGACACCGCCATGGCCAAGGCCGTACACACCCCGGCAATCCGGGCCGACTATCACGACCATATTCCGCTCAACCGCTATGGCTTGGAGTCGGAACTCGCCAATGCGATCTGTTTCCTGTGTGGCGACCAGGCGACCTACATTACCGGCCAGGTGCTGGCGGTGGATGGCGGCTTTGACGCTGCCGGCGTCGGTTTGCCGACGTTGCGGGGTGAGCGGCGGAATCTGTGAGCCCCGTCATGCCCCGCAGCGGCTTTGAATGTCCTGCCTGGGCTTTCTCGTTTCTTCGCCAGGCCTCAGGCCGGAGACACTGGCCTGGCCGTGCGCCCTGCTTTGCTTCGCCGAGGAGAAGACTCGATGACTGCCTTCCAAAGTTCCACGACGGTGCTGGACTCGATCCTGTTCCGCGATGCCTTCGGAACGCCCGGCATGCGCGAGGTCTTTTGCGATACGGCCTTCATCGCACGATGCGTCGAGGTCGAGGTAGCGCTGGCCAAGGCTGAAGCGCGCTGCGGCATCATTCCGGCCGCGGCTGCGGAGGATATCGCCCGACGGAGCGACGCGACGGCGCTCGATTACGATCATCTGCGTCGCGAGACCGACATCGTGGGCTATCCGATCCTGCCGCTGGTCCACCAGCTCGGCAAGCAGTGCGGCGAAGCCGGTCGCTTCGTCCATTGGGGCGCCACCACCCAGGACATCATGGATACCGCCGTGGTTCTCCAGCTGCGCGAAGGGTTGCGGATCGTGGCGGAGGATCTGACGGCGCTGCGCGGGATCCTGGCCAGTCTCGCGCGCAAGCACCGTGACACGCCGATGGCGGGCCGCACCCATCTGCAGCACGCGCTGCCCATTACCTTCGGCTACAAGGTCGCGATCTGGCTCGCCATGTTCGATCGCCACACCGAGCGTCTCGAGCAGCTCAGGCCGCGCGTGCTGGTCGGCCAGTTCGCCGGCGCCGCCGGCACGCTGGCGTCGCTGGGCGACAAGGGCCTGGACGTGCAGGCGGCACTGTGTGCCGAGCTCGGCCTCGCCGTGCCGGCCTCGACCTGGCACGTCGCGCGCGACGGCCTGGCAGAGGCCGTCAACTTCCTCGCCCTCGTCACCGGCTCTCTGGGCAAGATCGCGCTCGATGTCATGATCATGGCGTCGACGGAGTTCGCCGAGGTCTACGAGCCGTTCGTCACCGGCCGCGGCGCCTCCTCGACCATGCCGCAGAAGCGCAATCCGATCTCCTCCGAACTCATGCTGGCTGCGAGCAAGGCCGTGCGCCAGCATGCCGGGTTGATGCTCGATGCCATGGTGCAGGATTTCGAGCGCGCGACCGGGCCGTGGCATGCCGAGTGGATCGCGGTGCCCGAGAGTTTCGTGCTGACGGCAGGCGCGCTGCACCAGGCCAGGACGGCGCTGGGCGGGCTGATCGTCGATGAGCGCCGCATGGCCGCCAATCTCGCCATGTCCAAGGGCCTGATCGTGGCCGAGGCCGTCATGATGGGCCTGGCGCCGTTCCTCGGCCGCCAGCAGGCGCACGATGTCGTCTATGCCGCCTGCCGGACGGTTGCCGAAAAGGGCGGCGAGCTCGCTGACGCGCTCGCGAAGGTTCCGGAGGTCTCCGCACATCTCGACCGGGCGGCGTTGAAGCGCCTGACCGATCCCGCGAACTATCTCGGCCAGGCGCCGACGATGGTCGACCGCGTACTCGAACGCTTCGCCCGGTAAAGCCTCAGCGGCCGACGCGCCAGCCGACCTCGCGTGCGAAGCTTTCGTAGAAGTCCGTCTCGTAGGCGCGTTCGGGCGCCGCACGAACCCGGGCATCGAGCTGCTCGGCGTCGTGGCCGACCAGGATACGCCAGCGTTCGGCCCTGACGCCGTCGAGGATGATGCGCGCCGCTTCGGCGGCCGACGTCGGCGCTTCCTCGAGGAAGCGCTTGGCGCGATCGGCCACGATCTTGCGCACCTCGTCGTCGGACAGCGCCGTGGCGTCCCTGCCCATCGAAGCGATGCGCGCACGAGCCTGGGCGATCTCCTTGGGCGTGATGACGTCGGTGTCGTTGCCGCTCTGGACCTTGCGCGAATTGGCGACGATCGAGGTGCCGATGTGGCCGGGCATCACCACCGAGCACTTGATGTGCGGCGCGTTGATGCGCAGGTCGGTGATCAACGCCTCGGTGAAACCCTTGACCGCGAACTTCGCCGCCGCGTAGGCGGTCTGCGGAATGTGGGGCGCGATGACGGCCCAGAAGCCGTTGACGCTGCTGGTGTTGACGATGTGGCCGGCGTCGGCCTTCAGCATCAGGGGCAGGAAGGCGCGGGTGCAGTTGTAGACGCCGCCCCAGCAGACGTTGAACGTCCGCTCCCACTCGTCCTGGCCGTTGACGACAAGGCTGCCGCCGCCGCCGATGCCGGCATTGTTGAACAGGAGATGGATGCGGTCGGCGTCCTGATCCCGGGCGACGGCGTCGCGAAAGCCGCGCACCTGCTCGGGGTCGGAGACGTCGGCCACATGCGTGGTTATGCGCTGCCCCTGCCGCAGCCCGTCGCCCTCGCAAAGGCGCCTGGTTTCGGCCATGGCGGCAGCCGAGACGTCGCAGAGCGCGATGTTGCAGCCCTCGGCGGCCAGTTGCCGGGCGAGCTCGCGCCCCATGCCCGTGCCACCGCCGGTGATGACGGCGATCCTGCCGGCAAAATCCTTCATGTCGCTGCCTCCCTCGTTCCTGCCGGAAGGCACGCTATCCGGTAAGTGGGCGGCTAGAAACCCTTGAGCTGGCTCGGCAGGTAGGTGGCGAGCCAGGGCATCAGCATGATCGCCAGCAACGTCAGGGCCTGCACGAACACGAACGGCAGGACGCCACGCACCATGTCGCCGTAACCGATCTCCGGCGGCGCGATCGATTTCAGGTAGAAGATGGAGGGCGCCATCGGCGGTGTGAGGTACGAGGTCTGGATCGAGATGATCATCAGGGTCGCGAACCAGACCGGGTCGATCTTCAGTGCGGAGACGATGGGCATGAAGATCGGCAGGCAGATCAGGACGATCGAGACCCAGTCGAGGATGAATCCCGCAGCGAAGACGATGGCGAGGCAGATCAGAAGCACGCCGTAGGTTCCGATATCGAGGTCGGCAACAATCGCCTGCACGAGCTTCTCGCCGCCCTGCACGCGGAAAATCGAGGCGAACATCGTGCCGCCGACGACGATCAGCATGATCATGCAGTTGATCAGCAGCGTGCGGCGCACCGCGTCCGAGAACATTGCCCACGAGAGTCGACCGTAGAGCGCGGTCAGCACCAGCGCGCAGAGTGCGCCGACGCTCGCGGCCTCGGTGGGCGAAGCGATGCCGAACATCGTCGTGCCGAGCACGGCGGCGATCAGGACGACCGCCGGCATGAACCCGGTCAGCGTGATCCAAAGCTTGCGGCCGATCGGGATGTCGATTTCCGACCCGGCGACCGGCGGGCCGTCCTGCGGATAGAGGATGCAGCGCACCACGACATAGACCAGGAACATGCCGACCATCAGCAGGCCGGGCAGCAGCATGCCGGCATAGAGCTGGCCGACCGACATGTTGGCGATCGAGGCGTAGATCACCGCCACCAGCGACGGCGGGATCATCGTGCCGAGCGAACCGCCGGCGCAGATCGTGCCGGCGATGAGATCCTTCTTGTAGCCGTAGCGCATCATCACCGGGATCGTCATGACCCCGATCACCACCTCGACGGCGCCGACGATGCCGGTGGAGGCGGCGAAGATGGCGCCCATGGCGATCGTGGCGAGGGC
>MEMN01000172.1:30403-30491 GCA_001767945.1 Alphaproteobacteria bacterium RIFCSPHIGHO2_12_FULL_66_14 | reverse complement strand
CAGGCGGCCCATCCAGAGCTGCAGCACCTGGAACAACCGCTCGGCGATGCCGGAGCGTTCGAGGATGCAGCCCATGATGATGAAGGGC
>MEMN01000172.1:26904-30276 GCA_001767945.1 Alphaproteobacteria bacterium RIFCSPHIGHO2_12_FULL_66_14 | reverse complement strand
CCGGCACGCCGAGGAACACCAGCGCGAACAGCACCACGAACATGAGGATCGGCAGCATGTGCTCGTTCCTCAGACGGCGGCGTGGGTGCTGGGGTCGGTCGTGCCGGGCGGCGGCACGGCCTGCGGATCGGCGACGCCAACAGCGTGACGCAGGGTCTCCGACAGCACCTGCAGGGCAAGTCCCACCAGGCCGATCGTCATGCCGGTGTAGAACGGCCAGACCAGCGGCTCCCAGGCGCTCATGCTCTCGAGTTCGCCCTTCAGGTAGGCGCGCCACGCCTTGGTGGCCGAAGCCGAACCCAGGTACCAGAGCAGGGGCAGGAACACCGCCGCGTAGAACAGAAGATTGATGGCGTGCTGGGCGCGCAACGGCAGGCGGGCCGCCAGAAAATCGATGCGGATATGGGCGCCCATGCGCAGCGTGTAGGCAGCGCCCAACAGGAACAGCGTCCCGTTGGTCATGTAGGCGATGTCGCTGCCCCACAGGGTCGGTGCGTTGAAGGCGTATCGGGCGACGACCTCGTAGAGTTGGACGGCGATGATGACGACGACCTCCGCCATGGCGACCACAGCGAGCAGCCAGCCGACGCCGTCGAGCGCCGGACAGACGCGCCCCAGAAGCGTCTTCTTCATGGTGAAGTCCCCTGAACCGAAAGGGGCGGCCGCTGGGACCGCCCCGCGCCTCGGCTACTTCTTGGTGAAGTCCGACTGGTGGTCGACCACGAGGTAGGGCGAGTACTTTGCCCAACGGTCCTGGAAGTCGAAGATCGACTTGGAGACCCGCTCCGGCCAGGGATTGCCCTCGGCCTTGGCCTTGGCCGCCGCGTCGGCGGCCCACTTGCGGGCCGCTTCCTTGGCTTTCCTCTTGAACGTCTCGTCCAGGATGATGACTTCGTTCTTGCCGCCGAGCAGCGTGTCTAGGGCGGCGAAATCCTGCATGATGATCGAGTTCAGGCTCTCGAAGGTCACCAGCTTGGCAGCGAGATGGATCTTGTCCTGCAGGTCCTTGGGAATCTTATCCCACTTGTCGCCCATCATCGCCGCCTCGAACGTCCAGGAGCCGGCATGGATGCCCGGCATGATGACGTACTTGGCCACCTCCTGGAAACCGAGCGCCTTGTTCTCGCTCGGCATCGAGTATTCGGTGGCGTCGATCGCCTTCTTTTCGAGCATCGAATAGAGTTCGCTGCCCGGCACGACGACCGGCGCGGCGCCGAAGCCATCCTTCATGATCGCCGCCCAGTTGCCGAGCGTGCGGAACTTGAGGCCCTTCAGGTCCTCGACCGTGCGGATCGGCTTGTGGCTGTGGGCGAACACCTCGGACGGGCCGGCGCCCATCACCATGGTGTGCATCTTCATCGTGGCGCGGCGATGCTCCTGCAGGAGCTTCTCGCCGCCGCCGTTGTACATCCAGGGAATGATCGAATCGACGCCGAGTCCGGTCGGGAACGAGCCGATCATCAGATTGGTCGGATCCTTGCCGCCCAGGAACGAGGCCGGACCGATCGCCATGTCGGCGCGGCCGTCCTCGACCGCCTCGAAGATCTTGAAGATCGGCGCCAGCACGCCGCCTTCCTGTACATCGATCTTGACCTTGCCGTCGGTGAGCTTGTCGACATATGCCGCGAACGGAATCGCGATCGCAGTGTTGTAGATCGACGTCTTGGGCGCGATGGTCGCGGCCCGGAGTGTGATGGTTTGCGCCGCTGCCGGCATGGCAAGCAACGCCACGACGGCACCGAGTGCCGCGCCTCTGATCAAATGCTGCATGGATCCCTCCCCAACAGGCTCCAGGAAACCCCAGGGGCCTGGCTGCCAAGGCTAGTCTGAATGACAGGACATCAGCAATATTCGGACCAACGATTGGTCCGGCGTCGGCGGAGCATCAGGGGTGCCGGGCCTCGCCGGGCCGGCGCGGCAGGAAGGCCGTCAGAAGGCCCAGCAGGAGCAGGAACGGCGTCACTTTGTAGACGGTATCGATGCTGGTGAGGTCGGCGAGCTGGCCGAGCGCGGCGGCGCCGAGCCCGCCCAAGCCGAAGGAGAAGCCGAAGAACATGCCGGCCACCAGCCCGACCCGGCCCGGCAGCAGTTCCTGGGCATAGACCAGGATGGCGGAGAAGGCCGAGGCCATGATCATCGCCACCGTTACCGCGAGCACGCCGGTCCAGAACAGGTTGGCGTGGGGCAGCATCAGGGCAAAGGGGAGTGCGCCAACGATCGAGAACCACATCACCGGAATGCGACCGACCTTGTCGCCCACGATGCCGCCGGCGATGGTGCCGGCAACGATGCCAACCAGGAAGGCGAACAGGTAGAGCTGCGCCGTCTGCACCTCGACGCCGAATTTCTCGATCAAATAGAACGTGAAGTAGCTGCCGAGGCTTGCGCTGTAGACGTTCTTGGAGAACAGCAGCGCCACCAGGATCGCCACTGCGGCGGCAACGCGGCCGCGCGACAGGACGGAGATGGTGGGACCCGCGGTACCGGTCTTGCCACGCGCGGCCGGCTTCGAAGCCACGCCCCTCGATTCAGCGCGTCGCCGGCTGTACCAGCCGCCGACCTGGAACAGCACGGCCATGGCGACGAAGGCGGCGGCCGAGAACCACACGATGCTCTGCTGGCCGGCCGGGACGACGATGAAGGCGGCGAGCAGCGGGCCCGCGGCCGATCCCATGTTGCCGCCGACCTGGAACAGCGATTGCGCCAGACCGTAGCGGCCGCCCGCCGCCATGCGCGCCACCCGCGAGGCCTCGGGATGGAAGACCGACGAGCCCATGCCGATCAGGGCCGCCGCGAGCAGGATCAGCGGATAGGTGTTCGCCTGGGACATCAGCAGCAGGCCGACCAGGGTGAAGCCCATGCCGACCATCAGGGAATAGGGTTGCGGGTGCTTGTCGGTGTACATGCCGACCACCGGCTGCAGCATCGAGGCAGTGCATTGGAAGGCGAGCGTGATCAAACCGACCTGGCCGAAGCTCAGGGCGTACGAATCCTTGAGAATGGGATAGAGCGCCGGCACCAGTGACTGCATCATGTCGTTCAGCAGGTGGCAGAAGCTGAGGGACAGGATGACCGCGAAGGTCGTGCCGTTGGCGGAGGCTGCTGCTGCGGCCGGTGCCGCCGCGGGGGTGGTGCCTGCTGCCATCGTGTTGTCGCTCATGTTTTAATGATAGTCGCCAGGCCGTGGCGGTGCCACGGTGCCTGCAACAGGCCTGCGTTGCAGGGGAACGCTCCCTCACCTCAGGCGTTTCCAACTGAGCCAGTATGGATATTCAGCGCGCAACCCATTCCGACGTGCCGGCACGTCTCGACCGGCTGCCGTGGAGCCGCTTCCACCGTCTCGTCGTGGTGGCGCTCGGCATCACGTGGATT
>MEMN01000172.1:4291-26895 GCA_001767945.1 Alphaproteobacteria bacterium RIFCSPHIGHO2_12_FULL_66_14 | reverse complement strand
CCCTGCAGACCAGCCCTCGGCTTCATCTCACCGCCGAACAGGTCGGCCTCACTGGTAGCGCCTATCTTGCCGGCGCCGTGCTGGGGGCGCTGTTCTTCGGCCATCTCACCGACAGGCTCGGCCGCAAGAAGCTCTTCAACGTCACGCTCGGTGTCTACCTCGTTGCCACGGCCGCGACGGCTTTCTCTTGGGATTTCTACAGCTTTCTGCTGTTTCGCTTCCTCACCGGCGCCGGAATCGGCGGCGAGTATTCGGCGATCAACTCGGCGATCCAGGAGCTGATCCCGGCGCGGCTGCGTGGCCGCATCGACCTCGCCATCAACGGCAGCTTCTGGGCCGGGGCGGCGGGCGGAGCGCTGCTGTCGGTCTGGCTGCTCGATCCGAACGTGCTCGGGCCGGACATGGGTTGGCGCGTGGCGTTCGGCAGCGGCGCGCTGCTCGGCCTGGTCATTCTCTATCTCAGGCACTTCCTGCCCGAGAGCCCGCGCTGGCTGATGATCCACGGCCGGCCGGAGGAGGCGGAACGGGTCATGGCCGGCATCGAGGCGCAGGTCGTCGCGAGCGAACGCATGGTGCTGGCCCCGGTCACCACGACCCTGGCACTCGGCGATCGCCACAAGACGACGCTCCTCTCGGTGGCGCGCACGCTGCTGCGCGACTATCCAGGACGCACGACGCTCGGCGTGGTGCTGATGGCGTCGCAGGCTTTCATCTACAACGCCATCTTCTTCACCTACGCGCTGGTGCTGACGAAATTTTATGCCGTGCCCGCCGACAAGGTCGGCCTCTATATCCTGCCCTTCGCGGTCGGCAACTTCCTGGGCCCGCTGCTGCTCGGGCCGCTGTTCGACACGCTCGGCCGCAAGCCGATGATCGTTACCACCTACGGACTGTCGGGCGTGCTGCTCGCGGCCACGGCCCAGCTGTTTTATGCCGGCGTGCTCGACGCCACGACGCAGACCGCGATGTGGAGCATCGTCTTCTTCTTCGCATCGGCGGCAGCGAGTGCCGCCTACCTCACGGTCGGCGAATGCTTTCCGCTCGAGATCCGCGCCCTCACCATCGCGTTGTTCTACGCGCTCGGCACACTGCTGGGCGGCGTCGGCGGACCATGGCTGTTCGGCGTCCTGATCGAAGGCGGCGCGCCCGGCGAGATCATGATGGGCTACCTGCTGGGCGCGGCGCTGATGATCGCCGCCGCCCTGGTCACGCTGAAGCTCGGCATTGCAGCCGAGCGCCGCTCGCTCGAGGATGTGGCGCCGCCGCTGTCATCGCGGCGGTAGTCCGGCCCGTTGCATTCCCCGTTCTGAAACAATCTGCGCCTAGGCTGCCGGCATGACCTTCCGCCTCGCCCAGATTTCGGACACCCATCTCAGCGATGACAAGCCCTTCTTCGTCGACAATTTCGTGCGCATCGGCGAGGCCTTGAGGAAGACCCGGCCCGATCTCGTGCTGAACTCCGGCGATGTCTCGCTCGATGGCGCGTCAAACGAAGCCGATCTGTTGGCGGCCCGGGCGCTGCACGATGGGCTCGATCTCCCGGTGCGCTACCTTCCCGGCAATCACGATCTCGGCGACAGCCAGGATGCACCGTCGCACGGCGAGGGCGCGATCGATGCGATGCGCCGCGCGCGCTATCTCAGCCACTTCGGCGCCGATTGGTGGACGCTCGACGTTCCGGGGTGGCGGCTGCTCGGCGTCAACGCACAGTTGCTCGGCAGCGACCTCGATGCGGCCGGGTATCAGGATCGCGACATCGCCACCGCGGTCGCGGGCCTCGGCTCGCGCCGGCTAGCGCTTTTCCTGCACAAGCCGCTGTTCGATCGGACGGCCGACGAGACGGCGATCACCGGCCGCTTCGTCAATCCCGGGCCGCGCCGGCTGCTGCTGGCGTCACTTGGTGGCGTGACGCCGGCCGTCGTCGCCTGCGGCCATGTCCACCAGTACCGCGAGACCTGGTCGGCCGGCGTGCGCCACGTGTGGGGCACGTCGACCGCGTTCGTCATCCCCGACACGCGCCAGCCGCGCTACGGCGTCAAAGAAGTGGGCTATGTCGAACACCTCCTCGAGGAAGACGGTGGCCACGAAAGCCGGCTGGTCCGGGTTCCCGGCGTGCCGACGCTCGACATCGCCGAGTTCCCCGCCGCCTACGGTCCGATCTAGGCGGGCCGCTTTAGGCGGGGACAGGCCGGGCGCGCTGGTTGTACATCATCTTGCGGATGCGGGCCTGCTCCTCGGGCGGCAGCTTGGTGTTGTCGACCGAGAGATCGGCGCCGACCGCCATGCCCTTCTGCACCGCCGGACGCGCGCCCAGCTCCTCGAACCAGCGCTTGAAGTACTTGAACTCCTCGATGTCCTGGCCCTGGAACTTCCAGTTCGCGGTCCACGGATAGCAGATCATGTCGGCGATCGTGTACTGGTCGCCGGCGAGATACTTGTGCTTGTAGAGGCGGTTGTTGAGCACGCCGTAGAGGCGGTTCACTTCGTCAGTGAAGCGGGTGATGGCGTATTTCTGGTCACCTTCCTTCGCCTGGTCGACGCGGCGGAAGTGGCCGCACTCGCCCGACTTCGGCCCCTGGTTGGCCATCTGCCAGACGACCCACTGGTTGACCTCGTATTTGGTCCGTGTGTCCTGCGGCCAGAACTTGCCGGCTTTCTCGGCGATGTACATCATGATCGAGCCCGATTCGAAGATGACGATCGGCTTGCCGCCGCCCTTCGGTTCGTGATCGACCATCACCGGCATGCGGTGGTTGGGATTCATCTCGAGGAACTCGTCCTTGAACTGGTCGCCGCGCCCGATGTTCACGGGCACGATCTTGTAGGGCATGCCCAGTTCCTCGAGCAGGATGGTGACCTTCTTGCCGTTGGGCGTCGGCCAGTAATGCAGATCGATCATGGTTCCTCCGGTGTTGCGGGCGTGAGCCACAGGGGCCAAGCGTCGGACGGTCGCCGCGGTTCGTCAATGGTGTATGCTGGCGGCAACAAAGGGTCCGGGAGGATCACATGTGGGTCCGTAACGCTTGGTACGTCGCCGGCTGGTCGCACGAGCTCGAGCCCGGCCGCATCCTGGCGCGCGTCATCATCGACCAGCCGCTGGCGCTCTACCGCAAGACCGATGGCCAGGTCGTGGTGCTGGAGGACCGCTGCTGCCATCGCTTCGCGCCGCTCTCCATGGGCCGACTTGAGCACGACGATCTGCGCTGCATGTACCATGGCCTGAAGTTCGCGCCGGACGGACGTTGCGTGGAAATCCCCGGCCAGAAGCTCATTCCGCAAAGCGCGTTCGTGCGGCGCTATCCGGCGATCGAGCGCGGCGGCTGGATGTGGATCTGGATGGGCGACGAGGCCTTGGCTGATCCGGCGTCGATCCCCGATTCGATCCGGCTCGACGATCCCGCCTACTGCATGAGGAGTGGCCAGCTCGATTATGCCGCGCACTATCTGCTGATCGACGACAACCTGCTCGATCTCTCCCATTTGAGCTTCGCGCACGAGAAGACGCTGGGCCTCGACATGCCGCAATGGGCCGACGAGCGGCCGCGCATCTCGGCCTTGGAGCGCGGCCTGCGCGTCCAGCGCTGGCTGCGCAACCAGCCGTCGCGCAGCTTCATGCGCCGCTGGGGCGAGGTGCTGGATCTGTGGAACAGCTACGACTTTCTCTTTCCCGGCATCTTCCTGCTGCGCACGGCGTTCTATCCGGTGGGGACGGCCGAGCGCTGCAAGGGGGCGGTGCCGTCCGAACCACCGCTCTTCCTGCGCTACGACGACCAGGCGGTGACGCCGATCACATCGCGCACGTCGCGCTATTTCTACGCCGCTGGCGCGCGCAGCGCCGACATCGACGAGGACCGCGTCGGCAGGCTCTTCGCCGTCGTCGAGGCGGCGTTCAACGAGGACAAGATGATCATCGAGGCGCAACAGAAGCTGATCGACATGGACCCCGGGCGCCGCATGCTGCCGACCAGCCTCGATGCCGGGCCGACGCAGTTCCGCAAGCTCGTGCAGACGCTGCTCGAGCACGACGGCCAGCCGGGACCGGTCGCCAACGCAACCGCGCAGGCGAGTTAAGTGGCGGACGGCGGCCAGGACGGACGCTCGGTCCGCCGCCTCGAGGATGCGCGCTTCCTGCTGGGGCGCGGTCGCTACGTCGAGGACATCGATGCAGGCGCCACGCTGCACGGCTACGTGCTGCGCTCGCCGCACGCCCATGCCCTGATCAAACGGATCGACATTGTGCCGGCCGTGGCCCTCGCGGGCGTGCATCTGGTCGCCACCTCGGCCGATCTTGCGGCGGACGGGCTCGGTCCGTTGCCTTGCATGGCCGCGGTGACGCCTCTGATCGTGCCGCCGCGCCCGGCGCTGGCTGTGGACCGCGTGCGCCACGTCGGCGATCCGGTGGCCTTCGTCGTGGCCGACAGCGTCGAGGTCGCGCGCGAGGCGGCCGAGCTGATCGAGGTCGACTACGAGTCGTTGCCGGCCGTGGTCGACGGAAAGACAGCCCTCGCCAAGGGCGCGCCGGCGCTCTGGGACCAGGCGCCAGGCAACCTCGCCTTCCATCTCCAGAAGGGCGATCACACCGCCGTGGCGCAGGCGATGGCGAACGCCGCCCACGTCGTCACTGTCGAGGTGATGAACAACCGGGTCGTCGTGGTGCCGCTCGAGCCGCGTGCCGGCATTGCCCGCTACGACGCCGCGACCGGGACGATGGACCTCGAACTGACCGGGCAGGGACTGCACGGCATCCGCCGCCAGCTCGCCGAGTTCGTCTTCAAGGTGCCGCTGGAGCGCATCCATCTCCACGCGCCCGACGTCGGCGGCGGCTTCGGCATGAAGAACTTCCTCTATCCAGAATGGGTGCTGCTGCTGTGGGCGGCGCGCAGGCTCGGCCGGCCGGTCCGCTGGATCGCCGACCGCGCCGAGGAGTTCGTGTCCGGCGCCCAGGGTCGTGACATCGCGGCCACCGCCAGGCTCGCCCTCGACGCATCGGGCCGGACTCTGGCGCTCGACGTGGCGATGGTGGCCAATCTCGGAGCCTACCTCTCCGGCAACGGTCCCGGCGCGTCGGCCGTCGCTGCCTCGACGGCGCAGGGCGGCGTCTACGACATCCCGGTGATCGCCGTCGACGTGCGCGGCGCCTTCACCAACACGGTGCCGGTCGACGCCTACCGCGGCGCCGGCAAGCCTGAGGCCAACTACATCGTCGAGCGCGCCATCGAGGCGGCGGCGCGCCTGCTCGGCCGCGACCCGGCCGACCTCCGGCGGCAGAACCTGATCGCCTCGTTCCCGCACAGGACTGCGATGGGCATGGCGATCGATTCGGGTGGCTTCGTCGCCAATCTCGATGCCGCCGTGGTGCGTGCCGATATGAAAGGATTCGAGGCGCGGCGCGCGGCCGCGAAGGTGCGGGGCCGGCTGCGCGGCATCGGCGTCGGCTGTTTCCTCGAGACCTCGCGCGGGGCGCCCAACGAAGGCGCCGAGGTCCGCTTCGCGCCGGACGGCACGGTCACGATCGCGCTCGGCACCGAATCCAACGGCCAGGGACACGAGACGTCCTTCGCGCAGATCGCTTCCCGGCATCTCGGCCTACCGATCGGCGCGTTCCGCTATGTGCAAGCCGATACGCGTCAGGTGAAAAGCGGTGCGGGCCATGGTGGCGCGCGCTCCATGCACATGGGAGGTGCTGCACTCGTGAAGGCGATGGACGCCGCACTGGCGAAAGCACGCCGACTCGCGGCACATCTCTTGCAAGCGTCGGGAGATGATCTCGACTATCGCGAGGGGCGCTTCACCGTGCGCGGCAGCGCCAACGATCCAGGGCGTGGCATCAATCTCGCCGCCCTGGCGCAGAGCGCCCGTGATCCGGCGAACCTGCCGGATGGCATGGTGCCTGAAGTCGACAAGGGCCTCGGCGAGCATGTGATGAGCATCACCGACGTCTTCACCTTCCCGAGCGGCTGTCATGTCGCCGAAGTCGAGATCGATCCCGAGACCGGCTCAGTCGAGCTGCTGCGTTACACTGCGGTCGACGACTATGGCCGTCTGATCAACCCGATGCTGACCGAGGGCCAAGTGCAGGGCGGCGTCACGCAGGGCATCGGCCAGGCGATGCTGGAGCACACGGTCTATAGTCCCGAGTCCGGCCAGCTCCTGAGCGGCTCACTGATGGACTACGCCTTGCCGCGTGCCGACGACCTTCCGTCGTTCGATATCGACCTGATCGAGCGGCCGACCGCCGCCAACCCTCTGGGCGTCAAGGGATCGGGGCAAGCCGGCTGCATCGCCGCGCCCCAGACCGTGATGGCCGCCATCCTCGACGCCCTGCGGCCGGCCGGTGTGACGGCCCTCGACATGCCGGCGATGCCCGAGCGCGTGTGGCGGGCGCTGCAGGCTGGCAGGTGAGGAGAGGCGATGCCCAGGATCAACGGTGAACGTCTGCTCGGCGATCTTCGGCGCATGGCCGATTTTGGCCGCTACGAGACCGGCGTGCACCGCCCGCACCTCTCGGCGCAGGACATCGAAAGCCGTCACTGGCTCGCCGCCCGCATGAAGGAGGCGGGCCTCGATCCAGTGATCGACGGCGTCGGTACCGTGCTCGGCCGCAGCAAGAAAGCCGGCCCGCGCGTGTTGATTGGCTCGCACACCGACACCCAGCCGCGCGGCGGCTGGCTCGACGGCGTGATGGGCGTGATCTACGGCCTCGAAGTTGCCCGCGCCCTGGCCGAGGACCCGGCCACCAAGGACCTCGCCGTCGACGTCGCCTCGTGGGCCGACGAGGAGGGCCACTGGGGCGGCATGGTCGGCTCCAAGAGCTTCATCGGCCGCATCGGCGAGGCCGACATCGACGCCGCGCACCACCGCGACGACGGCACGCCGATGCGCGAGGCGCTGAAGCAAGCCGGCCTCGAGAAGGCGCCGCGCGTGCAGATGGAGGAGGGGCAGTATCGCTGCTACCTTGAGGCGCATATCGAGCAGGGCGGCGTGCTGGAGGCGAGCGGCAAGCGGATCGGCGTGGTGACGGCGATCGTCGGCATCTTCCAGATCAAGATCGTCTTCTCGGGCACCCAGAACCACGCCGGCACCACGCCGATGCCGATCCGCAAGGACGCGGGCGTCGCCATGATGCGGCTCTTCAACGAGGTGATGGAGACGTTCCCGAAGCTCGCCGCCCCGCGCACCGTGTGGACCGTGGGCAAGATGCACATCGAGCCCGGCGCGCCGGCCATCATTCCCGGCCGGGCCGAGATGATCCTGCAGTTCCGCGACGCCGATCCCGCCGTGCTCGAGCGCCTGGAGAAAGCCGCGCTCGAGATCGTGGCACGGCACGACGCCAAGGGTCCGTGCAAGGTCGAGGCGACGACCTTGGGCCGTATGGCGCCCGCGCCGATGGACGAGCGGCTGCAGGAGGCGATCGACGAAGCGGCGGAGACGCACGCTGCCGGCCATCACATGCGCATGCCCTCCGGCGCCGGCCACGACGCCCAGATCCTGGCGCAGCGCCTGCCTTCGGCCATGCTGTTCGTGCCCTCGATCGGTGGCATCAGCCATCACTTCACCGAGAACACCGCCGACGCCGACATCGTGCTCGGCTGCCAGGTCTTCGCCGATGCCGCGGCGAAGATCCTGAAAGGGAACTGACGGAGTCACGCCGTTTCCGTCGCCGCGGGAGTCACGCGGCGGCCGGCAAGCCCAGGTCATCGCTGCACATTTCCGGCATGGACGGCGTCGCGGCGGGAGTCGCCGACTGTCGAATTTCTCGACTCCGCTGCACCAGTTCCGCCCGCAGCAGGATCAACTCGCGCCGCTCGGCGCGGTCCTCGGCACGGCGCCGATCGGCGTCCAGCCGGTTCTGGACGTGAATCAGCAACTGCGTGTTGACCCGCCGCCGCTCGCCGATCTTCTGGCCGCGATAGAACACCGGCTGCACCTCGACCTGGTTGGCCTGCAGGGCGATGTCGTCGCCGACCTCCTCGGCACGGCGGCGGATGGCGTCCGCCCAGCGCCCGGCGAAGTCGGGGTCCTTGGCCCGCCAGCGGTAGACCGTTCCGCGGTTCACGCCGGCGCGCAGCGCGGCCTCCAGCACGGAGCCGCAGCGCGCGAGTTGCTCCAGGAACGCTGTGCGCTGGCGGGCCGGCGTCCGCAGCCGTCGCGGATTGGCGAGTGCGCGCTCCAGCATCGCGGGCAGCTTGTCGACCGGTGCCTCGGCCGGCGTCCGCGGCCCTGGGGTCAGCGGATTGTTGATGGGGTTGTAGGACAGCGGCCGGCGGGCTCGCTCCTCGAGTGCTGCCTCGGCGCGGCGGCGCGCCGATTCCTCGGCCAGCTCGGCGGGATCCCGTTCGGGGGTGCCAAAGTGCCAGGCTTGCTTCGACATCGTTCAATGCTCCTTCCATCCGGGAATCAATCGGCGTTAATAGGAATATAGGAACGTATTATAGGAGTCAATAGGCCTATCTGGTGGTTGCTGCAGGGGCCATGCTCGCGTTATGCTTGCAACGGGTGTTGGGGAACTCAGTTGTTTTGGGCAGGGGCGGCGGCTCCGTGCTTTCCGTGGCGTCGTGAGGTTCGCCGCCGCGGAAGCATCGTGGTGCGCGCCCATGGAATCCGGCGTGGGCGAAGTTGCGCGTTCTCCGTACGGCGGCAATAGGTGTGGATCGGTGTTCAGCACATATCGATTTGATCATCCGGAGACGGATGCATCCAAGACTCTGGATGTCTGGGCATATTTTTGGGCCTCTCTGTTCGGGCCGTTCTATGTGCTGTTCGCCGGCTTTCCGCTGCTTGCCCTCCTGATGGTTCCGGTGAGCGCAATGATCTTCGTGCTCGCCTTCGCCGGCTTCGGTCTCGTGGATTGGGTGCTCGGTTCGGAGGTCGTCACGGTGTTCGCCCTGTTCGCAACGCCGGTCGCGGCGCTCGCGGCTCAGGGCATTGCCGCCATCGAGCTCGTCCGCAAGGGCTACCTGCGCGCCGGCTGGCGCGAAGGCTACTAGGCCCCGGCAATAAACGGGTCGACGCAGGCCGTGTACTGACCACGACCTAGCGGCAAGCCTCGGTGCCGCCTTTCAGGCATTGGGCGATCGCCTCTGCGGCCAGCCGGTGGCCACGGGCATTCCAGTGTCCGTCGGTGGCGAAGTGGAACCCGAGCGGCGCGCCGCTCGCCTCGAACAGTGGACGAAGGTCGAGCAACGCGACGCCGCGTTCGGCGAGCGCCGCCGCCAGGGCGGTGTGGATCCGGTCTTCGACGGCGCGGTTCCCGCCGACCCACAACGCGCGCGACGGGACGAGCACCACCAGCAGGCGATGGCGTGTCGATAGCCCCTGCAGCTTTCCAGCCGACGCCTCGATCGCCTCGGCTTCATAGCTGTTCCTCGCCATTCCCTCGAGGTTGGGCACGATCGCGCCGGCGCGGACCGCGAGCGCTTTCAGTCCCGGCGTCTGGTGGACCATCGTCGTCAGCAACAGGTACGCGGCCGACCGCTCCGCCAGCCACTGCTTCCAGTCGGCCGTTTGCGTCCGGTCTTCGGCTCGCTCCGCGACGGCGCTGTAGGACCCGAGGTCGGTCTCCAGGCTGACCGCCACGATGACCTGCCCGATTTGTGCTCCAAGGGATTTGGCATAGGCGAGCAGAGCCTCGTAGCCTGCGAGGTCGGTCGGGGTGGCGAGGTTGAAAACCCGCCGTCCGGTCATTGCCTGCAGACGATCCGAAAAGCGGTCGGACGCCTCGACGCCCCAGCCCCAGGCGACCGAATCACCCACCACGATGAGATCGTCGGCTGTGGCCCGGGCGATATCCTTGGTGTCGCGCAGGCCATGGCGGTTGATGTTGACGGCGACGTCATAGTCGCCGGTGTTCTTCACCTGGCGCTGCTTGATGCCGGGTTGTCCCAGGCTCAACGACCCGACGCGATGGCGAAACTCGAATCGGCCCGACGGATCGAAGGCCGGAAGGAAGAATCGGGTCAGGCCTTCGGCCAAGCCGAGTGCGACGCCGACGGCAACGGCGACCATCAGGGTCGCGATGATCGCGCGTTGGACCGGGTGGGTGGCCGTCATGTCACTTTCCGACAATTTTTTTGCGGAACGGGTGAACCATACAAAGGTTCGTGAACATGGGATAGTTCTCGGTGAACTGGCGCTATGCTCCCGAACGACACGGTTGAGAGCCCATGCCGATCCATCTCGACATCTCCCACCTGGACAGACTCGTGATTGCCGTCGTCATCGGCGACGCCACGGCCGACGACGTCAGGGGCCTGGCGCGGCAGTTCGCCGAATCGGGCTCGATGCACTACCGCAAGATCGTCGATATCACCGTCGGCACATTGACCATCGACGAAGCCGGAGTGGTGGCGATCGCCGCCTTCCTGCGGGCCGACCCCAAGGCGTCGTCGCGCGGCCCGCTGGCCTTCGTCGTTAATCCGGCGCGGGCCCAGTTTGCCGAGAAGTTCGCCGAGCTCACGGCCGACGAGCGGCCGGTGAAGCTCTTCACCACGCTCCGTGCCGCCCGCAGGTGGCTCGACGAGTGTGCGACGATCGAGCCGCGACGTTGACGGCTGCGACGATCTCCGCGGCCGACGCACTGGCGCCCGAATCATGGCGCGCCGCGAGACGGCGCGGTACTCTTCCTCGAAACCGTGTGAGCCCATGCCGATCCACCTCGACATCTCCCACCTCGACCGACTCGTGATCGCCGTTGTCCTGGGCGAAGTCACGCCCGACGACATCGCGGGCGTGGTGCGCGAGTTCCGGACGACGGGCCTGAATCATTACGGCAAGATCATCGATACTTCAGCCGGGAGTTCGCCCATCGACGAGAACCGGCTGGCGGCCATCGCCGCCTTCATGCGCGCCGATCCCAACGCGGCCTCCCGCGGTCCGCTGGCCTTCGTCGTCGATCCCAAGCGCGGCGCACAGGCCGTGAAATTCGCCGAGATCACGGCCGGCGAGCGGCCTGTGAAGGTTTTCAACAACCTCCGCGAGGCCCGCAAATGGGTGCGCGAGAATACGAAGATCCAGCGCTGATCGGGAACCGGCGGCGGACGCGCGACCGCGCCGCCGTTGAGGAGCCCGGAACTCCCCATCGGCCGCGCGGCAGGCCACCGGTCCCGCGGAAGGGAACAGGTGGCAACGCGTCCTAGAAAGCGATCAGCACACGCCGGTTCAGCGGTTCGGCCACGCTGGTCGATACCCGCACGATGGGCGTGCTGTCGTCGCGCCCGACCAGGACGATCGACGAGGCGGGCAGGCCCCGGCGCACGAGTTCGGCCTTTACCGCCTCGGCATGATCGGCGCGGCCGACGATGCGGACGATGCGAGCCTTGCTCGTTTTCGCCGCGCGAGCGGCAAGAAGAACCGTGTCTGTCGCCACCGGCGAGAGCTCGGTGCGGCCCCGCTCGAAGAACACGACATAGCCGGGACGCGGCTTGGCGGCGGTGCCGGGTGCGGCGGCAGCGATGTCCGCCGCCGCAGCCGGCGCGGTGAGTGCGGGTGCCAGTAGAATGGCAGCTCCGGCAAGGAGGCCGGCCGCGATCGAAAGGCGCGTGCTGGTCTTCATGAAATACCTCCTTTGAGTTCCGCCGACTCAACGCCCGGTCGGCCTGAAGGTTTCAGCCGGACGGGGGCAACCAACGGCCCTTTTCTGCGTTACTGCCGATCAGGAAAAGGCGGACAAGCGGGTGAGGGCCGAGGAGAAGCCAGGGATTCGGGTACCCACCGTCCATTTGCGCGGCGAATCGGCGATCCGCCGGCCGCTGATCGTCCTGGCGGTCTGCGCCGTTGGCGTCGTGGGCTACCTGGCGCGCGACTTTCTCATTCCCACCGCCGGCGCGATCGTGCTGGCCCTGATGCTAACGCCGGTGGCAACTGCACTCGAACGCGGCCACGTGCCGAAGACGCCGGCAGCCGCTGCCTCGGTTTTGCTGTTGGCGCTGGTGCTGGCCGGGGTGCTGGCGCTGGCCATTCCCTCGATCGCCGGCTGGATCGCCGACGCGCCGACACTCACCTACCGTCTGGAAAAGAAACTCGAAGGCGTGCGCGAGTCGATAACCATCCTCCAGAAGGTCACCAAGCAGGTCGAGCAGGCCGCGGCCACCGCGCCGGCGGAGAGCCCGGCCAATCCGATCGAGAAGGTCGTAGTGCAGGATGGCAAATCGCTGTTGGGCCAACTCGCCAGCACGACGCCAGGGGTCGTGCTGCAGCTCGGTTATGCTGCGGTCCTGGCCTTCATGCTGCTGGTTCACCGCAATGATCATCGGCGCCAGATGCTGCGCGTACCACTGACGTTCACCACGAGAGTGCGGCTGGCGCGCGTGATGCGCGACATCAACGAGCGGGTCGGCCATTACCTTTTTGCGCTGGCCGTCATCTATTCCGGTGTAGCGGCGGCCTCGGCGACGGTGCTCGCCCTGCTCGGCCTGGCCAATGCCATCATCTGGGGCTTCCTGATGGGACTGGCGTCCTTCGTGCCGTTCGTAGGCGCGCCGGTGCTGATCGCGCTGGTGACCGCGGCCGCGCTCGTGACCTTCGATGACTGGACGCGCATCGCGGCCGCGCCAGCGGCGCTCACACTCATCCATATCGTCGAATCGCAATTCATCACGCCCTTCTTCGTCAGCCGGCGCTGCGCGCTCAATACCGTGGCGGTATTCGTCGGCATTGCCTTGCTCGGCTGGATGTGGGGGATCATCGGCGCCATCGTGGCGGTGCCGTTGTTGATCCTGCTCAGTACCATCGCGGCTCATCTGCCGTCGTTGCGCTGGCTGGAAGTCATGCTGTCGGACGACCGGCCGGTCAGCGAACGCCTCGCGGTCAAGCCGCCGCTGGCCTCGGTGAAGCGTCCTCCGATTCAGGTGCGGCGACGGCGGGTGGCAGCCAGGTAGAGCGCGAAGCCGGCCATGGCATAGACGCCGCCCACGATGGCCCATGCCTCGGCGGGATCGAGGTGGCGCTCGAGGATGGTGAGGCCGGCGTACGTGAAGCACAGCACGCCGACCGCCGCCGCCAGGACTGCGCCCAGGATGAACGCGAGGCGCAACGTCACGTCGGCCGCGGCGACACGGATCGTGCGCGCCGCCGCCGAGGCGACCGCGATGCGGAGCAGGAGTCCGACTATCGCCATGGGCATCGTGGAAACTCCGGCGGTCTTGCGCTCTCGCGGGCGAGCCCGATTCGGGTGAGCCTCGTTCGGGTAAGCTTGGCGGCTAGCTCCGACGACAAAGGTACCCCGCGAGGAAGCCGATGCCGATCACGGTGGCCAGCGTGGCGATCGGACGGGCCTTGACGGTCTCGACCAGCGTGTCGGTCGCGTCGTCGCGCAGCCGGGCCGATTTCTCCATCAGGGCCTTGGTGGCTTCCTTGGCGCTGTCCGAATACTCGTCGATGAAGGCCTGTGCCGTCTCGATGACTTCGTCGATGGTCTCCTTGCTCTTGGTCTGGAGATCATCCAGGGCGCCGCCGATGCCGTTGCCGGCATCCTTCTCGATCGACGCCGACAGTTTCTTGAGTTGGGACTTGAGGACCGCAATTTCCTTGACCAGTTCCCTGGTGCTGTTGGCCGTGGCCGTGCCGTTGGCGCGCATGATCGTTCTCCGCTCATGGGGTGAATTCCTCCCAAGAGAACGCCAGCGCGGGCGCGAGGTTGCTCAGCCGTCCCAGACGTTTTGGGGCATCGGCAGCCGGGCGAAGTCGGCCTCGACCAGCGGTCGATGGTGGCTCTGGCCTTCGCGCTCGAGCAGCATCATGTACTGGCGGACGTGCTGCCCGGAATGCCAGGTCGTGCGTTCCATCAACTCGTGCAGGCTTTGCGGACCGTAGTAGGTGTCCAGCGTGCGGGCGCCGGCGGTGTCGCCCCCCAGCTTTTCATAGGGCGCCCACCAGTCGCGGAAGCGCTGGCGCACCCTGGTGCCGTAGGCCACGAGGGCGGCGGTGTCGGCGTCCGCGGCGGGCTCCTCGCGGAACATCGCCTGGACCAGGGTGATGCCCTGGTTGGCGTCGAGGAAGGCATCGACCACGCGGAACAGATGGAAGCCCAGCGTACGGTAGCTGCGTGGCCGGCCGGGTACATGAGTGTCGAGGCGGGCGTAAGGCATCAAGGGCAGGAGCTCCAGCGCCGCCGTCAGGAACTTGTCGAGCCGGGCATAGAGTTCGGCCGGCGACAGCTCGGGGCCGGACTTCTCGTCGATGCCGAGGAATTCGACGATCTGTTTGGTGCTCTGGCCGAACGTGAACTTGTCGCCGCGCGACAGCACCGGCACCGAGCGCGCGCCGAGCTTCTGCAGCTCGGCGAGGCCGGCCGGATCTTCAAGAACGTTGACGGAAACGAAGTCGATCCCACGGACCGATAGAAACTCTTTGAGTCTCAGGCAGCTGGTTCAACCCGGCTGCCAGAACACCTTGAACGGCGGCATGTGATGCTCCCTGTCTCGGGGTTTCCTGGCGGACCTCAATTGATCGGCTTCATGCCCAGCGAGTCAAGGACCGCCTTCCAGTTCCGGAAGTCCTGGCCGAGTCGCGCCGCCATCTCGGCGGGTGTCGAGGTTTCGACGGGGAGGCCAAGCTGCTGCAGCTGCTCGCTGACTTCGCGGGAGTCGATCACGGCCCGCAGTTCCGTGGTCCATGCCGCGACCAGGGCCGCCGGCATGCCGGGTGGCGCGAAGAAGGCATACCAGTTGCTCTGCTGCAGTTTGGGATAGCCGAGTTCCAGTGCCGTCGGCACGTCCGGTGCCGCCGCACTGCGTTTGGCGGCAGAGGTCATAAGAATCTTCAGCCGGCCGCCGCGCTGGGGCACGAGAAAGGACGTGATGCCGCCGGTGCCGGCAGGGATGCGACCATGCTCGAGATCGGCCACGAGAGGCCGCGCACCGCTATAGGGCACGGCTTCGAGCGGAACACCGATTTCACGACCCACCATGGTGCCGAAAAACTGCGTGAAGGAATTCGGCGTGGTGGTGCCGAAACGGGCGCGCGCCGGGTCACCGGCCTTCAGCCATTGGACATATTCCGCAAGGTCCGCGACCTCGATCTTGGGTGAGACGGCGAAAGTCGTTGAATAGGTGCCGGCCAGCGTCAGCGGCAGCAGGTCGGTCAGGGGATCGAACGGGAAGCCGGGTTTGATGAGCTTCGCGACCATGGTGGCACTCGGCATGAAGGCAATGGTCTTGCCGTCCGGCACCGCCTTCTTGAGGACCTCACCGGCGGCCGAACCCGACGGGCCGGGCTTGTAGTCGACCGTGACGGTCCGGCCGAGTTCGCTCTGGAGAGCGCCGGCGATGACGTGCGCCAGCGAATCCGAACCCCCGCTCGAGGGATAGCCGACCAGGATGCGGATCGTGCCGTAGGGGAGCGTCGCCTGGGCGCGGGCGATCGTCGGCGCTGCGAGGGCGGCGCCCATGGTGAGCAGGGAACGGCGGGGAAGGGCGCGGGCCATTTGCCCGGCCCTTACGCCGGGCTTGAAGCAGATTTGTGGCAGACGATGCAGACCTTGTTGCCGTCGGGATCGCGCAGATAGGCGCCGTAGTAGTTCGGGTGATAATGCGGGCGAAGACCGGGCGGGCCCTCGTCGCCACCGCCGGCCGCCATGCCGGCCTTGTAGGCGGCATCGACGGCGGCGCGGTCGGGGGCATCGAGGCCGATCGTGATGCCGTTGCCCACGGTGGCCGCCTTCCTGTCGAGTGGGTTGCCGATCCAGAGCTGCGGCCGCCCGCCAGTCGGGCCGTAGCCGACGGCATTGGGAAATTCGACGTGGCGGACCAGGCCGAGCGGACTGAGCAGGCTCTCATAGAAGCCCTTGGCCTTGCCGAGGTCGTTGGTGCCGACGGTGATGTGGCTGAACATTTTTTCCTCCCGGGCGGAGGTTAGGGCCTGCCCGGCGGGCGGGCGAGGCCGAAATGCTCCCTGAGCGTCGTGCCTTCATAAGCGGTGCGGAAAAGCCCGCGTTTCCGCAGGAGCGGGATCACCTCGGCCACGAACACGTCGAGCATCGAAGGCAGCACAGGCGGCATCACGTTGAAGCCGTCAGCCGCGCCGTCGTTGAACCAGTCCTCGATCAGCCGGGCGATCTGCTCGGGCGTGCCGGCGGTGGTGTAGTGGCCGCGCGCGCCGGCGAGATAGGCGAGAAGCTGCCGCAACGTGAACTTCTCGCGCCGCACCAGGCCCACGATCACCTCGGTGCGGCTGCGGGCAGCTTCCACCGTGCCGGGATCGGGGAAATCCTCCGGCGCCAGCGGCTTGTCGAGCGGCAGGTGGGAGAAGTCGTGCCCGCCAAAGCGGCCGCTGAGCCGCTTGCGTCCGACTTCGGGGTCGGTGAGGTCGTTCAGGTTGCGCGCTATCCGCTTGGCCTCGGTCTCGGTGGCTGCGATCACCGGGCTGAGGCCGGGCAGGATCAGCACTTGGTCGGGGGCACGCCCTTCCGTCGCCACCAGTCGCTTCAGGTCGGCATAGAATTCCTGTGCCGTCTTCTTCTCCATCTGTGCGGTGAACACTGCCTCGGCGTGGCGCGCGGCGAAGCGGCGGCCGGTGTCGGACGAGCCCGCCTGCACGAACACCGGCCGGCCCTGTGGCCCGCGCGGCATGTTGAGCGGCCCGGCGACGCGATAGTGCTCGCCGGCGTGGTCGATCGGCCGGATGCGGTCGGCGCGCGCGTAGCGACCGTTCGCGCGGTCGTCGAGGACGGCGTCGTCGGTCCAGCTGTCCCAGAGAGCCTTCACGACGTGGACGAATTCCTCGCCGCGGGCATAACGGTCGGCGTGACTCACCTGGCCCTCGCCACCGTAGTTGCGCGCCGCTGCCGCCAACCACGAGGTCACGATGTTCCAGCCGACGCGCCCGCTGCTGATGTGGTCCAGCGAGGCGAACTGGCGCGCGAGGTTGAACGGCTCGCTGTAGGTGGTGGAGGCGGTGGCGATCAGGCCGATCCGCTGCGTCGAGGCGGCCAGCGCACCCAGCGCCGTGATCGGCTCCAGCCAGGTGGTGCCGGCCTGCGCCACCGTGTCGGCCAGCGCCAGCTGATCGGCCAGGAAGATCGAATCGAACAGCCCGGCCTCGGCGCGTTGCGCCATGTCGCGATAATAGGCGATGTCGGTCAGCGCCAGCGCCGAGGAGTCGGGATGCCGCCACGACGCCTCGTGGTGGCCGCGGCTCTGGATGAAGAGATTGAGGTGGAGCTGGCGCTTCTTCATGCCTTCACTGTGCAGCGGGCGCGTACACTGCGGCAAGCTGCCGGGACACCAGGCGCGCGTAGAGTCCGCCACGCACCAGGAGCGAGGCATGGGTGCCGCTTTCCGCTACGCGGCCCTCGTCCAGCACCACGATCAGGTCGGCATCGCGCACGGTCGACAGGCGATGGGCGATGACGATGGTGGTGCGGTCGGCCTGCAACAGGTCGAGGGCGCGGCGCACGGCCTGCTCGTTCACCGCGTCGAGATGCGAGGTCGCCTCGTCGAGGATCAGGATTGGCGCATCCTTGAGGAAGGCGCGGGCGATGGCGACCCTCTGGCGCTGGCCGCCGGACAGGCTGGTGCCGCGCTCGCCGACGGGCGAGTCGAGGCCCTCAGGCAGGGCAGCGACCAGTTCGGCGAGCGAGGCATGCTCGATCGCGGCCGCAAGCTCGGCCTCCGACGCGTCGGGCCGCGCGATCAGGATGTTGGCGCGCAGTGTGTCGTTGAAGAGGTAGGTGTCCTGTGCCACCAGCGCCATCAGCCCGCGCAGTTCGTCGAGCCTGTAGGTCCTGAGATCGGTGCCGTTCAGCGTGATGCGGCCGGAATCGGGATCCCAGAAGCGCATCAGGAGCTGCGCCGTCGTGGTCTTGCCGGCGCCCGAGGTGCCGACCAGCGCCACCGTCTTGCCGGCGGGTATGTCGAACGTGACGCTGGAGAGGGCACGGCGCGCCTGTCCAGGATAGGTGAAGTCGACCTTCTCGAGCGACAACGCCGCCGCGCCCGTGGTGGCCGGCACGCCCGGTCCATCGCGCACCGGGATCGGCTCGTTGGCGAGCGCATAGACCCTGCGCGTGGCGCCCAGCGTGTCGGCGAGCTGGCGGCCGATCTGGGCGATTTCGGAGACCGGCAGGAAGGCCGCCATCGCGAGGATGGTCATGAGCGGCAGCAGGCCGGCATCGAGCGCGCCCTGCTGCGACAGCACGGCGCCGGTGACGACCACGGCGAGACCGCCCAGCCCGGTCAGCACCTCGAGGATCGCGTGCTGCAGGGTGAGTTCGCTGAAGAAGGGCAGCCGCAGCGAGATGTGGCGCTGCGAGAGCTGGTCCAGTTTGTCGCCGCGTGAAAACTCCTGCTGGAAGGCCACGATCTCACCCAGTCCCTGCACCGAATCGACAGCGAAGGCGCCGAGCTCGCCCGCCGCCTCGCGCGCCTGCGAGCCCAGTCGGTCGACGCGCTTCCTCATCAGGAAGGGGCTGAGGCCGACGGCGAGCAGGAACGGCGCCAGTGCCAGCGCCAGCCAGCCGTTGGCCGAGGCCAGCGCAACGACGACGGCGGCCGGCACCAGGATGGCGACGAACGCCGGCGCCACGGTGTGGGCGAAGAAATACTCGACCAACTCGATGTCGTGGGTGGCGAGCGCCATCAGGTCGCCGGTGCGGCGGCGCGTCAGATAAGCGGGCGCCAGCGCGTCGAGCTTGCGGAAGGCGTCGATGCGCATCTCGGCCAGCAGGCGGAAGGCCATGTCGTGCGCCATCCACGATTCCAGCCAATGGAGAATGCCCGAAACCGGCGCCAGCACCGCCAGCGCGATGGCGAGGTCGGCGTAGGGTTGGCCGTCCTTGAGGGCGAGCACGATCAACGCCGACAGCACGCCGATGCCGATGAAGGCCACGACACGCAGCACACCCAACATGAAGGTGGCGGCGAGCTTGCCCTTCCACGGCATGATGACCTTCAACAGTGCCGCCACCGCCTGATACCAGGTGAGGCCCTCGGCCTTGATGATGCCCTCGGTCACGGCCTTCACCGCGCCGCCCGGCGTGTCGGAGACGGTCTCGGCGCGTGCCGGCGCATCAATCAGGTCGGCGCCGCCGCCGGCCTGCTGCTCGCGTGCCTGCTCGGCCATCAGCCGGGCATAGACGCCGCCCCGCGCCATCAGGTCGGCGTGACGCCCTTCCTCGGCGACCTTGCCGCCGTCGAGGACGAGGATGCGATCGCAGTCGATCACGCTCGACAGGCGATGCGCCAGGATCACGGTCGTGCGGCCCCGCATCAGGCGGTCGAGCGCCTCCTGGATCACGGCCTCGTTCTCGGCATCAACGGCGCTAAGCGCCTCGTCGAGCACCAGGATCGGCGTGTCGCGCAGCAGCGCGCGGGCGATGGCGACGCGCTGGCGCTGGCCGCCCGAGAGTCTTATGCCCTTCTCGCCGATGATCGTCCGGTAGCCCTGCGGCAGGCTCACGACGAAGTCGTGGATGTTGGCCGCGCGGGCGGCGTCCTCCAGGTCCCGTTGCGAGGCGGCAGGGTGGCCGAGCCGGATGTTCTCCTCGACCGTGCCGTGGAACAGGAACGTGTCCTGGTTCACCACTGAGATCAGCGAGCGGATCTGCGCGAAGGAAAGTGCCCGGAGGTCGTGGCCGCCCAGCACGACGCGGCCTTCGTCGGGATCGTAGAAGCGCAGCAGCAGGCGCACGATCGACGACTTGCCGCCGCCCGACGAGCCGACAAGGCCCAGCCGCTCGCCGGCCGCCGCGGTGAAATCGAGGCCATCATGCACGGTGCGGCCAAGTGCGCCGGTGGGGCCGGGATAGGCAAAGCGCACCTTCTCGAAGGCGATGGTGGGGGCGAGCATGCCGCCCAGCGCGGCGGGCGGCGCATCGGCGACCGATGGCGTGTCGTCGAGGATGCGATAGATGCCCTGGGCCGCGGAGAGGCCGACCATGCCCTGGTGCAGAACGGTCCTGAGCTCGCGCATCGGCCGGAAGATTTCGATGCCCAGCATCAGGATGATCAGCAACGAGGTGAGCGACATGGCGCCCGACTCGACCCGCGCTGCGCCGTAGATCAGCGCCGCCGCCGCGCCGCCCGCGATCGAGGCGTCGGTGATGCCGCGCGCCAGCGAGTTGGTGCCCAGCACCCACATGGTGCGGCGGAAGAGGTCGCGCGCCTCGACCTCCAGCTTGTCGGCGCGCGCCTTGCCCTGGCCGAACGCCTTCAGGGTGGCCAGGCCCTGGATCGAATCGAGGAACTCGGCGGCGAAGGAGGCATAGGCCTTCATGCGGCCGATCGAGTTGCGCACGTCCCACTTGTGCCAGAGAGCGGGTGCAAACAGCGCCAGCAGCGCGAAGCCCAGCATCACCAGCGCCACCGGCAGGTCGATGAACGAGACGACCGCGAAGATCAGCAGCGGCGACAGCAGTGCGATCAGGAACTGCGGCAGGAACTGCCCGAAATAGGTCTCGAGCTGCTCGACGCCGTCGATCATGGAAAGCGTGAGTCCGCCCGAGCGCTGGCGGCCGACGGTGCCCGGCCCGAGCGACGCCACCTTGTCGTAGAGCGTGCGGCGCAGCGCCTTCTGCACCCGCGCCGCGGTCTCGTGGGCCACGACGGCGCGCCAGTGCTCGGCCGCCCCGCGCAGCACCATGACGGCCGCGACCAATGCGACCGGCAGCACGAACTCGGACAGCGGCCGGCCGGCGAAGACCTGGCCGATCAGCCAGCCCAGCAGCCCGAGGCGAGCGATGCCGAGGCTGACGGCGAGCAGGCCGATGGCGACGGCTGCCGCAATGCGGGCACGCACACCCCTGGTGAAGACGAAGAGACGCGGTTCGATATGCATGACGAAACCCAGTGTCGAGCTTTTCCGACTGCCACGCTAGGATGAACGCTGGTATTCGTCAGTCCACAATTTCGAAGACTGGATGTACGTTTGTGTACATCAGCCGGAGGCACGGGATGGACGCCAACTGGGACGATCTGCGGGTATTCCTGAGCCTTGCCCGCAAGGGCACGCTCACGACTGCGGCGAAGGCGCTGGGGGTCAGCCATCCCACGGTGGCAAGACGGGTCCGGGCGCTCGAAAAGAAGATCGGCGCCCGCCTGTTCGACCGCCTTCCCGACCGCTTCATGCCGACCGCGGCGGGCGAGGGGCTGCTGGCCGACGCGGAGGCGATGGAAAAGGCGGCCTTGTCGATCCATCGCCGCAGCGCCTCGCTCGGCGACGCGGTGAGCGGCGTGGTTCGAATCTCGGCCGGCGAGGCGATGGCGGCGCTGATCGCGCGGCACCTGCCCGAGCTGCGCCGGCGGCTGAGCCAGATCGAGTTCGAGGTGATCGCCAGCCACACGCTCGCCAATCTGTCGCGGCGCGAGGCCGATCTCCTGATCCGCGAGCAGGTACCGGAGCTTGCCGGCATCGTCGTGCGCAAGCTCGGCCGCGTCGCCTACGCGATCTACGCCGGGTGCGACTTCCCGCTGCGCGGCACGACGCCAGCCGCCCTCGCCGACCTGCCGTGGATCGGCTTCGACGACGACCACAGCTACATGCCCGGCCAGCGTTGGCTGCAGGAGCGGCTGGGGCGGCGGCCGGAGGTCAGGGTAAACGACTGGCTGGTGCTGCACGACGCGGTGCGGGCGGGCGCCGGCCTCGCGCTGCTGCCGTGCCATCTCGGCGATCCCGATCCGATGCTGAAGCGTGTAGGCGGCGTGGTCGGCGAGGTCTCTGCCGACCAGTGGCTGCTGGTCCACCGCGACCTGCGGGCGTTGCCGAGGGTGCGTGCGGTCATGGACGCCGTTGTCGAGCTATTCCAGAGGGAGCGCGCGCTCCTGGAAGGGCGCTCGCAGCGCCCGTCTACGACGCGACCTGCCTGATGCCGCCGCGTGGGCGGCCGGCCTCGATCTCCTGCCACAGGATCTCGTGGCCTTCGGGCAGTGCGCGGTTGTTGCGCATGGTGAGCCAGAGCCTGAGCAGCAGCCGGTCGTGGCCGTTCGCGGCATCGTCATCGAACGGCGTGCGACCATGGTAGGTGACGTGGCTGTTGATCAGCTGCAGGTCGCCGGGCTGCAGGGTCATCTCGAAACAGAGTTCCTCGGCCGTCGCCATCAGCACGTCGATCGCCTCGCGCTGGAGCGCGGTGAGCTTCGGGACGCCCGGTACGAGTTCGGCCGCCTCGATGAAGGTGAGCGAATAGTGCGACGTGAACTTGCCGTCGCGCAGGCCAAAGATCGGCAGCTTGTAGACGGTTTCCTTGTCGGTCGATTCCTCGCCGAAACGACTGCGCCAGAAATCCTCGAACAGCACGTCGAGCAGGTCGGGCCGTTTCGCCAGGATGGCGTTGTGAATGGCGGGCGTCGAGGCGAGCTTGCTGACGCCGCCCGCCCGCGCCTGACGGACGCAGAGCAGGCCCACCACGTCGGTACGATCGGTGTGGAAGCGCAGTGGCCCGTTGGTCAGGGTGCGGGCGTAGGAGGAGAGGAAGGTCGTGCCCTTCGGATCCTTGGTCTCGCCGTAGGTGCGGCCGACGTGGGCGCCCTCGTCGCGGATAGCACGCATCATCTCGCCGCTGCGGTTCTGGAACACCGGCATGCCGAGATGGGTGCCTAGCCCGAAATACATCTGGCGCAGTTCGTCTTCGCTATAGCCGTCGACCGGAATGCCGCGCAGCTTGACCATGCCGC
>MEMN01000172.1:3808-4269 GCA_001767945.1 Alphaproteobacteria bacterium RIFCSPHIGHO2_12_FULL_66_14 | reverse complement strand
GCCACGGCATGCCGCGCACCGACTTCACTGCGGCGTCGAGTTCGTCGAGCGCCTCGGGCGGCAGGTCGCGGATCCAGCGCCGGGAGTCTTTGATGTCCCGGCCCAGCCATACCGAAGGGCCAGCAAGGGGTGTACGTGTCGTCATGACGGGAAATTAGCAATCTTTGCTGGGAGCGAACAGAGTACTCTTGTTAAGAAGGGGATGGCAGCGGGTCCGGAGGTGAGGATGAAGACGGTTCTGTTGAGCCCCGGCGCCGTCCCGCTTTCTGCGTGGTGCGAGATTTATCGCGGCGCGTCCGCCGCCATCGACCCCGCCAACTACGCGGTCATCGAGAGATCGGCAAAGGCCGTCGCGGCCATCGTCGCAAAGGGCGCGCCGGTCTACGGCATCAATACCGGCTTCGGCAAACTGGCCAGCGTGCGGATCGAGGCGGCGGATCTCGAAATGCTGCAGCGGAACA
>MEMN01000172.1:3710-3794 GCA_001767945.1 Alphaproteobacteria bacterium RIFCSPHIGHO2_12_FULL_66_14 | reverse complement strand
GCAGCCGGGGTCGGCCGGCCGATGCCGGTGCCGGTCGTGCGCCTGATGATGGCGCTCAAGCTCGGAAGCCTGGCGCAGGGCGCA
>MEMN01000172.1:0-3596 GCA_001767945.1 Alphaproteobacteria bacterium RIFCSPHIGHO2_12_FULL_66_14 | reverse complement strand
AGCGGAAAATCTCTACCGCGCGGCGCTGGTGACCGGCGCGCTGTCGACCGACGCGGCGCGCGGCTCCGATGCCCCGTTCGATCCGCGGATTCACCAACTGCGCGGTCACAAGGGCCAGATCGAGGCGGCGGACTCACTGCGTCGCCTGATGGCGGGCTCGGCGATCCGGGCCTCGCACCTCGTCGGCGACGAACGGGTGCAGGATCCCTACTGCCTGCGCTGCCAGCCGCAGGTCATGGGCGCCGCGCTCGACGTCCTGCGCCAGGCGGCGGTGACGCTCGCGACCGAAGCCAACGGCGTGACCGACAATCCGCTGATCTTCCCGGAGACCGGCGAGGCTCTGTCGGGCGGCAATTTTCACGCCGAGCCTGTCGCCTTCGCGGCCGACATCATTGCCTTGGCGATCTGCGAGATCGGTTCCCTGGCCGAACGCCGGATCGCCATGCTGGTCGATCCGGCGCTGTCCGGCCTGCCGGCCTTCCTGACGCCGAAGCCGGGTCTCAATTCCGGCTTCATGATCCCGCAGGTCACAGCCGCCGCCCTCGTCTCGGAGAACAAGCAGCGCGCCCATCCCGCCAGCGTCGATTCGATTCCGACATCGGCCAACCAGGAGGATCACGTCTCGATGGCGGCCCATGGTGCCCGGAGGTTGCTCGAGATGGTCGAGAATGCCTGCGGCGTGGTCGGCATCGAGTTGCTGGCGGCGGCGCAGGGCTGCGACTTCCATCGCCCGCTTGCCACCAGCAAGCCGCTGGAAGCGGTGCGCGACCTGGTACGCCGCGCCGTGCCGCACCTCGACGACGATCGCTATTTCCATCCCGATCTCGAAAAAGCCATCGCCCTGGTCAGCAGCGGCGCGATCGTCGATGCCGTCGGGGCCGCCGTCGGGGCCCATGTCCTGCCCGCGATCGAGGGGAGACTGTCTTCATGACCCGCATCGACAATGCCCGAACCGTCCGCGCCCCGCGCGGCACGCAACTCTCGGCCAAGAGCTGGCTGACCGAGGCGCCGCTCAGGATGCTGATGAACAACCTCGATCCCGACGTCGCCGAAAAGCCCGGCGAGCTGGTGGTCTATGGCGGCATTGGCCGGGCGGCGCGCGACTGGCAGAGTTTCGACGGCATCGTGACTGCGTTGCGCAAGCTCGAGGCCGATGAAACACTGCTGGTCCAGTCGGGCAAGCCGGTCGGCGTGTTCCGCACCCATGCCGATGCGCCTCGGGTGCTGATCGCCAACTCCAACCTGGTGCCGCACTGGGCCACCTGGGAGCATTTCAACGAGCTCGACCGCAAGGGCCTGATGATGTTCGGCCAAATGACGGCCGGTTCGTGGATCTACATCGGCAGCCAGGGCATCGTGCAGGGCACCTACGAGACCTTCGTCGAGATGGGCCGCCAGCACTACGGCGGCACCCTCGCCGGCCGCTGGATCCTGACCGCCGGCCTGGGCGGCATGGGTGGTGCCCAGCCGATGGCCGCGACCATGGCCGGCGCCTCGTGCCTCGCCATCGAATGCCGGCCCAGCAGCATCGAATTTCGCCTGCGCACCGGCTATGTCGATGTGCAGGCCAAGGATCTCGACGAGGCGCTGGCGATCATCGGCAAGGCGACGGCGGAGAACAAGCCGATCTCCGTCGCGCTCCTCGGCAATGCGGCCGACGTGCTGCCCGAGCTGCTGCGCCGTGGCGTGCGGCCGGACTGCCTCACCGACCAGACCTCGGCGCACGATCCGGTCAACGGCTACCTGCCCAAGGGCTGGACGTTGGCCGAATGGGAAGCCAAACGCAGCAGCGATCCTGCCGCTGTCACCAAGGCCGCCAAGCAGTCGATGGCGGGCCACGTGCGCGCCATGCTCGAATTCCACAGGCTGGGCGTCCCCACCGTCGACTACGGCAACAACATCCGCCAGATGGCGCTGGAAGAGGGCGTGGCCGACGCCTTCAGCTACCCCGGCTTCGTGCCGGCATACATCAGGCCGCTGTTCTGCCGTGGCGTCGGGCCGTTCCGCTGGGCCGCCTTGTCTGGCGATCCCGAGGATATTTTCAGGACCGACGCCAAGGTGAAGGAGCTGATGCCCGACAGCCCGCACCTGCACCGCTGGCTCGACATGGCGCGCGAGCGCATAAAATTCCAGGGACTGCCGGCGCGCATCTGCTGGGTCGGGTTGGGCGACCGCCATCGCCTGGGCCTCGCCTTCAACGAGATGGTGGCGAAGGGAGAGTTGAAGGCGCCGATCGTGATCGGCCGCGATCATCTCGATTCGGGCTCGGTCGCCAGCCCCAACCGCGAGACCGAGGCGATGCGCGACGGCTCTGACGCCGTCTCCGATTGGCCGATGCTGAATGCGCTGCTCAATTGCGCCTCGGGTGCCACCTGGGTGTCGCTGCATCACGGCGGCGGCGTCGGCATGGGCTTTTCGCAACATGCCGGCATGGTGATCGTCTGCGACGGCACGCCGGAAGCGGCCAAACGCCTCGAGCGGGTGCTGTGGAACGATCCCGCCACCGGCGTCATGCGCCACGCCGACGCGGGTTATGAGGACGCCATTGCCTGTGCCCGGGAGAACGGGCTCAATCTTCCGAGCCTTTGAGGGATCGAGATGACCTTCTCGCTCGCCGGGCGTTGCGCCAGGACCGGGATGCTGGGTGCGGTCGTGACGACCTCGGCGATTTCCGTCGGCGCGCGCTGCCAGCATGCCCGCGCCGGCATTGGCGCGGCGCTGACCCAGCATCGCACCGACCCACGGCTCGGCCCCCTCGCGCTCGATCTTCCGGCCACGGGTCTTCCAGCCGGCGAGGCAATGCAGGCCGTGGTGGCCGCCACGCCGCATCGCCATTGGCGCCAGCTCGCGCTGATCGATGCCGCGGGCCGCACTGCCGTCTATTCCGGTGCCAACGTCCGCGGCGAAAGGGGCGAGGCCGAGGGCAAGGATTGCGCGGCCATTGCCAACATCGTCCGCTCGGCGACGCTTCCAGGCGCCATGGTGGCCGCCTTCGAGAAGTCACCCGATCTGCCGCTGGCCCGCCGGCTCCTCGATGCGCTGGAGGCCGGCGAAGCGGCGGGCGGCGAGCGGCAGCCCGTCGTCTCGGCGGCGCTGCTCGTCGTCCATCGGGAATCGTTTCCCTACGTCGATCTTCGTGTCGATGACCATGCCCGGCCGATTGCCGAGCTTGGCCGCCTGTGGTCGATGTATGAGCCCGAGGCCGACGCCTACGTGGTGCGCGCCGTCGATCCCGAGCAGGCCATGCCGCCGCCGGGCATGAAGCTCGCCTAGTCCTGCAACGACTTGCGCATGTTGATCGAGGTCGGATAGTCGAAGCCGGGATGAGCCTCGCGCGAGATCTCGCGGTAGCCGAGCGATTTGAACAGGCGCTGGTTGTCGGTGAGCACGACGCGTACGCCGAGCCGCACGCCGGCCATGCCACGGGTACGGGCTTCTGCCTCGACAGCCTCGACCAGCCGCCGGGCCAGGCCGAGGCCACGTGCCGATGGCAGCACCGAGAGTCGGCCGAAGTAGAGATCACCCTCCAGCAGGCTGGTGATGACGCAGCCCAGCATCTCGCCGTTCCGCTCCGCGACGATGGCGCCGGCGCCCTT
>MEMN01000171.1:9577-31642 GCA_001767945.1 Alphaproteobacteria bacterium RIFCSPHIGHO2_12_FULL_66_14 | reverse complement strand
GCCGATGTTGACGAGCAGCAATGCCGTGCGGGTCGTGCCATGACCGACGCGACCGTCCCTCCCAAGCATGGACCGATGAGGTTGTGGAGCGTCTCGGCGCTCGGCATCGGCTCGATGGTCGGCGCCGGCATCTTCGCCCTGCTCGGCCAGGCAGCGCTGATGGCCGGCAGCGATGTCTACCTCTCCTTTGCCATCGGTGGCGTCATCGCGCTGCTCTCGGGCTATTCCTACTCTCGCCTCGCGGCCCGGTTCCCGAGCTCGGGCGGCATCATGGACTATTTCGACCGGGCCTTTCCCTCGAAGGTCGTGGCTGGCGGCCTGTCGGTGCTCTATCTGGTGACGCAGATCGTCTCGATCGCGATGATCGCCAAGACCTTCGGCGCCTATGCCGACCGCCTGCTGGTGGGCGACGTGTCCATTCCCCTTGTCGCCAATATGTTCGGGTCGGCGATCGTCATCGCCCTCGTCGTCATCAACATGGTGGGCTCCGGTACGGTCGGCCGCATCGAGGAGCTGCTGGTCGCGGCCAAGCTGATCATCCTGACGGCGCTCCTGTTGGCGGGCGTGCCGAGCATCGATCCCGCCATGCTGCGCAATGGCCCGACCGTGGGATCCGCCACGCTGTTCGCCAGCGTCGGCCTCACGTTCTTCGCCTATGCCGGCTACGGGATGATGACCAACGCATCCGGTCACGTCGCCAATCCCGCGAAGACCATCCCGCGCGCCATCTTCCTGGCGATCAGCGTCGTGATCGTCCTCTACATCGGCCTGTCGGTGATCGTGTTGGGCAACATCTCGCCGGCCGAACTCGCGCGGTTCTCGAGCACGGCGGTGGCGCAGGCGGCGAAGCCGATCCTCGGCAACGCGGGCTTCGTCGTCGTGTCGATCGGCGCGCTGTTCGCGACCTCCTCGGCGATCAACGCCAGCATCTTCTGCGCGCTCGAAGTCTCCCGGGGCCTCGCGGAGAAAGGGCAGTTGCCCGCCGTCTTTGCCCGCGCCGCCTGGGGGCACGGCACGCGCGGCCTCGTCTGGTCGGCAGGTGCCATCCTGGTGATGGTCAACCTGTTCGATCTCGGCGCCATTGCGCAGGTTGCCGGAGCCACCTTCCTGATCGCCTACCTGGCGGTCTTCGCGGCGCACTGGCGCCTGCACGGCGAGGTCGGGGGATCGCGCATCCTGATCGTCGGTGGCGCGGCGTTGATGGCCGTGGTGCTCGCGGCGTTCACGATCAGCCTCTGGTCGACGCAGCCCTCGGCCATCGGGCTCACCCTGCTGGCTGTGGCCGGCAGCCTCGGCGTCGAATGGCTGGTTCAGCGGCGTCGCCGATCGGGCTGATGCCGCCGGCGAAGCGGACGATCTGGCCGCCCAGCTCTACAAGCAGGCCACGACGACCGGCCGCGTCCCGCCGTCGCCATCTTCCATGATTGCGGCGGACCGTGATCGATCGCGGCATCGAAGGCCATCCCCCGGCGAGCGCCCTCGCGCCTTGAGCGGCTAGAGGACGCTCACGCGATCGGTCATGGCGTAGGGATCGATGTCGAGCCTCAGCCGGCCGACGAGAACCACGGGCACCTTGCGCCGCTCGACGATCTTGAAAGCCAGCAGGCCGGCTGCTTCGAGCTTGGAGAGGGTGCGCAGCAGGTTCGGCTCCGCGCGGCGGGTGAACCGTGCCAATTCGGCCACCGACCGGGGCTTGCGGTCGCGGATTGCCTTCATGAGGCTGCGGTTCTCGGGCGTGAGCAGCCGCAGCAGGACGCCCGCCGAGTCGACGCTCGGGCGTGCCGCGCTCCGCGGGGCCCGCCGCTCGCCGCGCGCCACCGCCCGCATCTCCTTCTCCAATGCCTTCAGGCTCTGAATCTTCATGGTCGTCACTCGCTTTCCCACTATTCCTCGGCGATCACCGCCTCCGACACGCCCCGCTCTGCCAGTACCCGCCGCACCTCGGTGAAGAAGTCGGCCAGCAACTGGTCGGCATCCGTGAAGCGATAGGGCCTGCCGATGTCGCCCACGACCCTGTGCCAATGGTAATGAGCCACTTTGGTTCTCCGCTTTCGTGGCCCATGTCCCGGTACGCCATGGGCATTGTCGAAGCCCACGAGCCGGCGACCTCTCGGATCGTGAAGCGTGAACGAATATCGAAGGCCGTGCGGTTGCGCGAGGCTGGGGTCGACCCGCCGGATCTCGAACTTCAGCCAGTATCCTTTTTCCAGGTGGTGAATGCGGCCGTCGAACGCCAGGAGGAATTCGAGGGTATGATCGTCCGGCATTTCTATATCCTGTGAGGATATGATAATAAAATTACACCGCCGTTGCAACCAGCAGGCCGGCCCGGAGCGGGACAGCCGTTGCTTCCGGAAGGCACCTCAGGCCTCGGGTTGCGGTTGGTCAAATGCGAGCCCCGGACGGGCGGGGCACTGCACGTCGTCTACGACGCCGTCTAGTCGCGCGGGTTGCGGAAGACGACACAGGCGCCGCCCGCGGCCCGCAGCTTCGCGCACAGCGCGTTCGCGTCGGCCCGGCTTTTTTCCGAGACCCGGACGGAGAACGCCGGGAGGTCACGCCGGCGGGCGTTCAGGACCAGCGGCAGGCGGTCGCCCAGAACGGCCTCATGCTTGCGCCGCAGCCGCTCGTAGTGGGCGAGGACACGCCCTTCGGACCAGTTGCCGGCAAGCTGGACGCCCCACGGCCCCCACGCCGGGTCGGCCGTGAGGTCGCGCCGGCGGCGCGGACTGTCGATCATCAGCTTGGCGATCTCGATGCAGCGCTCACCGGTCGGCGTGTTCGAGGGCGGCGTGGCCGAGGACGACAACTGTGGCGGCGGCTTTGCCGTCCATTCCTCGGCGCTGTGGCCCGTGATGATGCGAAGATAGGCCTGCGTCTCGAACGGCAGGCGGCTTCGGCCTGCCAGCCAGGCTTCGACCTGGGCGGGGCCGGCGTTGTAGGCGGCCGCGGCCAGGCCCAGGTTGCCGCGAAATGTCGTGCGCAGTTCGCTCAGATAGCTCGCCGACTCGCGCAACGCCTGCAGCGGCTCGAAGGCGTCGATGAGCCCGCGCATCTTGGCGGTTCCCGGCATGAATTGCGCGATGCCCTGTGCGCCGGCCGGGCTGACCGCCCCTGGATTGAAGCGGCTCTCCTGCCAGATGAGTCGGGTGAAGAATTCCTCGGGCAGCGCGTTGTCGGCCGCCGCCTGGGCCAGCGTGCGGCAGATGTCGGCCACGGAGGGGTTTGCGGCAGCGGTCGACTCGCTCTTTGGCTGGGCGCGCACCGGCGTCAGTGGCGCCAGAATCAACGGTGACAGGGTGGCAGCGAGGGCCAGACACGCTGCGGCGAGTATCGCGTGCTTCATCGGGTGGAATGGTATCATCGCTTGCCAAATTTACGCACTGCGCCGGACTCCTTCGATGATCCGCAAAGCGACCCTCGCCGACCGTCCCCGCATTTCCAAAGTCCGCCTTGCCGTCCAGGAAAATCGCCTGAGTCTGTCTTCGGTGGCCAAGGTCGACACGACCGCCGACTGGATCTTCGCGAACGCTGCCTTCTGGGTCTGGGAGCAGGACGGCGCCGTGCAGGGCTTCGCCGTCGCCGATCCGCGCGACGGCACGATCTTCGGCCTGTTCATCCATCCGGATTACGAAGGCCGCGGTATCGCCCGTGCGCTGCTGCCGCGGGCCTGCGAGGATCTGCGCGCGGCGGGCTTTTCGGTGGCGACGCTCACGACCGGCCCCGGCACCCGCGCCGAACGCTTCTATCGCGAGAACGGATGGGAGGATGTCGGCCGCCAGGACAACGGCGAGATCATCTTCCGGAAGCTCCTCTGAGCGGGGGCCTCAACGGCCTGACGGGACAAGCCCCAGCTGCTGCATGATGGCGAGGCTGTCCGTCAGGTTCCAGGTTTCGACGATCTGGCCCTCAGCGTTGAAGCGGTGCAGATCCCAGAAGGTCGCCTGGATCCGGCGGTTGGTTGGCGCGACGCCCATGACGGGCTGTGAATGGGTGGCGATCGTCGTGCAGTGGCCCATGACCCAGTCGTCTTCGGCTACGGCGTGCTCGACGACGATCTGAACGTCGGGCCAGCTTTCACGCGTCGATGCCAGGGACTGCTGGATATGCTCGCGTCCAGGCCCCACATTGCGCGATCTGATCTGATGATCGGTCGCGTAGTGGCTCATGCACCGGTCGAGGTCCTTGTCGTTGAAAGCCGCCTTGGCCTTCAGATAGTTGTCCTTGTTCCTCGCCGCTGTTTCCCGCCCGGTTGGATCGCTCATGGACTTTCCCTTCGACTTTAGCGTTACAGGCTAGGAGCCGGAATTGCCCTTGCGTTGAACAAACGTGCAGGCAATACACGAAAATGCCGACCGCCGGCCTTCCCTTCGCGACATCGGTATTCTCGGTCGACGTGGACGGGGTCGCACTCCACTGCAATCCCGTCGTGTGCGTGATTTCCGGCATCAGGGGAGCTGTCTCGGTCATCAGTGGCAGCGAGCAGGTGTCCGGCGACATACTGCTCATTCGCCCGGGGATGGAACACAGGGTCAGCTGCAAAGGCAGTGGCATCAACGCGATGTACCTCGATGGCCTGTCATGGCCCGGTGGAGCCCTGCTCGCGAAACGCTTGCAGGGTGTCGTCGGGGACCTGGCCCTCGATGCCCTTTTTCAAGGTGTGGAGGCGCAGGGTGAATTGCGCCGACGGCTTGCCGGTGACTTGCCTCTGTTTCCTCAGCAACTGGCAACCGTCCTTGAAGATCTGGCCTCCGATCCGATGTCGAGGATGACCCAGTTCGAACTCGCCGACCGATTGCAGATGGAAAGAACCGGGGCGCTGCGCCTGTTCAAGGCGGTGACCGGCCAGACCTTCCGAAGGTTCAAGCAATGGTCGGGACTGCGCCACGCCGCCCGGCAAATCGCTTCGGGCGACCTCGTCAGAACGGCCGCCATGGATGGTGGTTTTGCCGACACGGCCCATCTCACCCGGACGTTCCGTCTCTCGTTCGGGCTTACACCATCGGAGGCGATCGCGGGACTTGCGAAGGCCGCGCCCAGATCGCCGTCGCCTCGTTGCTGACGGACTGCACGTTCGTTCAACGGCATCACCGATCGTTTCCCCAGGCTCTTCATCTCTGACGACGGAGCCCGGCACCCACGCCGAACTCTTCTATCGCGAGAACGGGTGGGAGGAGACCGGCCGCCAGGACAATGGGGAGATCATCTTCCGCAAGCTCGTCTGACGGCGCGGTGAAGCAGCGCCCCCGGTCGGACAGGCGACGATCCCGATGCGCCGCGTCATGATGCGACGAACCGCTGGTGAGGGCATTCGTGCGCATTGCAATCCACACGCTCGGCACGCGGGGCGACGTGCAGCCCTACGTCGCGCTCGCCCGCGGTCTGGCCGCACGCGGGCATGCCGTGCAGCTTGCCGCGCCCGAACAGTTCGCGGGTTTCGTGCACGAGCACGGCATTGCCTGCGCGCCTCTGCCCGGCGAATTCCTGGCGCTGCTCGACGCGCCCGAGGGCAAGGCGGCGCTGGCGGGCGGCGGCAGCGGCTTCGGTCCGGGCTTCCGGCTGCTGAAGCATGTGCGCCCGCTGATGCGTCGGCTGATGGACCTGGAGTGGGACGCCGCCCGCGCCTTCCGTCCCGACCTGGTCGTGCACCATCCCAAGTCGCTTGCCGCGCCGCACATCGCCGAGGCGCTGGGCTGCCGTTCGATGCTGGCCTCGCCGCTGCCGGGTTTCACGCCGACCTCGGCGTTTGCCAGTCCCCTCGTTCCCTTCGCCTCGCTCGGTCCGCTCAACCGCGCCAGCCACAGGCTGGCAACCGAGGGCGCGAGGTGGCTGTTCGGCCGGCAGATGCGCGACTGGCGCGTCGCGGTGCTCGGCCTGCCGCGCCGCCGCGCCGGCGCCGATCCCGCGCTCGGCACGCTCTACGCCTACAGCCGTCATGTCCTGTCGGTGCCGGACGATTGGGGCCGCGACGTGCTGGTGAGCGGCTACTGGTTCCTCGACGAGGCGGCGTGGCAGCCCCCGCCCGGGCTGGCAGCCTTCCTCGAAGCCGGGCTGCCACCGGTTTACATCGGCTTCGGCAGCATGCCGGGGATCGAGCCGCGGCGCCTGACGGAGATCGTGGTCGCAGCGCTTGCGCGGACGGGCAAGCGCGGCCTGCTGGCGACCGGCGGCGGGGCGCTCGCTTCCGGCGATCTGCCTCCGGATGTGCTCGCCATCGGTGGCGCGCCGCATGATCGCTTGCTGCCGCGCGTCGCCGCGGTGGTGCATCACGGTGGCGCCGGCACCACCGGCGCGGCGCTGCGCGCCGGCAGGCCTTCGGTGATCTGTCCCTTTTTCGGCGACCAGCCCTTCTGGGCGCGCCGGGTCGCGGCGCTGGGGGCGGGTCCGCCGGCCCTCGACCGCCGGACCCTGTCGGCGGAAGGCCTGGCGGCCGCCCTCGTGGCGACCGACGGGCCGGAAATGCGCCGCCGCGCCGCCGGGCTCGGCGCCGCCATCCGGCAGGAGGACGGGGTCGGGGCGGCGGTGACATTCATCGAAGAAAGAGTTGCAAGTTCAGCAGGTTTTATGCTAGATTTTTGATAGGCTGGCGCCAGGACCGCGCCGGCCTTTCCCATTCCGGCACGACCTGCCCGCGGCCGCCCGCGGGTTCGCCTTCATGGCTCGGTGCAGCCGCCGCGACTCCTAAGTCGTGGACAGTCCCAACAACGACCCCGTCTCAACCGCGCGCCGAATAACGGCGCCGGACCAGACACTTAACGACACCCCGGCAACAGGGTGCGAAGGGGCTCCTGCAGACGAAGCCATCGCGAGATGCGTAAAAGCCTGTCGAACAAGGCTTATCTCAGATTTGTGGACAGTGTCCCGGACAACACGCGTTACATCTGGGCGTCCACAATAAGCGGGCAAAAAGCCCACCGTCATTGGCTTTCCGGCGTGCGGGAAGCCGATTCAGACGCCGGCAACATCGTCCGCGACTTTCAATCCCAAGCCGCCCCTCGCCGGGCGGCTCATCGGGGCCACGCCTTCCTGGCGTTCGTCGACCCGGATGGGAATACCGTGCAGGAATTGCATGGCATGGCAAAGTCCAAGCACACTGGGATACTCATGAAAATGGGCATGGATGACGCTGACCTTGTAGCGCCACTGGACCATCTGATGGGTAAGGATACGAAGACCATCTCGACCGTCGCGTCCGGTTCCGCCGACGAGATCCGCAAGATCTGGAGTCGCGGCATGCAGGCAGCCGACGCCATCACCAGCCGGAAGTTCGACTACAAGGCGCACGATCTGTCGTACGAACTCGGTACCGACGGCGGCCAGATTCAGAACAGCAACTCCGTCGCCTTCACGCTCGGCAAGGCGATGGGGCTCGACCTGTCCGCTGCCCTGCGGGACAAGGGGATGACGCGGACTTTTTCGGGCTGGGATCGCGATCTGCTCGATCCCAAGTACAAGCGCTACGTGGCGCCGCCGGTCTTTCCCGTGAAGGACGCCCCATAGCGGCTTTCCATCATACAACCTTAGATTAGTGGAGCATATGTATCATTCTCGGCATGATCGCGCCCACAGCCCTTCGCAGACCGGAGGTGAACATGCCGAGTGTCTTTCGACGCCACCTCCTGCCCGTCGCCGCGATTCTGCTTCTCGTGATCGGGGTCTCGGCCTGCAAACCGCTTTGCTTGCCCCAGCTCAATGATGTCTGGGTCGGAAGCGGCTACACCTCCGATCATTGGGACGGCGTCACGCACGAGCCAGCCAATGTCTGGATCGACAATCCCAAGATGGCGGCGTCCCTGGCGAAATTCATCGAAAGTCATGGCGTGAGGTCGCTTGTCTATCGACACGACTTCGAATGCGCTCCCAAGCATGGGACCGATTGTCCCGACTGCCTTGTCTGCACCTTGAACAGGCGCGGCGTCATTAGCTACGACTGTCAGCCCGGCGGCGACCTGTTCGTCAAAGCCGAGATCGGGCCGGGCACGAGCGTGCGGGCCATGACCTATTGGCGGCGATAGCGCCGAACGAAATACCGAACAGGTCCGCGATTCGGGGGCGTGCCGGAAGGGCATCGGCGCTGTCTCGCGCGATCCGCCAAGCGGTTGAAGACTCAAGGCAATCCGTCCGCCGCGGCACACGCTCAGGCACACCTGCCGCCGTTTTACGGCACACTTCGTGTGCCGCTGCCGTACCTTCTAGCGCACCTTCGCCCGGGGATGGGCGTTGCGATAGACGGCGGTGAGGCGGGCGGCGTCGACGTCGGTGTAGCGCTGGGTCGTCGAAAGCGAGGCGTGGCCCAGCAGCTCCTGGATGGTGCGGAGGTCGCCACCCGCGCCCAGCAGGTGGGTGGCGAAGGAATGGCGGAGCGCATGCGGCGTCACGCTGTCGGCCAGGCCAAGGTGGCGGCGGATGTCGCGCACCCGCTTCTGCACGATGGCGGGATCGAGCGCGCCGCCGCGGGCGCCCATGAAGAAGGCGTCGTCGGGGCCGGCCGCCTTCAGCCAGGGGCAGGCGTCGCGATAGGCCGCGATGGCATCCAGCGCCTGCGGCAGGAGCGGGACCAGGCGGGTCTTGTTGCCCTTGCCGGTGACGGCGAGCGTGTCCTGGCCCGCCTTCAGCAGGCCCTCGACCGTCGCCTTGGTGAGGTCCAAGGCCTCGCCGATGCGGAGCCCCGCGCCATAGAGCAGCAGCAGCACGGCGCTGTCACGCAGGTCGATCCAGGGCTCACGCTCTTTCTCGGCAGGATCGGTATCGAGGAGCTCGCCCATGTCGCGTTCGCTGAGGGCCTTGGGCAGCGAGCGCGGCAGCTTGGGCGTCTGGATGGTGGCGATGCTGGCGTTGTGGGCGAGGCCGCGCTTGTCGAGGAAGCCGAAGAAGGAGCGCACCGAAGAGAAGGCCCGCGCCGTCGAGCTGCGGGCCATGCCCTGGCGCGAGCGTTCGGCCAGCCAGGCGCGGAACTCGGCCGGCTTCAGCTTGGCCAATGCCTCCAAAGTGGGGGCGCCGCCGAGATAGGTCGTCATGAAGCCGAGGAAGCCCGCGACGTCGTGCTCGTAGGCGATCAGCGTGTGGGCGGCGAGCCGGCGTTCGCTTTTCAGCCAGTCGCGCCAGCCCTCCTGCGCCGCGGCCAAGCTCATTCGGGGGGGCTCATCGGCCGCTCACTCCGGCAGGTCGAGCCAGGCGCGGATGGTGTTCTCCAGCACCTTGGCCAGGAAGAACAGCAGCTCGGTCGACATGTCGGGGCCGAAGGCCTCGGGCTCGCGCGAGCCGAAGCACATCACGCCGTCGGGCGAGCCGGTCGAGACCTTGAGCCGCATCAGCACGTCGGACTTCACGAAGCGCGAGACCTCGCCGAAGAAGGCGTCCTCGCCGATGATCGAGCTGCGCAGCCTCGCATGCTTGTCGAGGCCAATGGCGGCATCGATGGCGCCCGGCGCCAGCACATAGACGCCGCGCACCGGCACGCGCTTGGGCGCGTCGGCATTGGCCTCGATGGCCAGCGTGATGAAATCGACGTCGAGCAGCTCGGGCAGCTCGTGGGTCACGACATGGATCATCTTCTCGAAGGTCGTGGCCTGGATGATGCTGATCACCGCCGCCTGGATGCGGTTCTGGACGATCTGGTTCTGCTTCGAATTGGCGATGATCTCGGTGCGCTCGTTCTTGAGGCGATCGATCTCGGAGCGCAGCCGCTTCAGGATCGCCTGCTGCATGTCGATGACGCCCGGCCCCTGCGGGCGCGGGATCAGCGCCAGTTCGTCGGCAAGTTCGGGGTGGTCGGCGAAAAAGGTCGGATGGGCCTTGAGGTAGGCCACGACATCGTCGGCGGTGATGAGCTTCACCTGCCGCCCCGAGCCGTCGGGCGCCGCGATCGTGCCATCGTTACCCATCTACCCGCCTCCGGGTCAGAGGATCGACTGGCCGGTCTTGGCCCAGTCGTCGAGGAATGCTTTCAGACCATTGTCTGTCAGCACGTGCTTGAAGAGCTGGCGCAGCACGTTGGGCGGCAAGGTGGCGACATGGGCGCCGAGCTTGGCCGCTGCGATCACGTGCTGGGTGTGGCGCACCGAGGCCACCAGCACCTCGGTCTTGAAGTGCGGATACTGGCGATAGATCATCATGATCTCGCCGATCAGGTGCATGCCGTCCTGGCCGATGTCGTCGAGGCGGCCGACGAAGGGCGAGATGAAGGTGGCCCCGGCCTTGGCGGCCAGCAGCGCCTGGGCGGCCGAGAAGCAGAGGGTGACGTTCACCATCGTGCCTTCGGAGGTCAGCGCCTTGCAGGTTTTCAGCCCGTCCGGAGTGAGCGGCACCTTCACCGCGACGTTCTTGGCGAGCTTGGCGAGCTTGCGGCCCTCCTCGAGCATCGTCTTGTGGTCGGTCGCGACCGTTTCGGCGCTGACCGGGCCCGGGACGATGGCGCAGATCTCCTTGATGACGTCGAGCATCGGCCGGCCGGCCTTGTGGATCAGCGAGGGGTTGGTGGTCACCCCGTCGAGCAGGCCGGAGGCCGCGAGGTCCTTGATCTCGGCGACATCGGCGGTATCGACGAAGAACTTCATATAAACTACCCCAATGGCCAGTGGTACGGACGTGCGCGCCACCACAATTTCTAGCGTTTCCCCCACCGAGCCACAAGGCGAGGAGGCTGCCTCGTCGCGCCCCGGGCCGGTGGAAAACACCGGTCCCCGGACAGTGAAGGTTCTGCTGCCGCTGCCGTTGGCCGACGCCTACGACTACAGCGTCCCCGAGAGGCTGGAGGTTGCGGCAGGCCATTTCGTGATCGTGCCGCTCGGCAAGCGCGAGACGGTGGGCGTGGTGTGGGGCGAGGGCTCGGGCGAGATCGCGCCGGAGAAGTTGCGCGATATCGTCGAAATTCTTCCCGCCCTGCCGATGGCCGATGCGCTGCGCCGCTTCGTCGACTGGGTGGCGGCCTACACGCTGTCGTCGCCGGGCGCCGTGTTGCGCATGGCGATGAGCGTGCCTTCGGCGCTGGAAGCGCCCAGGACCGAGGTCATCTATCGGCCCGCCCGCTCGTCAGGCGACGAGGCACTGAAACTCACGGCCGCCAGGCGGCGGGTGCTTGAGGCGCTCAGGGATGGACCGGCAATGCCGGCGGCCGAACTTGCCCATCTCGCGGGCGTCGGCACATCGGTGATCAAGACCATGGCCTCGGTTGGCCTGCTGGAGCCGGTCGAGCGCACGATGCGGCGGTCTTTCCCGCGGCCCGACGGCGAGCGGCCGGGGCCGACGCTGTCGCCCGAGCAGCAAACGGCGGCGCAGGCGCTGGTCGAGAAGGTGCAGGCCAACGCCTTTTCCGCGACCCTGCTCGATGGCGTGCCCGGCGCGGGCAAGACCGAGGTCTATTTCGAGGCGGTTGCCGCGGCGCTGGCCGCTGGCCGGCAGGCGTTGGTGCTGCTGCCTGAGATCGCGCTCACGGCGCAGTGGCTGAAGCGGTTCGAGGACCGCTTCGGCGCATTGCCGGCGCCGTGGCATTCAGGCCTGACCGGGCTGGAGCGCCGCGAAACCTGGCGCGCCATTGCGGAGGGCCGGGTAGGGGTCGTGGTCGGTGCCCGCTCGGCGCTGTTCCTGCCGTTCGCCAGGCTCGGCCTGATCGTGATCGACGAGGAGCATGACAGCTCGTTCAAGCAGGACGAGGGCGTCACCTACAATGCCCGCGACATGGCGGTGGTGCGGGCTCGGCTGGTGGCGGCGCCGATCGTGCTCGCCTCGGCCACGCCGTCGCTCGAAAGCGTGGTGAATGTCACGGCTGGTCGCTACGCCGCGCTCCATTTGCCGGGTCGTCACGGCGGGCAGCAGCTGGCGCGGCTGACGGCGGTCGATCTCAGGCGCGAGCCGCCGGCCCGCGGCCGCTGGCTGTCGCCGCCGGTGGTCGAGGCGATGAGGCAGACCCTGGCCGCCGGCGAGCAGGCGCTGCTGTTCCTCAATCGTCGGGGCTATGCGCCGCTCACTCTCTGCCGCGCCTGCGGCCATGGGCTGGAATGCCCGCAATGCTCGGCCTGGCTGGTCGAGCATCGCTTCCGCCGCACCCTGGTCTGCCACCACTGCGGCCATACCGAGCCGCCGGCCCATGCCTGCAAGTATTGCGGCGCGGTCGACCAGTTCGTCGCCTGCGGTCCCGGCGTGGAACGGCTGGCCGAGGAGGCGCTGGAGCTTTTTCCCGAAGCGAAGCTGGAACTCTTCACCTCCGACTCGCTGATGAACCGCGACGAGGCCTCGGCCGCGGTCGACCGCATGATCGCGGGCGAGATCGACATCCTGATCGGCACCCAGATGGCGGCCAAGGGCCACCACTTCCCCAATCTCACCCTGGTGGCCGTGATTGACGCCGACCTCGGCCTGAACGGCGGCGATTTGCGCGCGGCGGAGCGTACGTTCCAGTTGCTTTATCAGGTGGCCGGCCGCGCCGGCCGCGAGGACCGGCCGGGCCGTGCGCTGGTGCAGACCCACATGCCCGAGCATCCGGTGATGCAGGCGCTGGTGTCGGGCGACCGCGACCGCTTCGTGACGGCCGAGCTCGCCGACCGCGCTGCCGCCGGCATGCCGCCCTATGGGCGCCTCGCCTCGCTGATCGTGTCGGGGCCCGATCCTTCGGCGGTCGACGGCGTGTGCGCGGCGCTGGCGCGCCGGGCGCCGCAGCAGCCGGGGGTCACGGTACTGGGGCCGTCGACCGCGCCGCTGGCGCTGTTGCGCGGCCGCCACCGCCGCCGCTTCCTGCTGAAGGCGTCACGCGAAACGGCGCTGCAGCCGTTGCTGCACGGCTGGCTGGAGCGGATCGGATTGCCCGGTTCCGTGCGCCTGCAGGTCGACGTCGACCCATATTCCTTCCTGTGACACAACGCGCTGAAAAACCGCGGTAATACAGGCCTTTGGCAATCTTGCGCCTGGGAAAACCGCATGGTAGCAACGCGCGCTTTTCCGGGGCGGGGCGACGTACTGCGCGACACGTTCTCCTGGGAAAAGTCCCGCCGGAACAATGGCTTGCCGGCCGGACGCAACGGTACTTGGAGAGGCTTTTAACGTGTCAACTGCTACCTCTGCCACGACCGGCGTCGCCGGACGCTATGCCAGCGCCCTTTTTGAGCTGGCAGACAATGCCAAGTCGCTCGATCAGGTCGCCCAGGATCTCAACACATTCCGCAAGATAGTCGGCGAAAGCGCCGATCTCGCCCGTCTCATCGCGAGCCCGGTGATCGGCCGCGAACTGCAGGGCAAGGCGCTGCTGGCCGTGCTTGATGCCGCCGGCATCAAGGGCCTCACCCGCAACTTCATCGGCACGGTGGCCGCCAACGGCCGTGCCCGCGAGCTGGTTGCCATGGCGTCGGCCTTCCTGGCCGAACTGGCGAGCCGCCGCGGCGAGACCACCGTGGCCGTCACCTCGGCCGTGCCGCTCACGCCGGCCCAGCTCCAGCAGCTCACCGACACGCTTCGCGGCGTGCTGGGCAGCGCCAAGGTTTCCGTCGACGCGCGCGTCGAACCCGACATTCTCGGCGGCCTCGTCGTGAAGGTCGGTTCGCGCCTGTTCGATTCGTCCATCCGAAGCAAACTGCAGCGCCTGCAGCTTGCCATGAAGGGAGTTGCCTAAATGGATATCCGTGCCGCCGAAATCTCGGCCATCCTCAAGCAGCAGATCGCCAATTTCGGTACCGAAGCCGAAGTGGCCGAGGTCGGCCAGGTCCTCTCCGTCGGTGACGGCATCGCGCGCGTCTACGGCCTCGACAGCGTCAAGGCCGGCGAGATGGTCGAATTCCCCGGCGGCATCAAGGGCATGGCGCTCAACCTCGAGAGCGACAACGTCGGCGTCGTGATCTTCGGCGAAGACCGCACGATCCGCGAAGGCGACCTCGTCAAGCGCACCGGCACCATCGTCGACGTGCCGGTGGGCAAGGGCCTGCTCGGCCGCGTGGTCGACGGTCTCGGCAACCCGATCGACGGCAAGGGCCCGCTGGCCACGACCGAGCGCCGCCTGGTCGAGGTCAAGGCGCCCGGCATCATTCCGCGCAAGTCGGTGAACGAGCCGATGCAGACCGGCCTCAAGGCGATCGACTCCCTGGTTCCGGTCGGTCGCGGCCAGCGCGAACTGATCATCGGCGATCGCCAGACCGGCAAGACCGCCGTCGCCATCGACACCTTCCTCAACCAGAAGACGATCAACAAGGGCACCGACGAGAGCCGCAAGCTCTACTGCGTCTACGTCGCCATCGGCCAGAAGCGTTCGACGGTCGCGCAGATCGTGAAGACGCTCGAGGACAACGGCGCACTGGAATATTCCATCGTCGTCGCCGCCACCGCATCCGATCCGGCGCCGATGCAGTTCCTGGCGCCCTACACCGGCTGCGCCATGGGCGAGTATTTCCGTGACAACGGCATGCATGCCGTGATCGTGTATGACGATCTTTCCAAACAGGCGGTGTCTTACCGCCAGATGTCGCTGCTGCTGCGCCGCCCGCCGGGCCGCGAAGCCTATCCCGGCGACGTGTTCTATCTCCATTCGCGGCTGCTCGAGCGCGCCGCCAAGCTGAACGAGAAGAACGGCTCGGGCTCGCTGACGGCGCTGCCGATCATCGAGACGCAGGCCGGTGACGTCTCGGCCTACATCCCAACCAACGTCATCTCGATCACCGACGGCCAGATCTTCCTCGAGACCGAACTCTTCTATCAGGGTATTCGACCCGCGATTAACGTCGGCCTGTCGGTCAGCCGCGTCGGATCGGCGGCGCAGATCAAGGCAATGAAGCAGGTCGCCGGCACCATCAAACTCGAGCTGGCGCAGTACCGTGAAATGGCGGCCTTCGCCCAGTTCGCCTCGGACCTCGACGCCTCGACCCAGCGCCTGCTGGCGCGTGGCCAGCGGCTCACCGAGCTCCTGAAGCAGGGCCAATACGTGCCGATGGTGATCGAAGAGCAGGTCGTGTCGCTCTACTGCGGCACCCGCGGCTTCCTCGATACCCTGCCGGTGGCGCGGATCGGCGACTTCGAACACCAGGTGCTCGACACCTTGCGCGCCGAAGGTTCGATCCTGGCCTCGATCCGCGACAAGCGCGAGATCACCAAGGAGACCGACGACAAGCTGAAGGCGTTCCTCGCCGACTTCGTCAAGAAGTTCGCCTAGGCCTTCGCAGGTTTTCGATGCCCAGTCTCAAAACCTACCGCCTCAGGATCCGAAGCGTTCAATCGACGCAGAAGATCACCAAGGCCATGAAGATGGTGGCCGCCGCCAAGCTGCGGCGCGCCCAGGAGCAGGCCATGGCGGCGCGCCCCTATGCCGAAGCCATGGACAAGATCCTGGCGTCGCTGGGTGCGAGCTTCAAGGGCGGCACCGGCCCGCGCCTGCTGGCCGGCACCGGCTCCGACAAGGTCCACCTGCTGATCGTCGCCACCGCCGACCGCGGCCTGTGCGGCGGCTTCAACAGCACGATCGTCCGCGAGGCTCGACGCAACATCCGCGCGCTGCTTGCCGAGGGCAAGACCGTCAAGATCATGTGCGTCGGCCGCAAGGGACGCGACCAGCTGCGCCGCGACTTCGGAAACCACATTGTCGAGACGATCACGGATCTCGGCCGTCCGCGCCTGTCGTTCGGCGATGCCCAGAAGGTGACGACGCGCGTCATGGAGATGTTCGCGGCCGGCGAGTTCGACATCGCCTCCGTGGTCTTCAACCGCTTCAAGTCGGCGATGACCCAGATCGTGACGCGCCAGCAGATCATTCCGCCACCGGCCCCCGAGGTTGCCGAGACCGCCGCTCCCGCCCCCACAAGCGCTACTGTGGGCGGCGCGGTCTACGAATTCGAACCGGACGAGGGCGAGATCCTGGCCGACCTGTTGCCGCGCAATCTCACCGTCCAGATCTTCCGTGTCCTGCTGGAGAACGCCGCGAGCTTCTACGGGTCGCAGATGACGGCGATGGACAACGCCTCGCGCAACGCCGGCGAAGTGATCAAGAAATTGACGCTGCAGATGAACCGCTCGCGTCAGGCCTCCATCACCAAGGAACTCATCGAGATCATCTCGGGCGCCGAGGCCGTCTAGGCCGCGCGCTGACAGCAATCGAAGGAAAGGGATCCGTCATGGCCACCAACAACATCGGCACGATCACCCAGATCACGGGCGCGGTCGTCGACGTGCGCTTCGACGCCGATCTGCCGCACATTCTGAACGCCCTGCACGTCAAGGCTGATGGCCGGCTGATCGTGCTCGAGGTCGCCCAGCATCTGGGCGAGTCCGAGGTCCGCACCATCGCCATGGACACCACCGATGGCCTGGTACGCGGCGAGAAGGCGGTCGACACCGGCAGCCCGATCCAGATGCCGGTCGGTCCCGAGACCCTCGGCCGCATCCTGAACGTCATCGGCGAGCCGGTCGACGAGCGCGGTCCGGTCGGCAACAAGCAGACGCTGCCGATCCATCGCAGCGCGCCGGAGTTCGTCGAGCAGTCGACTGAAGCGCAGATCCTGGTCACCGGCATCAAGGTCATCGACCTGCTCGCCCCCTACGCCAAGGGTGGCAAGATCGGCCTGTTCGGCGGCGCCGGCGTCGGCAAGACCGTGACGATCATGGAGCTGATCAACAACGTTGCCAAGGCGCACGGTGGCGTGTCGGTGTTCGCCGGCGTCGGCGAGCGCACCCGCGAGGGCAACGACCTCTATCACGAGATGATCGAAGGCGGCGTCATCAAGCTCGACGGCCCGGGCTCCAAAGTGGCGCTGGTCTACGGCCAGATGAACGAGCCGCCGGGCGCTCGCGCCCGTGTCGGCCTGTCGGGTCTCACCGTGGCCGAGTATTTCCGCGACGTCGAAGGGCAGGACGTGCTGTTCTTCGTCGACAACATCTTCCGCTTCACCCAGGCGGGCTCCGAAGTGTCGGCGCTGCTCGGCCGTATCCCGTCGGCGGTGGGCTATCAGCCGACTCTGTCGACCGACATGGGCGCGCTGCAGGAGCGCATCACCTCGACCAAGAAGGGCTCGATCACCTCGGTGCAGGCCATCTACGTGCCCGCCGACGACTTGACCGATCCGGCACCCGCGACCTCGTTCGCCCACCTGGACGCCACCACGGTGCTCAGCCGTTCGATCGCCGAGCAGGCGATCTTCCCGGCCGTCGATCCGCTCGACTCGACCTCGCGCATGCTCGATCCGCGCGTCGTCGGCGAGGAACACTACAACGTGGCGCGTTCGGTGCAGCGCGTGCTACAGCAGTACAAGTCGCTGCAGGACATCATCGCCATCCTGGGCATGGACGAACTCTCCGAAGAGGACAAGCTGGTCGTGACCCGCGCGCGCAAGATGCAGCGCTTCCTCAGCCAGCCGTTCCACGTCGCCGAGGTCTTCACCGGCACGCCAGGCGTGTTCGTGAAGCTCGAGGACACGATCAAGGCCTTCAAGGGCATCGTCGCCGGCGAATACGACGACCTGCCGGAATCGGCCTTCTACATGGTCGGCACCATCGACGAGGCCGTTGCCAAGGCCAAGAAACTCGCGGCCGAGGCGGCCTAAGCCGATGGCCAAGGTCAACTTCCGACTGGTCATGCCCGAGCGCGAGCTGCTCGCGACCGAGGCCGACATGGTCGTGGTGCCGGGCAGCGAAGGCGACTTCGGTGTCCTTCATGGCCACGCGCCCCTGATCTCGACCGTCCGTCCGGGCGTGCTCGAGGTTTTTCAGGGCAGCAAGGCCGAGCAGCGCTTCCTGGTGGTCGGTGGTTTCGCGGAGGTGACGCCCGAGCGTTGCACGGTGCTGGCCGACGAGGCGCTGCCGTTCGAGACGGTCACGGTCGAGCAGCTCGCCGAGCGTGAGCGGGCTGCCGAGCGGGAGCTGACGGACGCCGCGAATGACGCCGAAAAGGCCGCCGCTACGAAAAATCTGGCCGTTGCCAAGGACTTACGGCGAGCCCAGGCCTACTACGCCAACCGCTGACCCCGGGTTTTCCACGTAATTTTCATTCAAGGTGTGCACCGACCGGCCATTGAAAGCCGGGCCGGAGGTCGCTTTATTACGCTCAGGCGACAGGCCGGCGAGGGTTCTCGATATGGGTAACTGGACACTCGAAACGATCGCCTGGGATCGGTTCGACGCGTCGAAGGTCGATCCGGAGATTCTGCGCAACATCAAGGCCGCGGCCCTGGTGGAGCGGAACGGCAGCGATTACGGCATCTATCTCGCGCGCGTCTTCGCCGACGATCCGCTGTTCATGGCGGCGGTGGATACCTGGGTCGTGGAAGAGGTCCAGCACGGCATGGCGCTCGGTCGCTGGGCCACGCTTGCCGATCCGGCTTGGGACTTCGACGCCGCCTTCCAGCGCTTCCGCGAAGGCTACAAGCTACCGCTCGATGCCAACAGTTCGGTGCGCGGCAGCCAGGCCGGTGAAATGATGGCGCGCTGCATCGTCGAGACCGGCACCAGCTCCTATTACAGTGCCCTCAAGGATGCGACCGATGAGCCGGTCCTGAAGCAGGTCTGCGCCAAGATCGCCGCCGACGAGTTCCGCCATTACAAGCTCTTCTATGGCCATCTGCGCCGCTGCCTGCAGCGCGATCGCCTGAGCCGCTGGAGCCGGCTCCGCATCGGCTGGGGTCGCCTCAAGGAGAGCGAGGACGACGAGCTCGCCTATGCCTATTTCGCGGCCAACGAACCGGCCAATGCGGTCTACGATCGCGAGCGCTACATGCGGGCCTATGCCCGGCGCGCCTATCCGCTCTACCGCCAGACCCATGTGCAACGCGCCATGGCTATGATCCTGAAGGCGGTCGGATTGCAGCCTCAAGGCTGGCTGAACAGCCTGCTGACCCGGGCCAGCCTGTGGTTCCTGCGCCGCAATGCGAGCCGCCTCGCCGCCTCGGGCGCGTAGGCTCCTATTCCACCAGGTCGGCGAATTCCTTGAGCACGGCGTCGTAGACCGGCCGCTTGAAAGGTACGATCAGCGAAGGCAGGTCGCGCGCCGGCACCCACTGCCACGCCTCGAATTCCCGGTCATGTGCGTCGATGGCGATGTCGGCGTCGGTCCCCGTGAAAGCAAGTGCGAACCATTTCTGCGCCTGGCCATGCCATCGGCCTTTCCAGTGGGCCGGCCGTTGGTCCTCCGGCACGTCGTAGGCAAACCATTTCGCACTCTCGCGCAGCAGCAGCGCCTTGGTCGTGCCGACCTCTTCCTCGAGTTCGCGGCAGGCCGCTTCGACCGGCGTCTCATCGTCATCGATGCCACCTTGGGGCATCTGCCAGGCGTCAGGTTGCCCGGTGCGTCGGCCGACGAACACCCGCCGGTCGGCTGCGATCAGCATCAGTCCCACATTCTGGCGGTAGAACTCGGGACGGCCGGCCATCATGGGCGAAAATGCGCCGGCTGTGCCCCGAGGCGCGCCATGCAGGCGTCGCGGCATTCGAAATGGCCGATGATCGGCACCAGCGATACCGTCGTGGGCGCTGCCTGCCGTTCGTGCCAGGCGACGACGGCGTCGATTGTTGCGTTGTCAGGCTGCATCACGCCAAAGGCGTGCCGCGCTGGACGGCCGGGTTCGCTTTCGCCGATCCAGGCGACGAGACGGTCGAGAGATTCGGCAACACCGCCGCCTGCCAGCTTGTAGTCGAGGATGTTGGTGCTGCGCGCATAACCCGCTCCCAGTTCGACGGTCAGGCGGTGGAGCACGGTTGTGTCGGGTGTCGGATTGACCTCGACCACGGCAAGGCCACGATCGGCGATCTCCTTGACCAGCGCCCTTGCCGTCGCTTCCGACTGTGGGACCGGACCCGGCGAGCGGACGACGAAGCCGACGTAGCCTTCACCACGGGCCATCGCGAGGCGCAGCCGGCGCAGGTTCTCGGCGGTGCTGGCCGAGGTGTCGATCGGTCTGAGCCCGCGCTCGGCGGGGCCGCTCGGATCCTCGACCGGCAGCATGAGATAGGCTTCGTGGCCGTGCTCGTGCGCCCGCCGGAGCCAGTGCTGAAGGTCGGGGGTGTCGGGCAGGAAGGCGAGGCTCACCTCGCCCGGCAACTCGGCGATGGCGCGCCGCATCAGCGGTTCGCTGGCGCCGACATTGATCATCAGCAGCCCGACACGGGCGGGCGGACCTGAGGGGTCGAAGCGTCGCGAGTTGGCGATCCAGGGCATCCAGCCGCTGGGCGAGATTTGCGGCAGGCGCAACCCTCCTTGGGTCACTTCGATCATTTCCGCGGTCTCGGCAGTCCCCAAGTCCCGGAAGGCTGGTGGCGGCCTGGGCGGCAGCTTCAAGGAGCCAGTCTGACGCGGCGGCATTGTCTCGCCCACCGGCTCGGCGGCGTCCAGGGGACCACTGCCGAACCCGAAAGCGAGCAGGGCGGAGGCGACGACCAGACTGGAGACAAACGCGTAGGCGGCGATCAGACCGCCACGCGCCCGCTGCTTTCCGGTCCTGTGTCCGGCGGTCGGCATGGCGTCATTCCGCCGCCGGCCGCTCAGTTGCCGCGGTTGCTGTAGAGCGAGATGCCACGGATCAAATCGGCTGCCCGCAGGAGTTGATAGTCGGCCACGGCATCCTTCGGCGGCTCGTCGGGATCGCCCGACGGTGACGGCGCGGCGCCTGCGGCCGGCTTGTCATCCTTCTTGTTGGCCGGCTTGGGCTCGGCAGGCTTTGCTTCGGGCTTGGCGTCGCCGGGCTTGCCGTTCGGGTTGGTGATCGAGCGGCGCAGGTTCTCCTCACGGAAGCCGGCGCGCTGCTGGATCGCCTCGATCTTGGCGGGCTCGACCTCGATGTCGGGCTTGATGCCTTCCTTCTGGATCGACCGGCCCGACGGCGTGAAGTACAGCGCGGTCGTGAGGCGGATGGCGCCGCCGCCGGTAACCTGCATGATCGTCTGCACCGATCCCTTACCGAATGTGCGAGTGCCGAGAATGATCGCCCGCTTGTGGTCCTGCAGGGCGCCAGCCACGATCTCGGAGGCCGAAGCGGAACCGCCGTTCACCAGCACGACGATCGGCAAGCCGCCTGTAACGTCGCCGGCCTTGGCATTCCAGCGCTGCACGTCCTCGCTCTTGCGCGCCTTGACCGAGACGATCTCGCCCTTGTCGAGGAAAGCGTCGGACATGGCGATCGCCTGGTCGAGCAACCCGCCCGGATTGTTGCGCAGGTCGAGGATGAAGCCCTTGAGCTTGCCGCCCGCTTCCTTCTTGAGCTTCTCGACGGCGTCGAGCACGCCAGAGGTGCTCTGCTCCGTGAAGGACGTGACGCGGATATAGCCGATGTCGCCGCCTTCCAGGCGGTAGCGCACCGACTTCACCTTGATGGTCTCGCGGGTGAGCGAGACGTCGAACGGATCCTTGCCGGCGCGGCGGATCGAGATCTTGATCGGCGTTCCGACCTTACCGCGCATCTTGTCGACGGCTTCCTGCAGCGTCAGCCCCTGCACCGGTTCGCCATTGAGGGCGAAGATCAGGTCGCCCGGCAGGATGCCGGCCCTCGACGCGGGCGTATCGTCGATCGGCGACACCACCTTGATGACGCCGTTCTCCATCGTGACCTCGATGCCCAGGCCGCCGAATTCACCCTTGGTCTGGACCTGCATGTCCTTGTAGGTCTTGGGGTTCATGTAGCTCGAATGCGGGTCGAGCGCGGTCAGCATGCCGTTGATGGCACTCTCGATCAGCGTCTTCTCGTCGGCCGGCTCGACATAGTCGCGGCGGACGCGTTCCAGCACGTCCCCGAACAGGTTGAGCTGCTGGTAGAGCTCGCTCTTGTCGCCGCCGGCGGGCTTGGGGGCTGCCTTGTCCTGCGACCACGCTGGCATGGTGAGTGGAATGGCCAGGAAGGCCAGGATCGCGGTGGCTGAGGCGATGCGCAAACGGGTCATTGGATTGCTTTCAGGGATGGTCGCTGGCCGGCACCGGACAGGCGACCCGGGGGTTCGGGCGTTGGGGCGAAGATACAAGGCGGTCTTTGGCAGTATCAAGGCGCAGACGGGTCACGGTACTTCACAAATCAGGCCGAAGCCGCCACGGCAGCGCGGGAGGTGGCCAGAATCGCGGGTCGTGACGCCTCGGAAAGCAGCGATTTTCCCGTCATTTCTGCGGGTTGCGGCACGCCCATG
>MEMN01000171.1:7864-9567 GCA_001767945.1 Alphaproteobacteria bacterium RIFCSPHIGHO2_12_FULL_66_14 | reverse complement strand
GACCCGATTCAGCGTGTGCTGGGTGTGTTTCTGGTGGGACGTCTCGTCGAACATCTGCTCGGCATTGCCATGGTCGGCCGTGACGAACAGGACGCCGCCTGCCTTCCTGACCGCCGCCATGAGCCGGCCGAGGCAGGTATCCACAGCTTCAACCGCCTTCACGGCGGCGGCGAGGTCGCCGGTGTGGCCGACCATGTCGGTGTTGGCGTAGTTCACCACGATCAGGTCGAATTTGCCCGAGCCGATCGCCTCGACCAGCTTGTCCGTCACTTCCGGTGCGCTCATTTCGGGCTTCAGATCATAGGTCTGAATCTTGGGCGAGGGGACCAGGATTCGCTCCTCGCCCTCGAACACGCGCTCCTCGCCGCCGTTGAAGAAGAACGTGACGTGCGCGTACTTCTCCGTCTCGGCGATCCGCAGCTGCTTGAGACCGGACTTCGAGATCGTTTCGCCCAGGCCCATCTTGATGACTTCGGGCGGAAACAGCGCCTTGAGGAAGGGGGTGAGGGCGGCGGAATATTCGACCATGCCGACGGCCGCGGCGAAGCTGACGAGCCGGGGCCGCTTGAAGCCGTCGAACATCGGGTCGAGCAGCGCGGTCAGGATCTCGCGGGCGCGGTCGGAGCGGTAATTGAACATCAGGACGCCGTCGCCGTCCTTCATGCCGGCATACCCCTCGATCACCGTCGGCTTCACGAACTCGTCGTCGAGGCCGAAGGCGTAGCCCCGGTCGACCGCTTCCTTGGGGGCCCTGGCGGGCTCGCCCCGGCCGTCGACTAGGGCATCGTAGGCGAGCGCTACGCGATCCCAGCGTTTGTCCCGGTCCATGGGATAGAAGCGTCCGGCGACGGTCGCGAAGCGGATCGGCAGGCCGGACTTGAGGCCGGCTTCGACGTGGGCGATGCACTCGAGCGCGCTGCGCGGGGGCATGTCGCGGCCGTCGAGGAAGGCGTGGATCGCCACGGGCACGCCGGCGCCTGCGATCAGATTGGCGAGCACGATCAGGTGATCCTGATGCGCATGCACGCCGCCGGGCGAGACGAGGCCCATCAGATGGCAGGTGCCGCCGGTGTCCTTCAGCATGGCAATGAGGTCGGTCAGCGCCCGGTTACGGGCAAGCGATCCGTTCTCGATGGCGATGTCGATCCGCGGCAGGTCCGGCACTGCGACGCGGCCGGCGCCGAGATTCATGTGGCCGACCTCGGAGTTGCCCATTTGGCCCTTCGGCAACCCGACGAAGGTCTCCGACGCGTCGATCAGGCCTTGTGGGCAGGTCGCGATCATTTTGTCGAAGTTGGGCGTACGTGCATCGAGGATGGCGTTGTCCCGGGGGTCGGGACGATGGCCCCAGCCATCGAGAATGCACAGGACGGCGGGGCGCGGACGCGACGGCCCGGCCATCAGGTCGCCTTCCCCGGCCGCGCGCGCTCGTACTCGACGGCGTTGAACTTGTTGGGACAGTTGAGGTCGCGGGGATCGGTGTTGGGGTTCTGGTCCGGCACTTCGATGGCGCAGAACACGAACTCGCCGCGCGGTTCGCCGTCGATACTGATGTCGTAGGTGTAGGTGCCTGGCGGATCGCCCGGAATGATGCACCAGGAGCGCTGCAGCACGCCGTCGTGGACGGTTTCGAGCATGCGCGTCGTCGCCCGCGTCTTGTCGGCATTCACCTCGGTCTCGGGTCCGGCGATCACCTGCTCGGC
>MEMN01000171.1:2731-7835 GCA_001767945.1 Alphaproteobacteria bacterium RIFCSPHIGHO2_12_FULL_66_14 | reverse complement strand
GCGACACGACGCGGTTCGGCCCGCCGAGATACATGCGCCAGCCGAAGCAGGCGCGGTTGAACAGCAGCGGGATGGCGTTGGTCTCGTAGTGGCGCTGTTTTCCGTCGTCGCCGGAAATCGAAACATAGGGAATGCTGCGCACCGGCCTGGCTGCCGGTTTCGCGGATGGCGCGGTCTGGGCCAGAGCGGCGGTGGAAGCCGCAGCCAGAACGAAGGCGGCGAAGGTGGCGGCGGGCCACCGGGGAGGAATGCGCATGGGTGCCAATGTAGCCCCGGTTTTTCGTCAGAACAGAGGCAAAATCGACGCCATTTCAGGCCTCAATTCATGCCCGGTGATAGGGATGCCCGGCCAGGAGCTGCTGGGCGCGGTAGAGCTGCTCGGCCAGCATGGCCCGGGCGAGCAGATGTGGCCAAGTCATGGCGCCGAATGAGAGCACAAGGGCGGCCCGTTTCAGCAACGATTCGGGATGTCCATCGGCGCCACCGATCAGAAAGGCCACATCCGGCACCGCATCGTCGCGCCAGCGCGCCAGGCGGCCAGCGAAAGCCTCGCTGTCCAGCACCTTGCCGCGACGGTCGAGCGCCACAAGGACGGCTTTTGCCGGTGCCGCTTCCAGCAACAGCCCGCTTTCGCGCAGGATCATCTGGGCCGGCGGCAGCTTCCGCTTCTCCTCGAGCTCGCGCAGGGTCAACGGCCAGCGGATGCGGGCGGCGTAATGCTCGTAGAGATCGCGCTCCGGGCCGCGGGCGGCGCGGCCGATGGCGGCGATCAGGAGTTTCACGCCGGCTTCTTGGCGCGCCGCGGGCGGCCAATCCGGGGGGCCTTCACCGGCTTGGCGTCGACTGCCTCCTCCTCCAGCGCCCACATCTTTTCGAGGGCATAGAAAGCGCGAGGCTCGGGACGGAAGATGTGGACGACGACATCGCCGCCATCGACCAGCACCCAGTCGCCGGTCTGTTTGCCTTCGACCGGGATGTAGCCATGGCCGGCCTGCTTCAGCCTGTCGGCCAGATGTTCGGCGATCGCCACGACCTGGCGATTCGAGCGGCCCGAGGCGATCACCATGTAGTCGGCGAAGGCGGACTTGCCCTTGAGGTCGATGACGACGATGTCCTCGGCCTTGTCTTCTTCCAGCGAGTGGCGGGCGAGGGCGAGCAACGCAGTGGAGGCTTTGCTCCGGTCGGGAAGCCGGCGGGCTCCTGTAGACGAATTTTGGTCGGAGATGGTGATTCCTTTCGTTCCGGCCCCAGTCGTTCGGGCCTTTCGCGGCCGGACGGCGCGTATCGCCGTGGCCGAGTGGCTGTCCAGTCGGCTTGGGATAAAGCACCAGGCCGGCGGTTCGCAAGAGGCGAGGCGGCGTTCCTGCCCGGCCGCCAGCCGATAACGCGCGAAGGCGCGCGGGGCTGCGGCGGCCAGCGCAGGATAGCTCCAGCCCGGCCGCGCGAAGGCGGCGATCGGGACCGCGGCGAACAGGTCGCGCCAGCCCAGCCAATGCACCAGCTGTGGCAGGATGTCGGCGCCCATCAGCCAGACGAACTGGGCGCGTGGATAGAGCCGGCTGAGCGCCCGAACGGTATCGAGTGTGTAACGCGTGCCGAGCAGTAATTCAGGTGCATCGACCCGGATGCGGGGGTGCCGGGCGAGCTGGCGGGCGCGCGCCACGCGGGTCGGCAGCGGCTCCATGCCGTCGTCGCTCTTCAACGGATTCTGTGGCGAGACCAGCCACCAGACTTCGTCGAGATCCAGTCGCTTCAAGGCTTCCAGGCTGACATGGCGATGGCCTTCGTGGGCCGGGTTGAACGAGCCGCCCAGGAGGCCGATGCGGCGCGTCGTGTCGCGCGGCACGCCGGGCATCGGATGGTGTGCGGCCGTCAAGCGATGAAGCTCATGGGCGCCGAACTCATGGGCGCAAGGTGCCCTTGCCGCGCACGATGTTCTTGTAGGTGGTGAGCTCGACCAGGCCGACCGGTCCGCGGGCGTGCATGCGGTTGGTCGAAATACCGATCTCCGCCCCCAGGCCGAACTCGGCGCCGTCGGCGAACTGGGTGCTGGCGTTGTGCATGACGATGGCGCTGTCGACCTCGTCCAGGAAGCGCGCGGCCGTGGCCTCGTTGCCCGTCACGATCGTTTCGGTGTGCTGGCTGCCGTAGGTGGCGATATGCCGGATGGCGCCGTCGACGCCGTCGACCGTGGCGACCGAGATGACCGGCGCCAGATATTCGGTGCGCCAGTCCTTCTCCGTCGCCGGCAGCGCCTTGGGGTCGCGCTTGCGGACGTCGACGTCGCCGCGCACCTCGCACCCCAGTTCGTGCAGTTTCGCCAGCACGGGCATCAGATGGGTGTCGAGCGCGGCGCGGTCGATCAGAAGCGTTTCGGCCGCACCGCAGACGCTCACGCGGCGCATCTTGGCGTTGGCCACGAGATCGCGCGCCATGACGACATCGGCGTCGCGGTCGACATAGACGTGGCAGATGCCGTCATAGTGGCGCAGCACAGGCACCCGGCTTTCCTCGGTGACGCGGTCGATCAGCGAGCGTCCGCCGCGCGGCACGATGAGGTCGAGCCAGTCCATCGCGCGCAGCATCTCGCCCACGGCGGCGCGGTCGGTGGTGGGGACGAGCTGCACGCAATCCTCGGGCAGGCCTGAGGCGGCCAGCGCGCGACGCAACAGTTCGACGATGGCGCGCGAGGAGTGGAAGCTGTCGGAGCCGCCGCGCAGCACCACGACGTTGCCCGACTTGATGCAAAGTGCACCGGCGTCGGCCGTGACGTTGGGGCGGGCCTCGTAGATCACGCCGATGATACCGATCGGCACGCGCACGCGACTGATCACGAGCCCGTTCGGCCGGGTCCATTCCTCGATCTTGGCGCCGACCGGATCGGGCAGCGCCACGATGTCGTCCAGCCCTTTGGCCATAGCCTCGACGCGGGCGTCGGTCAGCAGCAGCCGGTCCTGCAGGGCGGCGCTCATGCCGGCAGCCCGGGCTGCGGCGATGTCCTTGGCGTTGGCGGCCAGGATTGCGGCTTTTTCGCCGCGGATCAGGCGAGCGGCCTCGGCGAGGGCGCGGTTCTTGGCCGCGGTGCCGGCAGTGCGCAGCGCGACGGCGGCGGCCTTCGCGCGCCGGCCGAGTTCGGCCACGATCGCGACGGCATCATCGGCAGGCTTGGTCTGAACGTTCATCGGCCGCTCCAGTATGCCCTGCCGGGGCTCATTCGACCACGAGGTCGTCGCGATGGACGATCTCGTCGCGGCCGCGAAATCCCAACAGGCGTTCGATTTCGGCGCTCTTGCGGCCGGCGATGCGGCGGGCGTCCTCGGCGGCATAGGCGACCAGCCCGCGCGCCAGCAGGCGGCCGGCGCGATCCTTCACGTCGACGACGTCGCCGCGCTTGAAGTCACCGTCTATTCCCGTGACGCCGGCCGGCAGCAGGCTCTTGCCGGCCGACAGCGCTTTCACGGCGCCGTCATCGACGGTCAGAGACCCGGCGGTCTTGAGCGAGCCCTTGATCCATTTCTTGCGCGCCGACAGCGGCGACGCCTCGGGCAGGAACCAGCTGCAGCGTGTCTTGCCGTCGATCAGGTCGCCCAGCGCGCCGACCGGCCGGCCGTCGGCGATGGCCATGCGGCAGCCTGCGGCCATGGCGATGCGCCCGGCCATCAGCTTGGTCACCATGCCGCCGTTCGACATTTCGGAAGCGGCGCTGCCGCCCATCGCCTCGATCGCCGGCGTGATCTCGCGAATCTCGGGAATGAACTTCGCAGAGGAATCGCTGCGCGGATCACCGGTGTAGAGCCCGTCGATGTCGGACAGCAGCACCAGCGTGTCGGCGGAGATCATCTCGGCGACGCGGGCGCCCAGGCGGTCGTTGTCGCCGAAGCGGATCTCGTCGGTTGCCACTGTGTCGTTCTCGTTGATCACCGGCACGGCCTTGAGCCCCAGCAGCGTGGCCATGGTCTGGCGCGCGTTGAGATAGCGGCGGCGCTCCTCGGAATCGTCGAGAGTGAGCAGAACCTGCGCCACCGTGATGCCGTGGCGCGCCAGAGCCGCCTGATAGGCGTGGGCGAGCTGGATCTGGCCGGTGGCAGCGGCCGCCTGGCTTTCCTCGAGCCTCAGCGGGCCGGGGGGCAATTTCAGGTGCGTGCGTCCGAGTCGGATGGCGCCGGAAGACACCAGCACCACGTCACAGCCATCTTTGTGGAGGTGCGCGACGTCGTCGGTCAGGGCATCCAGCCAGTCGTGGCGGATTTCGCCCTTGGCTTCATCGACCAGGATCGAGGAGCCGATCTTGACGACCAGCCGTTTCGAGCCGGCCAGCGGACTCATGCCGCTTCCTTGCCCGAATTGGCGCCCGCATCGCGCTGCTTCTCGACCAGCTTCATCAGCTCGTGGAGCAGGGGCTGCACACCATGGCCGGCGACGGCGGAGATCACATGCACCGTCTTGCGACTCACCTTGGCGAGCTTGGTACGCTTGGCTTCGATGTCCTCAGGCGTCATGGCGTCGGTCTTGTTGAGCGCCACCAGCTCCTTCTTGCGCGCGAGGTTGCCGCCGTAGGCGCGTAATTCGGCGCGCACCGTGCGATAGGCATCGGCGACATCGTCCTGGGTGCCGTCGACCAGATGCAGCAGCGCGCGGCAGCGCTCGACATGACCCAGGAAGCGCGTGCCGAGGCCGGCGCCTTCGTGCGCGCCCTCGATGAGGCCGGGAATGTCGGCCATCACGAACTCGCGGTCGCCTACCTTCACCACGCCGAGGCCGGGATGCAGCGTAGTGAAAGGATAGTCGGCGATCTTGGGCCGGGCATTGGAGTTGGACGACAGGAAGGTCGACTTGCCGGCGTTGGGGAGGCCGACCAGGCCGATGTCGGCGATCAGCTTCAGCCTGAGCCACACCCAGCGCTCCTCGCCCGGCCAGCCCTTGTCGGCGCGGCGCGGCGCGCGGTTGGTCGAGCTCTTGTAGTGCAGGTTGCCGTAGCCGCCGTCGCCGCCCTTGCAGAGCACGACGCGCTGCCCGATTTCGGTGAGATCGACCAGCAGGGTCTCGTTGTCCTCGGCGAAGACCTGCGTGCCGCGCGGCAGGCGCAGCACCACATCCTTGCCCG
>MEMN01000171.1:0-2635 GCA_001767945.1 Alphaproteobacteria bacterium RIFCSPHIGHO2_12_FULL_66_14 | reverse complement strand
GACCCCGCGCCGCCGTTGCCGGAGCGGACGTAGATCTTGGCCTGGTCGAGGAACTTCATGGGTTGGGTCCAGAAATGAAAAGGGGGAACGGTTGACCGCTCCCCCTTCGAATTCCAATTGGGTGGGAACGGCTATTCAGCAGCCATCTTCGCCGGGTTCTGGGCCGGCGCCGGGAGCACGTTCACCTCGACCTTGCCGCCGGTCCGCTTGCGGAACGTCACGACGCCGTCGGCGGTGGCGAACAGCGTGTGATCGCGGCCGACCCCGACGTTCTCGCCGGCGTTCATCTTGGTGCCGCGCTGGCGGACCAGGATGTTGCCCGACAGGACCGTCTGTCCGCCGAAGCGCTTCACGCCCAGGCGCTTGCCGGCCGAATCGCGGCCGTTGCGCGAGGAGCCGCCTGCTTTCTTATGTGCCATCGTTCTACTCCGGTCGCCCTAAAGGATGATTGAGGTCAGGCGACGATCTGTTCGATCTTGACCACCGTCAGGTCCTGACGATGACCGTTCTTGCGCCGCGAGTTCTGGCGGCGGCGCTTCTTGAAGACGATGAGGTGCGGTCCGCGCGCCTGCTTGACGATCGAGCCCAGCACCTTGGCGCCGGCCACGGTCGGCGCGCCGACCTTTTCGCCCACCATCAGCACGTCGGTGAACTCGATCTTGGCGCCCGCCTCGCCCTCGATCTTTTCGACCGTGAGCGTGTCTTCGGCGGCGACCGTGTATTGCTTTCCACCCGTGCGGATAACGGCGATCATGATGACACCTGACTGAAGCCTCCCGCTCCGGGGGACCCTCCACCACCCCTAGGGGAAGTGGCTGGATCCGGGCCCAAATGCGGGAAAGCACGAAAGAGCGCGGCGGGCCCATACGACCCGCCGGAGGAGGGCGGAATATACGCAGGAAGCCTCTCAAGTCAACGCCGGAAACCCGCGATTTTGGGGCCGAATTGAGGGATATCGGCTGCCAAACCGCCCGGGTTGCTCGGACGGAATCGCGCCCCTATAAGCGTGGCCCCGGAGAGGTGCCAGAGTGGTCGATCGGGACGGTCTCGAAAACCGTTGTGCGTGCAAGCGTACCGTGGGTTCGAATCCCACCCTCTCCGCCACCTTTCCCAGGCGCCTGCGAAATGACGCAACGGTCATTTAGGCGATCTTGACTTCGATCAATGAGGCAAGCCGGCGACGCGCATCATTTGTGTCTCGGCACGAAGCCATCCGCGAAAATGAGCAAAGCCCATGCCCGATACAGCGACACTCCCAGCGACCGCCGCACAGAAGACCGAGCATTTCGACGTCCTGATCGTGGGTGCCGGCATCTCCGGCGTCGGCGGGGCTTACCACCTCACCAAGCAGTGTCCCGGCACGAGCTTCGTCGTCCTCGAGTCGCAGGAAAGCTTCGGCGGCACGTGGATCACCCATCGCTATCCCGGCATACGGTCCGACAGTGACCTCTACACCTTCGGCTACCGTTTCAAGCCCTGGACCAGCGCGCCGATCGCGACGGCGGCCGAGATCCTCGCCTACATGGGCGAAGTCATCGACGAGAACGACCTCGGCCGGCACATCCGCTATGGCCACCGGATCTCCTCGGCCCGCTGGTCGAGCCGGGAGAACCGCTGGACGATCGAGGCGACGCGCACCGACACCGGCGATGCCGTCCGCTTCACGGCGAACTTCCTCTGGATGTGCCAAGGCTACTACCGGCACTCCGAGGGCTACACGCCCGAATGGGAAGGCATGGCGAACTTCAAGGGCCGGATCGTCCATCCGCAGACCTGGCCGGAGGATCTCGACTACGCCGGCAAGAAGGTGGTCGTCATCGGCTCTGGAGCCACCGCGGCGACTCTCGTGCCGGCGATCGCCGGCAAGTGCGGCCACGTCACCCTGCTGCAGCGCTCGCCGACCTATTTCATTCCCGCCCGCAACGTCAACGACCTCGCCGACACGCTGCGTCAGCTGCAGATCGACGAAAGCTGGATCCACGAGATCGTGCGCCGCAAGATCCTGCACGATCAGGCGGTGTTCACTCGCCGCGCCTTCGAGGAGCCGGAGGTCGTGACCAAGGAGCTGCTGGGCGGCGTGCGCGCCTATCTCGGCCCCGACTACGACGTGGACACGCACTTCACGCCGACCTACCGGCCGTGGCGGCAGCGCATCGCCTATGTTCCCGATGGCGATCTCTTCAAGGGCATCCGCGCCGGCCACGCTTCGGTGGTCACCGACGAGATCGAGCGCTTTACCGAGACCGGCATTCGCCTGAAATCAGGCAAGGACCTCGAAGCCGACATCGTCGTCACCGCCACCGGCTTCAATCTCAATGTGCTGGGCGACATCGAGTTCACGATCGACGGCAAGGCGCTCGACTTCGCCGACACCGTCACCTACCGCGGCATGATGTTCACCGGTGTGCCCAACATGGTGTGGGTGTTCGGCTACTTCCGGGCAAGCTGGACGCTCCGTGCCGACCTGGTTGCCGATTTCGTGTGCCGGCTGCTCACGCACATGAAGGAGAGGCAGGCGAAGAAGGTCGCCGTGGCTCTCCGGCCCGAGGACAAGGACATGCCGCTGCTGCCCTGGATCGATCCGACCAACTTCAATCCGGGCTACCTCATGCGCGGCATGCACCTGCTGCCCAAG
>MEMN01000170.1:33289-35298 GCA_001767945.1 Alphaproteobacteria bacterium RIFCSPHIGHO2_12_FULL_66_14 | reverse complement strand
CGTCCGATGCGCTGGTCGCCGATCTCGCCGCCACGCCGGGCGACATCATGGTGCTGGGCGTCGGTGGCAAAATGGGGCCGACTCTCGCCCGCCTGGCCAAGCGCGCAGTACCGGACAAGAAGGTGATCGGCGTTGCCCGCTTCAGCGAGAAGGGCGTGCGCGAAGAACTGGCACAGGCCGGCGTCGAGACGATGCCCGCCGATCTGATGGATCGCGCCGCTCTCGAGAAGCTGCCCAAGGCAGCCAACGTCGTGTTCATGGCCGGCCGCAAGTTCGGCGCCTCGGGCGACGTGCCGCTTACCTGGGCGATGAACGTGCAGATGCCGGCGATGGTGGCCGAGGTGTTCAAGGCCTCGCGCATCGTCGCCTTCTCGACCGGCAATGTTTATCCCTTCGTGCCCGTCGAGAGCGGTGGAGCGACCGAGGACACGCCACCCGTGCCGCCGTCCGGCGACTACGCCAACTCCTGCGTCGGTCGCGAGCGCATGTTCGAGTATTTCTCGGCCCAGCACGGCACGCCGGGCCGGTTGTTCCGGCTCAACTATGCGATCGATATGCGCTATGGCGTGCTGCACGACATCGGTCGCAAGGTGCGCGACGGCGAGACGATCGATCTCACCATGGGTCATGCCAATGTGATCTGGCAGGGCGACGCCAACTCCGTGGCGCTGCGTTGCCTTGCGCACGCCACGACGCCGACCACGCCGATCAATGTCACCGGGCCCGAGACCTTCGAGGTTGCCAAGGTGGCGGAAGAGTTCGGCCGGCTGCTCGGCAAGAAGCCGAAATTCACCGGCAAGCCCGCGCCGACCGGCTGGATCAACAACGCCGCGCGCATGGTCAAGGAGTTCGGGCCGCCCAGCGTGCCACTCGCGAAGCTGATCGAATGGAATGCCGACTGGGTGGCGCGCGACATGAAGACGATCAACAAGCCGACGAAATACGAAGTACGCGATGGGACCTATTGATCCCATCGAGGCCGCTCACGCCGAAGAGGTGTGGCCGCTGTCGATAGAGGCGGGATGGAATCAGAACGTCGCCGACTGGCGCTTCATGCTGGGTGCCGGCCGCGGCTTCGGCTTGCGCGGCGCCGATGGCAGGTGGCAGGCGAGCTCGCTCGTTCTGCCGCTCGGCCAGCGGCTCGCCTGGATCAGCATGGTGCTGGTGACCAAGGATCTCCGCCGTGGCGGTGTAGGCAGCGAGTTGCTGAAGCGATGCATCGAGGAAGTGCGTGCCGCTGGCGCGGTGGCGGGGCTCGACGCCACCGAGCAGGGGCGGCCGATCTATCTGCCTCTAGGGTTCCACGATCTCTACAAGATCTCGCGCTGGCATCTCGATCGGGTGCCGACAACGCACGTGCCGCCGCCTCAGGGCATCGCGCTCCGGCCTATGGTGCTGGCGGACCTGCCGCGGCTTGCGACCTACGATCGGCCGCTGAGCAGCATGGAGCGGCCGACCGTTCTGGCCCATCTGGCGACGCGCCAGCCCGGGCTGGCGGCGGTCGCGGAGACGCCGTCAGGCAAGATCGCGGGCTTCGTGCTGGGCCGAGAAGGCCGGATCGCGACTTCGCTGGGACCGGTCGTTGCCGACAGCGAGGCCATTGCCCTGGCGCTGATCGCGCGCGCGACGGCCGCGACCAAGCCGCCCTTCATCATCGATGTGCCGGCCGCCCATCGTGAGATCGGGGCTTGGCTGGAGTCTGAGGGCGCGGTGTCGCCGCGCGGCTACATGCGGATGACGCTCGGAACGGCCAAGGGACTGGATGACCTCAGCCACGTCTTTGCTCTCGCTGGACCGGAATTGGGCTAGGATGGCGGACATGACGACGGAAAAGTCATTGCATTGGCGCGACCTGCCGGCACCGGTCCTGTCCCTGCTACGCGAGGGCGCGGTGATCCCCGCGCATCCCCTGGCGCTGGGTCCCGATCGCGAGTTCGACCAGCAGTCCCAGCGCGCGATCGGCCGCTACTATGTCGACGCGGGCTCCGGTGGTCTGGCCGTCGGAGTCC
>MEMN01000170.1:31065-33255 GCA_001767945.1 Alphaproteobacteria bacterium RIFCSPHIGHO2_12_FULL_66_14 | reverse complement strand
CTCGTCCTCGCTCGCCCCCTTCAAAGCCGCCAGCGACAGAAGCACGGCGCGGGCACTGGGCTATCATGCCGTGCTTCTGTCGCTGGCGGCTTTGAAGGGGGCGAGCGAGGACGAGCTGATCGAGCATTGTACGGCGGTGTCGCGCGAAATGCCGCTGATCGGCTTTTATCTGCAGACGGCGGTGGGCGGCATTCCGCTGTCGCGCGCCTTCTGGGCGCGCTTCGCTGCCATCGACAATGTCGTGGCGATCAAGGTGGCGCCGTTCAACCGCTACCGCACGCTCGACGTCGCGTTCGGCATAGCCCAGGCCCACGCCGAGGAGCGCGTCACGCTCTACACCGGCAACGACGACCACATCGTGGCCGATCTCGTGACGCCGCTGGCGGTGCGCACCGGCAACCGCGAGATCACGCTGCGCTTCCGTGGCGGCCTGCTCGGACACTGGAGCGTATGGACGCGCGGGGCGGTGAAGCTCCTGGAACGCCTCAAGCTCACGGTGTCGTCCGGCAGCATTCCGCCCGAGGTGCTGGCGCTCGATTCCTTCGTCACCGATTGCAACAGCGTGGTGTTCGACGTCGACCATGACTTCGCCGGTTGCATTCCGGGCTGCCATGAGATCCTGCGGCGGCAGGGACTGATGACTTCAATCGAGTGTCTGGATCCCCACGAGAAGTTGAGCCCGGGCCAGAGCGCGGGCATCGACCGACTCTATGAGACCTATCCCGAATTGCACGACGACGCCTTCGTGGCCGCCAATCTCGGGCGCTGGCGGACCTAGGCAGTGGACGATCTCTTCGCGACCCACGACGCACTGGCCGTCGGCGAACTGGTCAAGGCGCGCAAGATCGGCGTCCGCGAGCTGGTTGACGACACGATCGCGCGCCTACGCGAACTCAACGCGTCGCTGAACGCCATTACGGACTTCTACGAGGACGCGCTGCTCGACAATTCGGTCGCGGCGGTGGGCGAGGGCCCGTTCTACGGCGTGCCCTTCGTCGTGAAACAGCTCATGGCCGACTGTGCTGGGACGCCGACGACATTGGGCTCACGATTCTTTGCCAAACAGCCGGTCGCCACCGCCGACAGTGCCGCGGTGGCGCGCATGCGGCGCGCCGGGCTGGTGATCGTGGGCCGCAGCAACACCAGTGAGTTCGGACTGGCGCCGACGACGGAGCCGGCCTTTGGCGGCGCAACGGTAAGCCCGTGGCGCAGGGATCTGTCGCCCGGCGGATCGTCGGGCGGCTCGGCGGCGATTGTCGCAGCCCGCGGCCTGCCGATGGCGCACGCGACCGATGGTGGTGGCTCGATCCGCATTCCGGCGTCGCTCAGCGGCCTGTTCGGGCTGAAGCCGTCGCGCGGGCGGGTGAGCCTGGCGCCGATTGGCGAGACGTTGGCGGGGGCCGGTGCGCAGCTTTGCGTGTCGATCTCCGTACGCGACAGCGCGGCGCTGCTCGATGCGCTGGCGGGCGGCGAGCCGGGTGATCCCTATCGGGCGCCACCGACGGAGGGAACGTTCGTCGATGCCACACGGCGCAAGCCGGGCAGGTTGCGCGTCGCCTTCATGCGCAAGCCGGTGGGTGGCGCGCCACTCGATCCGGTGCTGGTCGGCGCGGTCGAACGGACGGCCGGGCTGCTGGCCGCGCTTGGCCACCACGTCGAGGAGGCAGCCCCGGACTACGATGCCGCCGCCACGGGAGCGGCGTTCGGGACGGTGATGTGCGCCAATACCTATACGAACATCCAGGTTCGTGCGGGTGGCCGCGTGCCGGGGCCGGACGATCTCGAGCCTGTGACGCGACTCTATGCCGAGCGCGGGTGCAGCATCCCTGCCAACGACTACATCCGCGCCGTCCAGACGTTCCACCGTACCGGCCGGGTGCTGGGCGCCTTTCTCGAGAAATACGACGTGCTGCTCTCGCCCACGATTGCGCGCACGAGTCTGCCGCTGGGGGCAGTCCGGATGGACGGTTCGCTCGAGCAGTACGAGGAAGGGCTGGCGCCTATGGTGCCTTTTACCGCCGTGTGCAACGCCACCGGCGTGCCGGCCATGTCGGTACCGCTGGAATGGACCGCCGACGGACTTCCTGTCGGCCTGCATTTCGTTGGCCGCTTCGGTAGCGAAGAAATGCTATTCTCCTTGGCGGCACAGCTCGAACAGGCCCAACCTTGGCGTGAGCGGCAGCCGACGTT
>MEMN01000170.1:28790-31040 GCA_001767945.1 Alphaproteobacteria bacterium RIFCSPHIGHO2_12_FULL_66_14 | reverse complement strand
TGCGTACCATCATCGTGGGATTCATCGCCGGCGCCGTCAGCGTGCTGATCTTTCATCAGTTTGGCTTCTGGATTGCCAACGAACTCGGCCTGCTGAAAGTGCAGCTCTATAGCGTGCGGCCTTTGCCGCCCTGGGGCGTGCCGGCGATCCTTTCGTCGGCTTTCTGGGGCGGCTTGTGGGGGATTGTCGGGGCTTATGTCGTACCGCGCGTACCACCCTCCGTCGATGGCCCCTGGGGTTGGATGTTGTTTGCCGGCGTATTCGTCACCCTCGTCAACTGGTTCGTCGTGTTGCCGATGAAGGGAGCTCCGATCGGCGGTGGATTCCGCATGCCGGGCGTCATGATCGTGCCGCTGGTGTACGCCTTCTGGGGCTTCGGCATGTGGGTCGTGGCGGGGCTGACCCGCCGCGCGCTGCGGTGGCGATAGACGCCCCGGGGATTTCGACATGTTGATCGTCGATGCCTAGGTTCACACTTGGGCCGCCAGCACGCCGGAGCAACCGCGGCCGGCGCGTGCCAAATCGCACCGTGTTTCGCTCAGCAAGGACGAACTCTTGTTCGAAATGGACAAGGCGAACATCGATCGCGTGATCCCGGTGCCGCCGTCGTGAGAAGGCGACCGCGACGATGTCGCCCTGAAAGCCGCCGCCGCGCATCCGGGTCGCTTCGCCATCATGGGACGTTTCGATCCCGACGCGCCTGGCGCCCGCGAGCAGGTCGTCGGCTGGAAGAGGCAGACGGGCATGCTCGGCATGCGTTTCACCTTCCACACCGATATCCTTCGCCAGCCGCTGGTCGACGGCCACTTCGACTGCGTGTGGGGCGAGTTGGAGAACGCGGGATTCCGGCGATGGTGCTGTTCCATCACGAGTTCATCCACCTCGCCGACAAGGTCGCGGCCATGTCGTGCTACGCCGATGACAAGACCTAATCCCTTCCGTTCGGTGCATCCCTGCATCCGGCGTGTCTTCGACGCCTTCGGGCCCAAGCGCACCTTCCGGGGGACGGACTGGTCGAGATTGCCCCGCAGCTATCGGTAGGGCGTGACCATGTTCACCGAGGAAATGCCTTGGCCAAAGGGTACGGACCTGGAGGCCGTGATGGGCCGCGGCACGTGCGAGTGGCTCGGCTGGAGGATCTGAGCAGCGCGATTCTTCTCTTCCCGAAATTTCTCACTTTTGACCTTCAGTTGCCGCCGGTGAATCCCCATCTCCAACAAATGAACGACGCAAAGGAGGATCCGATGATCGGACACCGGAGAACTATACCGCTGTGGCGGCAACGGCGGACGAGCCCGCTCGCTGTCGAGCGCGCTCTCGGGCAAAGACGGCCCACTGAAACAAGCGCCAATGCTGCCGAACAAAGGTTGCTTGGGCAGAAGGCGGCGCGACGGATGGTCATGACCGCCAAACACAGAGCCCGGCTCTCGGACGGCTGAGGCGAAACTAAAGCGGCCGCGTCACTGTCTGCGAGCCGCCGCCCCAGATCGGCAAGTACGTCATCTTGTAACCAGCCCCGCCGGTCACGATGGGATGGATGGCGTCGGGCGCGCGCGCGACGCCTTCGCCCTGTTCGAACATATGGCGCTGCACGCGGGCGAGGTCCCAGCCATCGTGGCGTACGATTTTGTCAGCCATCTCGAGCGGCAGCAGGAAGACCTGCTCGCCACGTTCGTTCTTGCGCCCCTGTCCCGACATCACAATGGCGGCCTTCATGGCCGCGACGATGGGCGAGAGGATGGCTTCGGGCGTGGCGCCTTCGCCGTCACCCGGCAGCACCTCGGCGGTTCCGGACACGCCCATTACCGTGATCGCGCTGCTGTCGTTGCCGAGGCCGCGCCGCGCGGTCAAAGTGGGGAAGGGGCCGTCGTTCCGTTCGGCGAAGCAAAAGCTGTACTTGCCGGGCTGGCCCATGGTCGCCATGTCGCCCGTGTCGGATCGCGCGCCGCCGATGTTGCGGATGACCAACTGCAGGGCGCGGCCTATGCTGGCATTGGCGCGATTGCCGGGACCGAGACAGTTGGTGCCGGCATTGACGTCGAGCCGGCGTGCGATCGCCCCATGCACGCAGAGCGCCACGCAGGCCGTTCCTGTCGTGGTGGCGATGCCCAGGATGTTGAAGTCGGGTTCGAGGATCGCCTCCGCCGCGGCCAGCACGACCGGCAGCTCGGCCGGCGATGCGCCCGCGATGACACATTGGTAGGCGACGGCTTCAGGCGTCAGTTCGCCGAACATCGGCGGCAGGACGCC
>MEMN01000170.1:10738-28760 GCA_001767945.1 Alphaproteobacteria bacterium RIFCSPHIGHO2_12_FULL_66_14 | reverse complement strand
GGATCTGCTGGGCACTTTCCCAGCCGGTCGTCTCCCCGACGATCGGCCAGCCGCACCATTCGCTCATGTGGCGATGCGCACGCAGGCGACCGTGGTGCCGCCGAACGAGGGGACGAAGGCCGAGTGCTTGCCCGGGCCGCCGGCCACGGTGATGTGGATGTCACTGGGATCGCGACCGATGGTCAACCAGTCGCCGTCCGGTTTGTGGCCGGTGGTGGTGTAGGTTTCCAGATTCTCCTTCGAGACCCGCGAGATGTGCACGCGTGAGCGCTTCCAGAGTTCCTCTCGGATGCTTTCGATCGTGTAACCGTCACGCTTGAGCGTCGCAGCGTGCTCCGGCCCGATGATCACGAACATCGGGCCCTTGCCGTAGATCGTGTTGGCGCCGGGGTTCGCCATGCCGCCGGCGAAGGTCGTCAGCAGGCCATCGCCCGTCGTCGAGCCGTGGTCGTTGAGATTGTGCGGGCCTTCGCCCGACATCACCGTGACGACGCTGTCGGTGGGCGCGAAGCCGCGCTGTACGTGATAGGGCGTCCAGGGATTCTCTTCCTCGTTCTCGCCGAAGCAGAAGGTGAACTTGGCGGGATTTCCCTGGGTCGAGCGGTCCATCTCGCCCGGCTTCGCGCCGGCGACATTGAGCAGCATCAGTCCAAGCGCCCGGCCGATCGTGGCGTTGGCGCGCCAGCCCTGGCCGAAGCAGTTGGAACCGCAGTTGACGCCGAGTTCCATGCGGGCGGGGCCACTGATCATGACCATCGGCGCGCAGGAATGGGTCGTGGCGAGGGTGCCGTGCAGGTTGTAGTCGGGGTCGAGCACGCCGCGCATCGCTGCCGTCACGACGGGAAAATACTCGGGTTTGCAGCCTGCCATGACGGCGTTGGCCGCCAGGCTTTGCAGCGTCGGCACGACCTGGCGCGGCGGCACGGGCGGGAAGGGGCGGTTGTCGCCGCGCACCCGCTCGACGAACTTCGCCACTTTTTCCTCGGTGGGCACGTAGAGCGGCATGCCGTCGCTCCAGCCCTGTTCGGCGGCGAACTCGTTGAAAGCTTCGACATCCATATCGCCGATGTCGATCACTTCCTGCTCGGCGATGTCCTTCATTTCGTCGTTGCCTCGGTCAGTCCGCGGGTTGCCGCCTCGATGCGCTCGCGCAACTCCTCGGCGTTCAGGCCGCCGATGGGATGTTTGACCACGATCAGCCGCGGTTCGACCTTGCGGGCTTTCGCCTGGGCCAGGACCAGCGGCTTGAAAGTCTCCGTGGCGATCACGTAGGCCGTGATGCCCCGCTTCTCCAACTCAATGCTGTCGTGGAAACTCCACGATGAACAGCTTCCTCAATCCGCAATGGCGAGCAATGCGCCCCGATAGTTTGCCGCGACCTTTTCGATCAGATCCTTGGGCGCGGGTTGGCTGGCACTGTTCTTGTAGTGGAAGTCGATGTTGTCGACCGCTCGGGTCGCCCCGAGCTTCGCTCGAATGCCATCCAGCAGTTCACGTGCGTTCGGCTTGGAATTGGACATCAAAGCGATGGCGTCGGTCGCCCAGTTGATCGGCTTCAGCGCCACCTTGTCGCCGCCGGCGGCGGCCACTCCGAAGGTCGGGTTGACGATGCGCATGGTCACTCCTCTTCAACTCGTTTTGGCCAAAGCTGCGACAACGGCCTTGGCGGCGCGCTGGCCGTCGGCGATGGCGTCCGACAGGTATTGGCGCCCGGCGGCCCGCACATCGCCTGCGGCAAAGATCGTCGGCATCGAAGTGCGACCCTCCGTATCCACCACGATATGCCCGGTGGCGTCGCGCGCAAGTGATTCCGGCAGGAATTCCGCAGCGGGAGACTGGCCGACGTAGACGAACACCGCGCTGGCCGGAACGGTGTTTCGCACGGACCCAGACTCGATGACGGCGGACTGCAATCCGTCATCGCCTTCCAGCCCGACGATACGGCCGTCGATGAAAGTGATGCCCTCGGGCGTCTGCGCCGGCGGCGCCCCGACGACGGTTACCTTGCTGGCGAGCCCGGTCAGTTCCTTGGCCTCGAAGGCGGCCCAGCCATCGGCGCCGGCGACGATGATCGGGAGTCCGGTGTAGAGGGGGCCGTCGCAGGCCGCGCAATGCGAGAGGCCTCGTCCTTCGAACTGGTCCTCGTCGGGAACGCCGAGTCGGCCCTTGTTGAGGCCGGTCGCGATCACGATGGCACGGCCCGTGTGGCGCTCACCCTCCGCGGTCTCCACCGTCCACGGGCCATCCCCGGAAACTTTGACGACTTCGCCGAAGCCGATCTCCACGCCGGCGACGACGGCGTCGTCGGTCAGCAGCGAGGCCATCTGGGTGCCGCTGAAGATTTCGTCGAAGTCGTGGAGTTCGCCAAGATTGATCAGCACGCCGCCGGGCGCGAGCTTATCCAGGCACAGGCATTTCAAGCCGGCTCGGGCGGCCTCGGTCGCGGCGGTGAGACCTGCCGGGCCGGCGCCGATGACGATGACGTCGTAAGAGGGTGTATCCATGGCGGCACTAATCGGGATTCGGCGCGGGAAGTGCAAGCGGCTTGACTCGGGAAGCTTCCATGCCTAGTAACGCTAGGTATGGAAGCTGAAATGCTCAAGGGGCACCTCGATGCCATCGTCCTCGCCGCTTTGGAGGCGGGGCCGGCGCATGGCTATGCGATCATCGAGTCCATCAAACGTGGCAGCGCCAGCACGTTTGACCTGCCGGAGGGCACGGTCTATCCGGCGTTGCACCGCCTTGAAGAGGCCGGCCTGCTTTCCAGCGCCTGGATGACTCCGCCCGGGGGGCGTCGTCGTCGCCTTTATTCGTTGACCAAGGCGGGATCGGCGGCCCTCGCCGATCGCCGCAAGGCGTGGAGCCGCTTCTCGCAGGCCGTCGACACGCTGCTTGACGAGGATCGCCCATGGCCGGCGTGATCGACGACTACGTCGCCGCCTTGCGGCGCGACCTCGACTTCGACCCGCCGCTGGCGCGCCGCCTCGCGGACGAAGTTGAGGCGCATCTCTGGGACGCGGCCGAAGCAGATCCGTCGGGACCGTCGCCCGAGGCCCAGCAACGCGCCGTCGCCCGCTTTGGTCTTGCCCGTGAGATTGCCGCGCAATTCGCGGCCGATGCCATCGACCGGCAGGCCAAGCGCACCTGGATGATGCTGGCGGCAACGGTAGCCGTCACTTTCATCGCGATGCGGCTCCGCGTCCTGTGGCTCGATGATTTCGGGGCGTCGATGTCGGCGCTGGCGCCGCTGATCGACCGCTACGCCTTCATTGCGGCACTGGCGGTCGGCGTCATCGGCTGGTTCGTTTGCCGCCGCTCGCTGGCGCCGCTGGCCATTTGTCTCGGCGGTCTCGCGGCGTCGATCGCGGCAGGCATCGCGCGTGCCGGCCTGTTCGCCGATGGCGCGCCACTGCACGTGCTGCTGGCCGCAGCCGGCGAGATCGCCTTGATCGGCTTGTTGTCGTGGCACGTCTTCGGCCTGCACCGACGCCTGCGGAGGACAGCCATGCTGAGGAACGCGCAATGACGAACGGATGGCGGTTGGTCGGGATCTTGTCGTTCCTGGTGGCGGCGATGGCCGCCGGGCTGGTCGTCAGCCACGGCGGCGACGTCGAAGGCATCCGCGTCGCGATCCGCGCCACGGCCCGGACCTCGCTGCTGCTCTTTGTCATGGCCTTCACTGCGAGCGCCCTGGCGGAGCTCATTCCCGGCGCGGCGACGCGCTGGCAGCGCCGCAACCGGCGCTATCTCGGCGTTTCCTTCGCCGTCTCGCATTTCATCCATCTCGGCGCGATCCTGGCGCTGGCGTCGGTCGATCAGGCACTATTCTGGAAACTCACCAATATCTCGACAATCCTGCTGGCCGGTACGGCCTATCTCTTCATCGCCGCGATGGCGGCGACATCGTTCAACCGTACGGCGGCATGGCTCGGCCCGCGCAAGTGGCGCCTGCTTCATCTGGTCGGCGGCTGGTACATCTGGATCAGCTTTGCCGTTGCTGTCGGCAAGCGCGTACCGCTCGATCGCTTCTACTGGCCGATGGCGGCGCTCGTGCTGGCTGCGGCCATCGTGCGGCTGATCGCCATGCTCCGCCGCGGCCGCCGGCCGGTCGCGATCAGCGCCCCTTAGGGACTCTCTTCCCGTAGTCCTTCGCGACGACGGCAATGTGGTCCGCGATTTGCTCGTGGATCATTTTGGGAGGGATCATTTTGAGATCGTCCATTTCAATCCTTCCCCGAAGACCGGTACATTCGCTTGCAGGTCCCGTTGGAGCCGTCGTAGGTCGCAGGGCAGGGGGAAAGCAAGGGCATGGCGTATTTTTCGCAACAGCTGATCAACGCCATCACGCTGGGTGCCATCTATGGGCTGATCGCCGTCGGCTATACGATGGTCTATGGCATCATTGGCATGATCAACTTCGCGCACGGCGAAGTCTTCATGATCGGCGCCTTTATCTCTCTGATCGGATTCATGATCTGCGGCCTTCTCGGCATCGGCTCGGCGCCGGTCGCCATCCTCCTTGTGCTGCTGATGGCCATGGCCTTCTCCGCGGTCTACGGATGGGCGATCGAGCGAACTGCCTATCGTCCCTTGCGTGGATCGTTCCGGTTGGCACCGCTGATCTCGGCTATCGGCGTGTCGATCGCGTTGCAGAACTACGTACAGCTGGTGCAGGGCGCCAGGCCGAAGCCTGGCGGCGACGTTGTGTCGGGCGGCTTCAACTTGTTCAGCGCCGACGGCTTCGACGTGCGTGTCACCTGGCTACAGATCATCATCGTCTTGGTGACGGTTGTGCTGATGATGGGATTCACTTGGCTGATCGCCCGCACACCGCTTGGCCGCCGGCAGCGCGCTTGTGAGCAGGACATGAAGATGGCGGCCCTGCTGGGGGTCAACGTCGATCGCACCATCTCGCTTACGTTCGTACTGGGGGCGGCATTGGCCGCCGTCGCCGGCATGCTGTTTCTGATGTACTACGGCGTGATCGACTTCTTCATTGGCTTTCTCGCCGGCATCAAGGCCTTCACTGCCGCCGTCCTGGGTGGGATCGGGTCGTTGCCCGGCGCCATGCTGGGCGGCCTGCTGATTGGGCTGATAGAGGTGTTCTGGGCCGCCTATTTCTCGAGCGAGTACAAGGACGTCGCGGCCTTCGCGATTCTCGTCCTGGTGCTGATCTTCCGGCCGAGTGGACTGCTCGGCAAACCGGAGATCGAGAAGGTCTGAGGCCATGGGCGCGCGGCTGTCTTCGATGCTGAAAGATGCAGGCCTGACGGCCTTCGTGGCGGCGGCGCTCGGGATCTTCATCGTAGGCTTTCGTACGGTCGATGTCGGCTCGAGGAAGGGGTTGGGCTTCGACTACCAGTTCGCCGACCTCGCCGTCGCCGTCGTCACGATTTTCTTTGGCCGCCTCGGGCTCTCGCTGGCGGCCGCCGGCCTGCGCTGGCCTTCCATGGTTCTCGGCGCGGCCATGATCGCGGCTGGCGCATCGCCGCTCGAGTTGCCATCCGGCTTCCTGCATTGGTTCGTGGCCTTGGGCGGCGTGCTGCTGGTGATTCGCGGCGTATGGCCCTGGGCCAACGATGCGATGACAGCCGCCGCCGGATCGCGCTCAGGCGTGGTGCTTGGCCGGGCCGGTGCGAAATGGTCGGGCTGGCTGCTGCTCGCGGCGGCGGTGGCGATGCCCTTCACGCCGTTCGGCGACCAGAAAACCATGGATCTCGGCGTGTTGATCCTGACCTACGTGATGCTGGGCTGGGGGCTCAACATCGTGGTCGGGCTCGCGGGGTTGCTGGACCTCGGTTATGTCGCTTTCTATGCTGTGGGAGCCTATTCCTACGCGCTGCTCAGCACGCAGCATGGGCTGGGCTTCTGGGTTGTGCTGCCGATCGCCGGCATGATGGCGGCATTGTTCGGCGTCCTGCTTGGCTTCCCGGTGCTGCGTTTGCGCGGCGACTATCTCGCGATCGTGACGCTGGGTTTCGGCGAGATCATACGGTTGGTCATCCTCAACTGGTTCGACCTCACGAACGGTCCGGCCGGCATTGGCTCGATCCCGGGGCCGACGCTGTTCGGCGCGGTGTTCGCCGAGACCGCGCCTGCGGGCAAGCAGACAGTGTCGCAGATGCTGGGCATCCCGTTCGACGGCATCCACCGCCTGATCTTTCTCTACTACATCATCCTGTTCCTTGCGCTGATCACAAACCTGTTCACCCAGCGCATGCGGCGTCTGCCGGTCGGCCGCGCCTGGGAGGCCTTGCGCGAGGACGAGACCGCCTGCCGGGCACTTGGCATCAACCCGACCAACACCAAGCTCACGGCCTTTGCCGTCGGCGCCATGTTCGCGGGCTTCGCCGGCTCGTTCTTCGCCGCCAAGCAACGCTTCATCAGCCCCGAGAGCTTCGTCTTCATCGAATCGGCGATCATCCTGGCCATCGTCGTGCTGGGCGGCATGGGCAGCCAGATCGGCGTCGTCCTGGCGGCGGTGCTGCTGATCGGCTTGCCGGAGTGGTTCCGCGACCTTGGTAACTACCGCATGCTGGCTTTCGGGCTCGCCATGGTGCTGATCATGGTGTTCCGCCCGCGCGGCCTCGTCGCCCATCGCGAACCTTCACTGCGCCTGCATCCGATAAAACCGGGAGGCGGAAGATGAGCGCGTCGCAAGGTCCGCCACTCATCGACGTCGAGCATCTGACCATGCGTTTCGGCGGCCTGTTGGCGGTCGACGATGTTTCCTTTGTCGCCCAGCCACACGAGATCACCGCTATCATCGGCCCCAACGGCGCCGGCAAGACCACAGTGTTCAACTGCATCACCGGCTTTTACAAGCCGACCATCGGGCGCCTGACGCTGCGCGGCGGCGACCGCGACTATCTGCTGGAACGCATGCTGGGCCACGAGATCGGTCAACGGGCAAAAGTCGCGCGCACCTTCCAGAACATCCGGCTGTTCCCCGGCATGACGGTGCTGGAGAACCTGATGGTGGCGCAGCACAACAAGCTGATGCACGCCTCCGGCTGGAGCGTGTTCGGCCTGCTCGGGCTCCGCCGTTATCGCAAGGCCGAGGAGGAAGGTGTCGAACTGGCGCGCGGCTGGCTCGAGCGCATCGCCCTGATCGACGATGCCGACCGGCCGGCCGGCGAACTGCCCTACGGCGCGCAGCGTCGGCTGGAGATCGCCCGCGCCATGTGCACCGAACCGCGGCTGCTCTGCCTCGACGAGCCGGCCGCCGGTCTCAATCCGCACGAGTCGGCGGAACTCAACCGGCTCCTGGTCTCGATCCGCGAACGCGACGGCGTGGGTGTGCTCCTGATCGAGCACGACATGAGCGTGGTCATGAACATTTCCGACCACATCGTCGTGCTCGACTACGGCCGCAAGATCGCCGAGGGCGCGCCGGCCGAGGTTCAGCGCGATCCCGCGGTGATCCGCGCCTATCTCGGCACCGACGACGAGGCGATCGATGGCTGAGCCACCGATCCTCGCGGTGAAGGGAGTCAAGACCTTCTATGGCGCCATCCAGGCCCTGCACGGTGTCGATCTCGAGGTCGCCAGGGGCGAGATCGTGGCCCTGATCGGCGCCAACGGTGCCGGCAAGTCGACCCTGCTGATGACCATCTGCGGCAACCCGCGTGCCCGGGCGGGCGCGGTCCAGTTCGACGGCGAGGACATCACGGCGCTGCCGACGCACGAAATCGTGCGACGCGGCGTGGCGCAGGTGCCCGAAGGCCGGCGGATCTTTCCGCGCATGAGCGTGTTCGAGAATCTCCAGATGGGTGCCACGCTTGCCGATCCCGCGCATTTTTCGCATGACCTGGAGCGGGTGTTTGCGATGTTCCCGCGGCTGGCGGAGCGGCGTGACCAGCGCGGCGGCACCCTGTCGGGTGGCGAGCAGCAGATGCTGGCGATCAGCCGGGCGTTGATGAGCCGGCCGCGGCTGTTGCTGCTCGACGAGCCGTCGCTAGGCCTCGCGCCGCTGATCGTGCGGCAGATCTTCGAGGCGATCGGCCGGATTGCACGGGAGGAGGGGGTGACGATCTTCCTGGTCGAGCAGAATGCCTATCATGCGCTTCGCTTGGCCGATCGCGGCTACGTGCTGGCCAACGGCCGGGTCCGGCTGAGCGGCGGCGGCCGGGAACTGCTCGCCAATGCCGAGGTCCGGGCAGCCTATCTCGAGGGTGGCCACCCATGAGCCCGCCGCCATGAACCCAATTGACACCTTCATGTTCGACTGGTTCGGCGACACGCTGTTCAACGTGCTGCTATTCAATCTCGTGGTGATCGGACCAGCATCGTTCGCGGCGGGACATGCCGTCGCCACGACCTGGCGCCACTGGGGGCAGATGGTTTTCTACACCGGGCTTCTTTCGGCAACCCTGCGCTTTCTCGATTATGCCCTGGCGGGGGGCGAACTGTGGTCGCTGGCTGGCTTTTTGCTGGGCTGGCTCGTCCAGATGTCGATCGGAGCCTTCGCCTATCGCCTGACGCAGACGCGCCAGATGGTCCGGCAATACCCCTGGCTCTACCGGCGCAAAGGCTTGCTGGATTGGGAGGAGCGGCACTAATCTAACGGCAATGCTCCACATCCGTGGAGGGGGCCAAGCAGGGAGACACGCATGAGAAAAACCTACGGAATGCTCGCCGTCACGGCCATCGCCCTGATGGCGACGCCGGCCTTGGCGCAGATCAAGATCGGGTCGGCCGGCCCGATGACCGGACAGTACGCCGCATTCGGCGAGCAGCTGAAGCGCGGCGCCACGATGGCCGTCGAAGAGATCAACGCGGCGGGCGGCGTGAACGGCAAGAAGGTCGAGTTGATCATCGGCGACGATGCCTGCGATCCCAAGCAGGCAACGGCGGTCGCCAACAAGATGGTGTCGGACAAGGTCGTGTTCGTGGCCGGGCACTTCTGTTCGGGCTCGTCGATCCCCGCGTCGGACATCTACAAGGAAGGCAAGGTCCTGCAGATCACGCCGGCCTCGACCAACCCCAAGCTGACCGACGACGCGGTTGGCAAGGGCAACACTACGATATTCCGCACCTGTGGCCGCGACGACGTGCAGGGCGCCACGGTTGGCGCCTACATCACCAAGTTCCACAAGGGGGCCAAAGTCGCGATCCTCCACGACAAGTCGCCCTACGGCAAAGGCGTGGCCGACGAGACCAAGAAAGCCCTGAATAAGAATGGCCTGCGCGAGACGATGTACGAGGCCTACAACGACACCGACAAGGACTTCACCGCGCTGATCAATAAGATGAAGCAGGCGAAGATCGATATCATTGTCCTCGGCGGCTACCACACCGCGGGCGCCCTGATCATAAAGCAAGCGCGGGAGCAGGGTCTTGCGGCCCAGATGATGGGCTTCGACTCGCTCGAGACGGCCGAGTTCGCCCAGCTCGGTGGCGCGGCCACCAACGGCGTGCTGATGTCGTTCCCGCCCAAGGCCGAGGACGATCCGAAGAACGCGGCGCTGGTGAAGAAGTTCCGTGACGCCAAATACAATCCGGAAGGCTACACGCTGTTCAGCTATGCCGCCGTCAAGGCCTGGGCCGACGCTGCCAAGAAGGCCAACTCGACCGAGCCCGCCGCCGTCGCGGCAGCCCTGCGTTCGGGCAAGTTCGACTCGGCCGTGGGTGTCCTCGAGTTCGACCAGAAGGGTGACATTAAGAACCCGGTTTACGACATCTACGTCTGGAAGGACGGCAAGTCGTTCCCGACGGTCAAGTAAGCAGCGACCTTCGTTTGTGGGAAGGGCCCGGCGCAAGCCGGGCCCTTTCTTTTCGTGGGACGCCCAAGGCACAGGGCCGTGTGAGCGCAGCGGCCCTGAAATGCACACGCCGAATCTCCGTCGGCGACCGCTTGTAGATCTCGGCGAAGGTGGCGTTGAAGCGGCGGAGGCTCGAGAAGCCGGCGCGCGCCGCCACCTCGGTCATCGGCAGGCTGGTGTCGTCCAGCAGCCGCTTTGCCTTGTGCAGGCGGTTGGCCTGGGCGAACTGCGATGGGCTCGCGCCGATATGCTTGACGAACAAGCGGTCGAGATGGCGCACGCCGATACCCAGCCGCTCGGCCAGTGCGTCGACGCTGTCGCGATCGAGCGCACCGGCGTGGATCAAGCGTACTGCGCGATGCACCGTGGCGCGTGAACCCTTCCAGGCGGGCGAGAACGGCGCGGCTTCGGGTCGACAGCGCAGGCAGGGGCGGAAACCTGCAGCCTGCGCGGCGGCCGCCGTCGGATAGAATGCGACATTGCGGCTCTGAGCCGGCCGCACCGGGCATACCGGGCGACAATAGATCTTCGTCGTGCGCACACCGGTGAAGAAGCGGCCATCGTAGCGGCGGTCGCGCCTCAAACGTGCGCGGTCGCATTCCTCGCGATCGAGCATCAGGACGACGGAGTCCGAATCCGGCGAGCGGGATTTCATGCACCATGGTACCCGCGTCGCCATGGCAATCAATACCTCAGCCAATCGGCAAGGCCGGAACGTCGTATGGGTCGCCTTCATCGTCGCCGTATTCGGCTGGGGACTCGGATTTTATGGTCCGCCCGTCTACTTGCCGGCGTTGCATGCCAAGCACGGTTGGTCGATCTCGTTGATCTCCTCGGCGATCACCGCACATTATCTCATGGGCGCGGTGCTGATTGCCAATTTGCCGACAGCCTACCGCCGCTTCGGCATCGCACCCGTCACGATGGCCGGCGCCGTATTCTCCGGCGTGGGCGCCATGGCCTGGGCGACCGCTGTCGAGCCGTGGCATCTCGTGCCGGCGTTGCTGCTGAGTGCTCTCGGTTGGTCGGCGACCAGCGGTGCCGCGTTGAACGCTCTCGTGTCGCCATGGTTCGACAAGGACAGGCCCAAGGCGATCAGCATGGCATTCAACGGCGCCAGCGTCGGCGGTATCTTGTTCACGCCGCTATGGACGGTGCTGATTGCGGTGCTGGGAATGTCGCTTGCGGCAGTGCTGCTCGGGTTCGCCATGATGGTCGTGATCGTGCCTCTGGCCTATCTGGTACTGAGGATCGCACCTCCCACGGCGGCCCAGCAGGCAGCCAAGCCGACGCGTCGCCGCGAACTCATGGCACGCGGGACCTTCATCACGATCTCGGCCGCGTTTGCGCTCGGACTGTTCGCCCAGATCGGCCTCTTTGCGCATCTGATCGTGCGGCTGACGCCCGACTTCGGCCCCGTCGTCGGAGCGGCGTCAATCAGTGTCATCACCTTCTGCGCCATTCTCGGCCGCACCGTGCTGGCCTGGCTGCTGAGCGAGCATGACCGGCGTCTGGCGATGGCGGCCAGCCTCATGATGCAGGCGGCAGGGTCGATGGCCCTGGCGTTGGGCGACGGCGCGCCGCTGCTCGTGCTTGGCTGCGTGCTTTTCGGTCTCGGTGTCGGCAATCTCACGTCGATGATGCCGTTGATCGCGCAGAGAGAATTCCGGCCTGCCGATGTCGGCACGGTGGTGGCTCTCGTGACGGCGACCAACCAAGCCGTGTTTGCGCTGGCGCCGGGACTCTTCGGCTGGATGCGCGACCTGACGGAGGGTTATATGGCGGCCTTCCTGATTGCCGGCGCCGTCCAGATCCTGGCGGCGGCGATCCTTGCGATGGGAAGACGCTTTTCATAGCTGTTTCAGCCTCTTGTGGGTGGCTTCCCTTGATTTTGGGGGCTGGTAGCGCAGCCACCCCGGATGTGGTACTCGGAGACTCAACAGCTAGAGGGGATCGATCGTCGAGATGGCGGGGGCCACCATCGCGGTCGCGTCGGATCATGCCGGCTTCGACCTGAAGGAACTGCTCAAGCGTGACCTGCAGCAAGCGGGTCATGACGTGCTCGACCTCGGCACGAATTCGACCGAATCCGTCGACTATCCCGACTTCGGCAAGGCCATGGCGGACGCCATCGGCTCGGGCAAGGCGGGGCGGGGCGTCTTGGTGTGCGGTACCGGCATCGGCATTTCGATCGCCGCCAACCGCAATCCCAAGGTGCGGGCGGCGCTCGTGCACGACGTCACCTCGGCCAGGTTGTCGCGTGAGCACAACGACGCCAACGTCGTGGCCTTCGGTGCCCGCCTGATCGGAACGGAGACGGCGCGCGAGGCGCTCAAGGTATTTCTGGATACTGAATGGGCCGGCGGCCGTCATGCCGGTCGCGTTGCCAAGCTTTCGAAGGACTGAACGATATGAGCCAAGCCGCTGCCAAGATGTCGGACTCGCCGCTACCGATGTTCACCAAGAGCCTCGCCGAAGCCGATCCGGCGGTTTACGCCACGGTGAAGGGCGAACTCGCTCGCCAGCGCGAGCAGATCGAGTTGATCGCCTCGGAGAACATCGTCTCCCGCGCCGTGCTCGAGGCGGCGGGCTCGGTGCTGACCAACAAATATGCCGAGGGCTATCCCGGCCGGCGTTACTACGGCGGTTGCGAGGAAGTCGACAAGGCCGAGCAACTCGCCATCGAGCGCGCCTGCCGGCTGTTCAACTGCTCCTTCGCCAACGTCCAGCCGCATTCCGGCGCCCAGGCGAACCAGGCGGTGTTCATGGCGCTGCTCAAGCCCGGCGACACCTTCATGGGCATGGCGCTCGACCAGGGCGGCCATCTCACGCACGGCTCGCCCGCCAACCAGTCGGGCAAGTGGTTCAAGGTCGTGTCCTACGGCGTCAAGCCCGACATCCACCTGATCGACTACGAGCAGATGGAAGAGGTGGCGCGCAAGGAGAAGCCGAAGCTGATCGTCGCCGGCGCCTCGGCCTACTCGCGCCACATCGACTGGGCGCGCTTTCGCAAGGTGGCCGACGAGATCGGCGCCTTCTTCATGGTCGACATGGCGCACTATGCCGGTCTGGTCGCGGCTGGCGTCTATCCGAGTCCGCTGCCGCATGCCCACGTCGTGACGACCACGACGCACAAGACGCTGCGCGGCCCGCGCGGCGGCATGGTGCTGTCAACCGACGCCGAGATCGGCAAGAAGATCAACTCGGCGGTGTTCCCCGGCCTGCAGGGCGGGCCGCTGATGCACATCATCGCCGGCAAGGCGGTGGCGCTGGGCGAGGCGCTCAGGCCCGACTTCAAGGTCTATGCCCAGAACGTCATCGACAACGCGCGTTCGCTCGCCTCGGCGTTGACCGAGCGCGGCCTCAAGATCATCTCGGGCGGGACCGACAGCCACGTCATGCTGGTCGACCTTCGTCCGAAGAAGGCGACCGGAGTTTCGGCCGAGAAGGTGCTCGACCGCGCCGGCATCACCGTCAACAAGAACAGCATTCCGGGCGATCCGGAAAAGTATACCGTGACGTCCGGCGTGCGACTGGGCTCGCCCGCCGGCACGACGCGCGGCTTCGGCGTCGTCGAGTTCCGCCAGATCGGCCACCTGATCGCCGACGTGCTCGACGGCATCGCCAAGAACGGCCCGGACGGCGACGCCCAGGTCGAACAAGAAGTGCGGAGCAAGGTGCATGCTCTTTGTGCCCGCTTTCCGATCTACCGCGACTGACAACGCGCAAAACACAAATAACAGGGGGACTAGATGCGCTGTCCATTCTGCGGTCACGAGGACACCCAGGTTAAGGACTCGAGACCGACCGACGACAATTCGGCGATCCGCCGGCGGCGCTACTGCCCGTCGTGCGGCTCGCGCTTCACCACCTTCGAGCGCGTGCAGTTGCGCGAGCTCACGGTCGTGAAGAAGAACGGCCAGCGCGTCCAGTTCGACCGCGACAAACTCGCGCGCTCCATTTCGGTGGCCTGCCGCAAGCGCCCTGTCGATCCCGAGCGCGTCGAGCGCGTGGTCAACGGCATCGTGCGGCGCCTCGAAAGCTCCGGCGAGAGCGAGATCCCCTCGACGCAGATCGGCGAACTGGTGATGGACGCGTTGCGCGCGCTCGATCCGGTGGCCTATGTGCGGTTCGCCTCGGTCTATCGCAATTTCCGCGAGGCCCGGGACTTCGAGGAGTTCATCTCCGACCTCGCCGAGACCGCCAACCTCAAGGACTGACGACGATGATGCGCGCCGCGCTCGCGCTGGCGCGCCGTTCGCTCGGGCGCACGTGGCCGAATCCGGCCGTCGGCTGCGTGATCGTGCACGACGGGCGCGTGATCGCGCGCGGCCGCACACAGGACGGCGGCCGGCCGCACGCCGAGGCCGATGCCATCGCCAATGCGCGTGAACCCCTGAAAGGCGCCACCGTCTATGTGACCTTGGAGCCGTGTGCGCACCACGGCAGGACGCCGCCCTGTGCCGAAGCATTGGTCACCGCCGGTGTCGGCCGCGTGGTCTCCGCCATCGAAGATCCCGACCCGCGCGTAAAAGGGCAGGGGCATGCACGACTGGCGGCGGCGGGAATCGCGGTCGAGGTCGGCGAGGGTGCCGCGCCGGCGGCCGAGATCAATGCCGGCTTCTTCTTGCGCGTGAGGGAGGGCCGACCCCTCTTTCATCTCAAGCTCGCGAGTTCACTCGACGGGCGCATCGCCACGGCATCGGGCGAGAGCCAGTGGATCACCGGCGAGGCGGCGCGCGCCGATGGCCATCGCCTGCGCGGTATCCATGACGCGATCCTGGTCGGCGCCGGCACGGTGGCGACCGACGACCCCGAGCTCACTTGCCGGTTGCCGGGTCTTGGCGCCTATTCGCCGGACCGCATCGTGCTCGATTCGACGGCCCGGATGTCGGCCAGATCGAAACTCGCGGCGACGGCGCGCACGACGCCGGTGCTGCTGTTTCATGCCGGTGCGCTGGCTACGCGGCTTGAGCAGTTGCGTGGAAAGGGAATCAACGTCATCGAGGCGCCGGCACGTGGCGAAGGCCGGGTCGATGTCACCGCCGTCGCGAAGACGTTGGGCGAGATGGGATACTCGAGCGTGCTGATCGAAGGTGGCGGCCAGATCGCGGCAGCCTTCCTGAGGGCGGGGCTCGTCGACCGGATCAGCAGCTACAGGGCGGGGCTCGTCCTGGGCGAGGACAGCCGCTCTGCGGTCGGTCCTTTGGCGATCGGCCGGCTCGATTTCGCGCCCCGGTTCAGGCTGGTTTCGAGCCGGGTCGTGGGCGCCGACACACTGGAAACCTGGCATAGGCGGACATAAGTAGAGCCATGTTCACGGGCATCGTCACCGATATCGGCGAAATCACTGCGGTAACGCCGGGGGGCCAGGCGGGGGATCGCCGCTTCGTCGTGCGTACGAAGCACGACATGAAGCCGGTCGCCATCGGTGCCTCAATTGCCTGTTCCGGGTGCTGTCTTACAGTGGTCGAGAAAGATGGCGACTGGTTCGCCGTCGAGGTTTCCGGCGAGAGCCTCGCCAAGACCCACCTGGGCAACTGGAGTGTCGGTAGCCGGATCAACCTCGAACTGTCGCTGAAGGTCGGCGATGAGCTGGGCGGTCATCTGGTCTATGGCCACATCGACGGTGTCGGCACGGTAGTTTCCATGACGCCCGAGGGCGGCAGCGTGCGGTTCGTGTTCGAGGCGCCAGGCGACCTTGCCTGTTTCGTCGCCACCAAGGGCTCGGTTGCCATTGACGGCATTTCCCTTACGGTCAACGAAGTCGCCGGCAACCGCTTCGGCGTCAATGTGATTTCCCACACCCAGGCCGTTACCACCCTGGGACAGGCCAAAATCGGGCAGAGGGTCAACCTTGAGGTCGATATGCTCGCGCGTTACGTTGCGCGATTGTTGGAGCACCGAAAATCATGAGCGCGCTCGAAAAGGACGCCTGGCGGATCACCTTCGGCGAAGTGAAGGCCGCCGCCGAGGACATCATCGAGGAGGCCCTGAAGGGCCGGATGTTCATCCTGGTTTTTGACGAGGACCGCGAGAACGAGGGCGATCTCGTGATCCCGGCCCAATGGGCGACCCCCGAGGCCATCAATTTCATGGCCAAGCATGCCCGTGGCCTGATTTGCCTGGCGCTGACTCGCGAGCGGGTCGAGCAGCTCGGTTTGCCGCTGATGGCACAGAACAACGGCACGCGGCACCAGACCGCCTTCACGGTCTCGATCGAGGCGCGTGAGGGCGTGACCACCGGCATTTCGGCCGCCGACCGGGCGCGCACCGTGGCCGTGGCGATCGACCCGTCGTGCGGGCCGCAGGACTTGGTGTCGCCGGGTCACGTGTTTCCGCTGGTGGCACGCGACGGCGGTGTGCTCGAGCGCACCGGCCACACCGAATCGGCCGTCGACCTCGCACGCCTGGCGGGCCTCACCCCGGCCGGCGTGATCTGCGAGATCATGAACGACGACGGCACGATGGCGCGGCGCAACGATCTCATCACCTTCGCCCAGCGCCACGGCCTCAAGATCGGCACCATCGCCGATCTGATCGCTTACCGCCGCCGCTACGACTCGATTGTGAAGCGCATCAGCGAGACCGCGCTCGACAGCACCTACGGCGGCGACTTCCGCTGCGTCGTCTACGTCAACAAGGTGACGATGGCGCAGCACGTGGCACTGGTGAAGGGCGACCCCGCGACCGGCGGCCCGATCATGGTGCGCATGCATGCCGTCAACCTCTTCACCGATACACTCGGCCAGCGCAGCGGCGGCCGCGGCGGCGAGATCGAAGCCTCGATGCGTGAAATTTCCAAGGAAGGACGCGGCGTCATCGTGCTGATCCGCGAGCCGCTCACCGTCGTGCTGGCCGAGCAGCGCCGCCGCGCCGGCGAGCCGATCCCGCCGGCTGGCCAGGAACTGCGCGATTATGGCGTCGGCGCCCAGATCCTGATCGACCTCGGCGTCAAGGAAATGGTGCTGCTGACCAACAGCAAGAAGAGCGTGGTCGGCCTCGAAGGCTTCGGCCTCAAGATCACCGGCCAGAAGCCTGTTCCCGGCCGCCCATCTCAGCAATCATAGTGCCCTGAAAATGTCGACACGGACGGAAACTCCGACGGCCCGACCGGCGGTCGACGGTGTCGGCGGCGCGCGCATCCTGATCGTCGAGTCGCGCTACTACACCGACATCGCCGATGCGTTGATCGCAGGCGCCGAGCGCGAGATCACGAAGAACGGCGCCACGTCGGAGCGCGTCGTGGTGCCGGGGGCGTTCGAAATTCCCGGCGCTATCGCGCTGGCGGCAGGCCGCTATGACGGCTTCGTGGCGCTGGGTTGCGTCATCCGCGGCGAGACCACGCACTACGACTACGTTTGCGGCGAGAGCGCGCGCGGCCTGATGGACCTCGCCGTGCGGGACAGGCTGGCGATCGGCTACGGCATCGTCACGGTCGACAATGCTGATCAGGCCTGGGCGCGCGCCGCCATCGACCGCGGCGACAAGGGCGGCGATGCCGCCCACGCCTGTCTTGCCATGGTGGCGCTCGGCCGCCGTTGGCGGAAGACGTGAGCGACCGACCCTCGCCAAGTCGCCGGCAGGCCGCACGCCTGGCCGCGGTGCAGGCGCTGTACCAGTGGCAGGAAGGCCAGCACGGGCCGGCCGAAATCATCGAGCAGTTTCTCGGCGTGCGCACCGGCGAGGCGGGCGAGGGCGGCATGCGTCGCGACGCGGATCGGCCGCTGTTCAAGGACGTGGTCGAAGGCGCCGCCCAGCACAAGGACGCCCTCGAGCAGATCGTCTCCGCGGCGCTGGCCGAGGACTGGACCTGGGCGCGCATCGATCGCCTGGTGCGGGCGATCCTGCTGGCCGGCGCCTATGAACTCGTCCATCGGCGCGACGTGCCGCCGCGCGTGGCGATCAACGAATATGTCGAGATCGCGCACGCCTTCTACGATCAAGGCGAGCCCAACTTCATCAATTCCGTGCTCGACCGCGTGGCGCGCCAGGTGCGACCGGCCGAACTCGTGAAGTGACAGTACGATGGTATCGCGCCGGCGGGCCGGTGAGTTCGAGCTGATTGCCCGCTATTTCGCGCCGCTCGCCCGGACCTTCAGCGGCGCCGGCGGCCTCGCGAGCGACAATGCCTTTCTGCCGGCCGATGCACGACACGACACCGCGGTGAAGACCGACACGATCGTCGCCGGTGTTCATTTCCTGGCGAACGAAACGCCCGAACGTGTGGCGGCTAAGGCCCTTCGCGTATGTCTGTC
>MEMN01000170.1:4636-10712 GCA_001767945.1 Alphaproteobacteria bacterium RIFCSPHIGHO2_12_FULL_66_14 | reverse complement strand
CTTCCCAAGGGTTGGCAGGAACGCTGGGTTGCGCACTTTGCGCGCGGGCTGGCGGCCGACCAGCGCCGGTACGGCATCGTCCTGTGTGGTGGCGACACCGTGGTGACGCCCGGACCACTCACGATCACCATCACCGCTTTCGGCAGGGTGCCGCGCGGCAAAGGACTTGGGCGCGCAGGCGCCCGGGCCGGCGACGAGCTCTGGGCAAGCGGCACGATCGGCGACGGAGCGCTCGGCCTCCTGGCGGCACGCGGTGATCTCAAGAGGCTCGACGCGGGCGACCGCAAGGCGCTGGAAGAACGCTACCGCCTGCCGCGACCGCGTATCGCATTGGGACGCCAGCTGATCGGGATCGCACGGGCGGCGGCCGACGTCTCGGACGGGTTGCTGGCCGACGCTGGTCATGTCGCTGCGGCCTCGCGGCTGGCGGCGCATATCGAACGGGGCTGGGTGCCATTGTCGGCCGCCGCGCGGCGTGCCCTGGCGATCGATCCGGCACTGTGGGCGAAGGTGTTGGGCGGCGGCGACGACTACGAACTCGTGATCGCGGTCCCGGCACGACGGGCAGGGGCCTTGCGGGCCGCGGCGCAACTGGCGCGCGTCGAGGTGACGCGCATCGGTTACATGACCGTCGGCCGAGGTGTGTGGCTCACCGTCGACGGACAGGCAACGTCCCTGCCGCGCGCGGGCTATGTCCATTTCTGACACGCCCGATCGCCTCGCTGCTCATAGCTGAACTGCATCCGGCGCGCGGCGGCGCCGGCTATTTGCTTGGGGCGGGCAGGGCGCAAGACTAGAGTGCGCGCCCAATGGATGGATCGATCAAAGTACAAGAAACGCCACCGGCACCCACGCGCCTGCCCGGGCGCTCGCTGCGCAATATCGCATTGCTGGCGATGTGTCAGGCTCTGACTCAGGGCAGCAACACGCTGATGTTTGCCTCATCGGCGCTGGCGGTGCTCACCATCGTCTCGCCAGACATGAACATGTGGGCGAATCTGCCAATCACCATGCAACACCTCGGCGTCATGTTGACGGTGTTTCCCGCCTCGATGTTGATGATGCGTCGCGGCCGTAAATTCGGCTTCCGTACCGGCTCGGCGATGGGCATGGTCGGTGCGTCCCTTGCCGCCGTCGGCCTCGGCATCGGAAGCTTCCCCGTGATGTGCGTGGGCGGTCTGTTTCTGGGTAATGCCATCGCCAACATGCAGCTCTATCGCTTCGCTGCCGTCGAATTGGCGCCGGGTGCGTTTCGCGCCCAGGCGATCTCCTATGTGACGGCCGGAGGCGTGCTCGCCGGGATCATCGGGCCGAGTCTGGCGCGCTTCACGCCGGATCTCTGGATGCCGCTCTTCCAGGCGAGCTTCGTCGGGGTCGTCATTGTCCACGCGATCGTCTTCATCATTCTGGGTTTCATCGAATTTCCCGCCGTGAAGACCGAGGACAACGCCGGCCCGCAGCGCCCGCTGTTCGAGATCGTCACCCAGCCGGCCTACATGGTGGCCGCCGCCGGTGCGATGATCGCTTTCGGTGTCATGTCGTTCGTGATGGCGGCGTCGCCGCTCGCCATTGTGCAGTGCGGCCTCGACAGGACCGAGGCGCCGGTCACGATCTTCGTGCATGTGATGGGAATGTTCGTGCCGTCGTTCTTTACTGGGCACCTGATCGCCCGTTTCGGCATCTTCAATGTGATGATCGCCGGCATCGTGGTTTTGGTCGGTGGTGTTGCGGTGGCCCTGATGGGCGTCACCGAATGGCATTTCCGGGGCGCCCTTGCCCTGAACGGCGTGGGCTGGAACTTCCTGTTCGTTGGCGCCACGACCCTGCTCACCACCACCTATCGGCCGTCCGAACGCGGCAAAGCCCAGGCTTTCAACGATTTCATGGTGTTCGGCGTGACGACCGTCGCCAGCTTGATGGCGAGCGTGGTCCTGGAACTCCAAGGCTGGGCCGTACTGAACTACGTGGCGCTGGCCCTGGTGCTCGTCGCCATGGTGGTGATCGCGGTCTTCCGGTTGCGGCACCCTTCGCGCGTCTGACGCCAAGCCTTTGAGGCAATTAGGTGTTTTCCCACCGACTTGTTGCGAAGACGGGGCTGTTCTGTCATTTTCCGCCCGCCTCGCGCCGGGGGGAGTCGTTGACTTCGGCGTGCGCCGGGCTGAAAACGCCGAAAAAACAATAGGTTAGAAACGATGTCTTCTGTCCTTATGGCCGTCATTGGCTGCGGCGTCATCGCCGTGCTGTATGGCGTCGTTACCGCGTCGCGTGTCATGGCCGCCGACGCCGGCACTCCACGTATGCAAGAGATCGCCCAGGCCATCCAGGAGGGTGCGGGTGCCTATCTGCGGCGCCAATACACGACCATCGCCGTTGTGGGCGTCGTCGTGCTCGTCGTGCTCGCCATCCTGCTCGGCAAATACTCGGCCGTGGGCTTCCTGATCGGCGCTGTGCTGTCGGGCGCCACCGGCTTCATCGGCATGAACGTGTCGGTGCGCGCCAATGTGCGTACCGCCGTGGCCGCCCAGAAAAGCCTGGCCCAGGGGCTCGATCTCGCTTTCAAGGCGGGTGCGGTGACCGGCATGCTGGTCGCGGGCCTCGCCTTGATCGGCGTCGGCGGCTACTACGCGGTGCTGCTCAAGATGGGCGTGCCCGGCGGCAGCCGCGACATGATCGACGCGCTGGTCTCGCTCGGCTTCGGCGCTTCGCTGATCTCGATCTTCGCCCGCCTAGGCGGCGGCATCTTCACCAAGGGTGCGGACGTCGGCGGCGACATGGTCGGCAAGGTAGAGGCGGGAATTCCCGAAGATGACCCGCGCAACCCGGCCACCATCGCCGACAACGTGGGCGACAACGTCGGCGACTGCGCCGGCATGGCGGCCGACCTGTTCGAGACCTACGCGGTGACGACCGTCGCCACGATGGTCCTGGCGTCGATCTTCTTCGCCGCCGATCCGATGCTGGTCTCCAAACTGATGTCCTATCCGCTGGTCATCGGCGGCGCCTGCATCATCACCTCGATCATCGGCACCTACTTCGTTCGGCTTGGCTCGAACGGCAACATCATGTGGGCGATGTACAAGGGCGTGATCGTGGCCGCCGTGCTGTCGATCCCGGCCATCTACTTCGCCACCGACCAACTGATCGGCATGAGCACGGTGCTGAAGGTGGGCGACAAGTCGTTCACCGGCATGTCGCTGTTCTGGTGCTCGCTGGTGGGACTTGCCATCACCGGCATCATTGTCTGGATCACGGAATATTACACCGGCACCGACTATCGCCCGGTCAAGGCCGTCGCCAAGGCCTCGGTCACCGGCCACGGCACCAACGTGATCGCGGGTCTCGCAATGTCGATGGAAGCCACGGCCGGGCCGGCGCTGCTGATCTGCGCAGGCATCGTGATCTGCTACGTGCTGGCCGGCCTGTTCGGCATCGCCATCGCCACGACCGCCATGCTGGCGCTCGCTGGCATGGTTGTGGCGCTCGACGCCTACGGCCCGGTCACCGACAACGCTGGCGGCATTGCCGAAATGGCGGGTTTGCCCAAGGAAGTGCGCAAGAACACCGATGCGCTCGATGCTGTCGGCAACACCACCAAGGCCGTCACCAAGGGCTACGCCATTGCCTCGGCCGGCCTCGGCGCGCTGGTGTTGTTCGCGGCCTACACCTCGGACCTCGACTACTTCATTGCCCAGGGCAAACTTGGCGTGAAGGCGGTCAGCTTCTCGCTGACCAACCCTTACGTCGTGGTCGGTCTGCTGATCGGCGGCGGCTTGCCGTATCTGTTCGGCGGCATGTCCATGCTGGCCGTCGGCCGTGCCGCCCAGGCGGTGGTCGAGGAAGTGCGCCGCCAGTTCAAGGAGAAGCCAGGCATCATGGCGGGCACGGATCGGCCGGACTACGGCCGTGCCGTCGACATGCTCACCAAGGCTGCGATCAGGGAGATGATGATCCCGTCGCTGCTGCCGGTTCTGTCGCCGATCGTGCTGTTCTTCGTGATCGCCGCCATCGCAGGCCGCGCCGACGCCTTCGCGGCGGTGGGCGCCATGCTGCTGGGTGTGATCGTCACCGGCATCTACGTCGCCATCTCGATGACGGCGGGCGGTGGTGCCTGGGACAACGCCAAGAAGTACATTGAGGAAGGCCACTTCGGCGGCAAGGGATCCGAGGCCCACAAGGCAGCGGTGACCGGCGATACCGTCGGCGACCCCTACAAGGACACCGCCGGACCGGCCGTGAACCCGATGATCAAGATCACCAACATCGTGGCCTTGCTGTTGCTCGCCGTCCTCGCGCACTGAGACGGCGACACCGAGCCGCTACGGAAAAGCCCCGGTCCATGACCGGGGCTTTTCTATTTCCGTGTGGGCTAAAATGAAGCGCGGCGCAGGCCTCAGATGCCGCCACCACCGGTCGGCGCACCGACGGTCGCTTCTTTCTTGCCGGCGGGATTGAACTTGCCGACGTTGCCCAGGATCTGCTCCAGCACTGTCAGCTCCTTACCGGAGGTCGGTGTGATGCGCTGGACCATGGCGATGTTCTCCGCGTCCTTCAGATCATAGTTCTTTATCGACGCAACGCGGCCGGATTCGTTGAACGTGACCTGGACAACCTTCTGCTGGGTGATCTCCGGTTTGAGAAAGGCATACGATTCCTGTGTTTCGCTGATGTAGTACCAGACGTTCGGATTGAAGGTGGCGACCGCCGACGGCGAGCCGATGAGACGAACCACGTCTTCGCGGCTCTGTGTGCCTGCCTCGAGTTTCTCCACCGAGCCAGGTGTCGCCGCGAAGCCGCGTTGGTTGAAGTGACCGTCGCAGCCTGTCAGCCCTGCCACAGCTGGGGCGAGCAGGGCGCTAGTGAAGGCGAGGGTGGCGATGCGGCGCATGGCGGGTGCTTGAGTAGGGCTTGGGTTCCAGGAAAAGACGGTGCACAACATGTCGCGACGATCGTTCCGGGTCAACCGGAGCCCATGGCCGCAGGGAGTCGAGTCGTGTTCCGCCGCAAGAGCGCCGAAGACAAGTTTGCCGATGCGTTCTATCTCCGGACGGCGGAGCAGGCGCGCTTACCGGAATTGTTCGACACCTGCGGTATTCCCGATACGCTCGATGGCCGGTTCGATGCGCTGGCCCTGCATGCGGCGCTTGCCATCGACCGTCTGCGTCGCGAGCCCGATGGCGGACGGCTGGCCCAGGCCTTCTTCGACGCCATGTTCCGTCACCTCGATGTCACGCTGCGCGAACTGGGCGCACAGGACCTGGGCGTCGGGCGCCGGATCAAGATCATGGCCGAGGGCTTGCACGGGCGCTCGCTCGCCTATCGAGAAGCGCTTGCCGGTGGCCCGACGCCGTTGGCGGAGGTCTTGCGACGTAACGCCTATGGCGGTAGGCCGCCCGTCGCCGCTGCGGTGAGCCGGCTCGAGGCGTATGTAGGCCAGTACGCCAAGAGGCTTGCCGACACGCCCCGTAACGACTTGATGAAATAGATTAATAAAATGACAGAATATATTGATAACAAATACAAATCTGAAATAGAGAGATTTGTGGACCTCGAACGACTCGGCAGAACCGGCGCGGCATTGGACATCGTGGCCAGCGAGGCCGAATGCGCGGCGCTGGCCAAGAGATTCGGCTTTCTCGACCTCAAGGACCTTGCCGCCCGGGTGACGGTGGATCTCCAGCTTGGCGGTCAGGTCGTCGTTGAAGGCCGCCTGCGGGGGAAGATCGTCCAGGCCTGCGTCTTGACCCTCGAGCCGGTAGCGCAGGAACTCGACGATGTCTTTCGCATCGTCTTCAAGAAGAATTTGGCCGAAGAGCTTGATCCGGAAAGCGGCGAGGCCGTGTTGAATGCCCAGGCTGATGCCCCGGAGCCGCTTGCGGGAAATATGCTCGATGTCGGCGAAATCGTTGCCGAACAGCTTTCATTGGTGGCCGAGCCTTATCCCCGCCGGCCGGGCGTGAAACTGGAGGATGTCCTGCCCAAGCCTAAGGGCGGGGCTCGGAGGGGCGCACCCGGGCAGCAGCGGCATCCCTTTGCCGGACTGGCCGCGCTCAGAGACAAGCCCCGCCGCGGGCGCTAA
>MEMN01000170.1:0-4628 GCA_001767945.1 Alphaproteobacteria bacterium RIFCSPHIGHO2_12_FULL_66_14 | reverse complement strand
AAAAGATTTCAAAGTCCCGCCGCAACATGCGCCGGGCCCACCACGCACTGCCGACCATGGCGTATATCGAGTGCAAGAATTGCGGCGAACTCAAGCGGCCGCACATGGTCTGCTCGCATTGCGGTTACTACCGCGAAGACATGCCGGTTCTGGCCGACGCGACGTCGGCCGAGAAGTAGGCCGCAGCGCGCGCCGGCAATGAGCTGGCAACTGACAGGCAGAGCATCCTCGTGAGCGTGGGTAAGGTCGTTCTGGCACTCGACGGGATGGGTGGGGATAACGCGCCCGAAGTCGTCGTGAACGGAGCCGACATTGCCCGTGAACGCTATCCCGGAGCGTCCTTCCTCCTGTTCGGGGATCCGACGCGGCTGAAGCCGCTGGTCGACCGGCGCAAGGGGCTGGCGCAGGCGCTTGAGATCGTGCCGGCCGAGGACGCCGTCAGCGCCGACGACAAGCCATCCTTCGCACTGCGCCGACGCCGTCAGTCGAGCATGTGGCTGGCCGTGGACGCCGCCGCCCAGGGCCGCGCCGATACTGTGGTGTCGGCCGGCAACACCGGCGCGCTGCTCGCCATCTCTATGGTGGCCATGCGCATGCTCGAAGGCGCCCACCGGCCGGCTCTGGCCTCGTTCATCCCGACCAACCGGGGCGAGACGGTCATGCTGGATCTTGGTGCCAACCTCGAGTGCGACGCCGACAATCTCGCCGAGTTCGCCGTCATGGGCAGCGTGTTCGCACAGGTCCTGCTGGGGCTCAGCGAGCCGACGGTAGGCCTGCTGAACGTCGGCTCCGAGGAACTGAAGGGGCACGAGGAACTGCGGCAGGCGGCCTTGTGGCTGCGCCGCGAAGGCTCGCCGGTGTCCTTCCACGGATTTGTTGAGGGCAACGACATTGGTGCCGGAAAGGTCGACGTCGTCGTGACTGACGGCTTCACCGGAAACGTCGCGCTGAAGACCATCGAAGGCACCGCAAAGCTCTATACCAGCTTCGTGCGCGATGCCTTCAGGACCTCGACCTTTGCCAAGATCGGCTACCTTTTCGCCTCGGGCGCCTGGGTCAAGCTGCGCAAGCGGGTCGATCCGCGGCGTTACAATGGCGGCGTGTTTCTGGGCCTCGATGGAGTCTGCGTGAAGAGCCACGGCGGCACCGATGCGCTGGGCTTCGCCTATGCCATCGGCGTGGCGATCGATATGGTCCGCTACGAATACAAGAACAAACTCGTCGAAGGGCTTGCCAAATTGCATGAGGTGGCGTCGACCGCGGAGGCGCCGGCGCTGCAGGCAGGCGGAGGAAGCGCGTGATCCGTTCCGTCGTCCAGGGTTGCGGCGCCTATCTGCCGGAGCGTGTGGTTACCAACGCCGACCTTGCCAAGACAATGGATACCTCGGACGAGTGGATCCAGCAGCGAACCGGCATCCGCCAGCGTCATATTGCGGCCGACGGCGAGATGACGTCGCATCTGGCGCTCAAGGCCTCGGAACGGGCATTGGCCCACGCGGGATTGAAGGCCTCCGATCTCGACCTCATCATCCTGGCGACGGCCACACCGGACGAGACGTTTCCGGCCACCGCGACGCGCGTGCAGGCTCAACTCGGCATGACCCGGGGCGCGGCCTTCGACATGCAGGCCGTCTGCGCCGGCTTCGTCTATGGCCTGTCGGTGGCCGACAGCATGATCAAGACCGGTCTCGCCTCGACTGCGCTGGTGATCGGCGCCGAGACCTTTTCCCGGATTCTCGACTGGAACGACCGCGGTACCTGCGTGCTGTTCGGCGACGGCGCTGGCGCCGTCGTCCTGCGTGCCGAGGAGGGCAAGGGGACGTCGGCAGACCGTGGTGTCCTCGCCAACGCCCTGCATTCCGACGGCCGCCAGCACGACATCCTCTATGTCGATGGCGGTCCGTCCTCGACCCGGACCACCGGTTTCCTGCGCATGGAAGGCAAGGAGGTCTTCAAGCACGCGGTCGTCAACATGGCGATGGTCGTGGGCGAAGTGCTGGCCAAGGCCGGCTTCGAGACCAAGGACATCGACTGGCTGGTGCCGCATCAGGCGAACAAACGCATCATCGACGGGACTGGGCGTAAGCTCGGCCTGCCGCCGGAGCGGGTGGTGGTCACCGTCGACCGGCACGCCAATACGTCGGCTGCGTCGATCCCGCTCGCCCTCGATGCGGCAGTGAAGGACGGGCGCATCAAAAAAGGCGATTTGCTGCTTCTTGAAGGCATTGGCGGTGGCTTGGCCTGGGGTGCCTCTCTCGTCCGCTGGTAGGCGTTTCGCCTGTAGTGACTGAGACCAAAATCGCCCGCAACGGAACGTGAACAGACGGCGATTCAAGTCCATCCTCTATCCTACTGATATTGACCGCTTTCCAACCTTAGAGTATGGATTAAGTGGGGGAAGGAAGGGTACCGGAGTGGAAGGCCGGACTATCACGCGCGCTGATCTGAGCGAGTCAGTGTTCCAGGAAGTGGGGCTGTCTCGCAACGAGTCCAGTGATCTCGTTGAGACCATTCTCTCCGAGGTTGTGGAGGCGTTGGCGCGTGGCGAATCAGTGAAGATCTCGTCTTTCGGGAGTTTTACCGTTCGCGACAAAGGTCAGCGCATCGGCCGTAATCCGAAGACGGGGCAGGAAGTACCAATCCTGCCACGGCGCGTACTCGTCTTTCGAGCGTCGAACGTCCTTAAATCTCTGATCAATGGGGCGCCCGGCGGAAACTAAGGGGTAATTGGGGAAATGTGGGGGTTTTGTCATGGCCGTATCGGCTCAGACCGTCGAAAGGCGGGTTGAAAAGTCGGCGCAGGCGTTTCGCACGATCAGCGAAGTCGCGACCGAACTGGATGTGCCGCAGCACGTGCTGCGGTTCTGGGAAAGCAAGTTCAGCCAGGTCCGTCCGCTCAAGCGGGGCGGCGGCCGGCGCTACTACCGGCCAGAGGATATCGACCTCCTGCGCCGTATTCGCACGCTGCTTTACGACGACGGCTACACCATCAAGGGCGTGCAGCGCCTTCTGAAGGAGAGCCGTGGCCGCCTGCCGCAGCCGCAGCGCCTGGATCTGGCGGCGGAAAGTGCGCTTGAAAGTCTGCGCATCGTGTCGGCGCGCGCCGAAGCGATGACCGGCGGCGCCGTGCGCCAGCCGTTGCCTCGGACCGGTCCACAGCCGTCGACCACGACGCCGCGGGCCGCCATGCTGGACCTGCATAAACGCCGGGAAATTGAAACGGTGCTGGAAGATCTCGAGCAGGCGCTGACACAATTGCGCAGCACGCTGAAGGCACAGAACTAGGTCGGGACCGTGGACCGCTGCCGGGGGGCAGCGGCTCGGGCCCCTGACCGCCAAGTCGGGTAGAAATCTCCGGAAACGGCGACATCCGCCTGATTTATTTGATCTTTTCGGCATCGTCAGAGGGGGACGCCGCCGTGTTTGCCAGCCATACTTTCGCGCATCAACAAGCGCGCCCGCTAGATATTTTGTCGCTGAACGACAACGAGTTGGAAGGTGATCTTCCAACGCTTGTCGAGATGCTCTACCTACGCCGCGGCCTTACCCAAGCGGGAGGCAAGCTGCCGCTTTTCGACCTCGACGGCCAGAGCGTCGACGACGCTATCGTGCGGCGCTGCGTCGACCGTGGCTGGGCCGAGCCCTGGTTCAATAATCCGCTGAAGCCTGACTGGCTGGTGTGCAAGCTCACCGATGCCGGCCGCCGGGTCGCCGAGGTGCCGTAACCCGCTCAGCGGTCGCCGCTGCCAGGATCAATAGAAGCGCGGCGAGCAGGTAGGGCGCACCGGGCAATTGAAGCCGGCCGGGCAGCGGCTCGATGAAGTAGGCAAAGGTAAGAGCAAACAGGCCCGGCGCCGCTAGGCCGGCGATGCTCATCAAGGCGGTGTTGGCGCCCTGGAGCTGGCCTTGTTCGGAAGGGCCGACCAGACGGCTCATGAGGCTCTGCGAAGCTGGGCCGGCCAACCCCCACAACGACATCACCGGCACGCCGATCCAGAACCAGAGCCCGGTGGGCGCCAGGCCGTAAATCACCATGCCGGCCGCGCCGAACAGCAGGCCCATGATCATCGCCCAGCGCTCGCCCAGCCGCGCCACGGCCGGTCCGACCAGCAGCCCCTGCACGACTGCGGAGCAGACACCTACGCCGGCGAGCGTCAGTCCGACGACGGTCTCGCCCCAGCCGTAGCGATAGGCGCCATAGAGTACGAACACCGCCGGCAGCACATGGTGGGCGACCTGGCCGAAGAAGTTGGCGGCGGCGAGTCCTAGCAGCTGGGTATGGCTACGCAGCAGCGCGAGCGAACCCAGGGGACTGGCACGTTTCCAGGAAAAGGCCATGCGGCGCTCGGGTGGCAGCGATTCCGGCAGCACGAACCAGCCGAAGGCAGCGTTCACCAGGCAGGCGGCCGCCGACACCCAGAACGGCAGGCGCGGATCGAGGCCGCCCAGCAGGCCGCCGATCGCCGGCCCCAGCACGAAGCCCAGGCCGAATGCCATGCCGACGATGCCGAACGCCTTGGCGCGGCGATCCGCCGGCGTCACGTCGGCAATATAGGCCATCGATGTCGTGATGGTGGCGGCAGTGATGCCGGAAACGACCCTGCCCACGAACAGAAGGACGAGCGAGG
>MEMN01000169.1:6394-6488 GCA_001767945.1 Alphaproteobacteria bacterium RIFCSPHIGHO2_12_FULL_66_14 | reverse complement strand
GTCCGTTACGCATTAATCGCGCGTTGCTGGCCGAGTTGGGCGTCCTGGTCGAGGAGGTGCGCAAGAGCACGGGCGCCGCAGCACCGTCGGCCGA
>MEMN01000169.1:5456-6354 GCA_001767945.1 Alphaproteobacteria bacterium RIFCSPHIGHO2_12_FULL_66_14 | reverse complement strand
GAGGGCGAGCAGACCGAGGAGGCGCTCGCCGCGCTCGACAAGGCGCTCACCGCTACGCTCGACGAGGTGTTGAAGGCGCTGGTCACCGCCCGTGCCGGCGAAGGGAAGGCGCTGGCCAAGGTGATCGATGGCCACGTCGGCGAGATCGAGGGCCTGTGCAAGCGCGCCACCGAGCGGGCGCAGGCCCAGATCGGCACGGTGCGCGCCCGTTTCGAAGGCCAGCTCGCCGAGCTCATGGAGCGTGTGCCGCCGCTCTCGGAGGAGCGTTTCGCGCAGGAAGTGGCGCTGCTGGTCGGCAAGGCCGATGTGCGCGAGGAACTCGACCGGCTGACGGCCCATATTGCCCAGGCGCGGAGCCTGCTGGCCGAGGCGCGGGCGGACAATCCGGTCGGCCGCAAGTTCGACTTCCTCTGCCAGGAGTTCAATCGCGAGGCCAATACGCTGTGCTCGAAGTCTGCCGACATCGAGCTGACGCGCATCGGCATCGACCTCAAGGGCGCCGTTGAGCGCATGCGGGAGCAGGTTCAGAATGTCGAATGACGCCGAGACGCCCGTCGTTCAGCGGCGCGGCCTCATGCTGGTGCTGTCCTCGCCCTCAGGCGCCGGCAAGACAACCCTGTCGCGGCTTTTGCTGGAGAACGATTCCCAGATACAGCTCAGCGTCTCCTGCACGACGCGCGAGAAGCGGCCGGGCGAGAAGGACGGGGTCGATTACAAATTCATCGACACGCCGACCTTCCGCGGCATGATCGACCGCAGCGAGTTCCTCGAGCATGCACGGGTATTCGACCACTACTATGGCACGCCGCGTCCGCCGGTAGAGGCGGCGCTCGATGCCGGCCGGGACATGCTGTTCGACATCGATTGGCAGGGTACGCAGCAACTCGTCGAGAAGGCG
>MEMN01000169.1:0-5364 GCA_001767945.1 Alphaproteobacteria bacterium RIFCSPHIGHO2_12_FULL_66_14 | reverse complement strand
CGTCGCCCGTCGCATGAGCAAGGCGGCCGACGAGATGAGCCACTGGGCGGAATACGACTACGTCATCATCAACCGCGACATTGCGACCAGCCTGACACAGCTCAAGGCAATCCTCACCGCCGAGCGGTTGAAGCGCGAGCGCCTGTTCGGCCTGTCAGGATTTGTGAAGGCGTTGCGCGAGGGCCGCTGAGGCGGGCGGGACGCTGCCCGTCTGGCCCTGTGAGCGCAGCACGAGCTGGGACGGCGTGAAGGGACGGCCGGAAAACTCGGCGATCAGTCGGTCGCTGGCGCTCTCGGTGACTTCTTCCAGACGGCGCATGAAGGTTTGCTTGTCGAGACCGGTCTCGATCGCTGGCAGAAATTCGACCGCGGCGCGGCCAGGCTTCTTCCACCAGTCGCGGCGGTTCCAGACGAGGCCGACTGAGGTTGCGACCGGCGTCACCGGCAGATCGAGATCGCGATACAGGTAGTAGATGCCGGAGCGGTAGCGTTCGCGTTCGCCCGGCGTCATCAGGTTGCCTTCGGGATAGATCGCGATGTGGCGGCCGCTGTCGTGGGCGCGCTTGGCGAACTGCGCGAGGTTCTCGCGCTCCTTGCCGCCGCCGCAGGCATCGACGCGGATCATCTGCAGGCGATAGAGGATGGCGCCGATCAGCGGGTAACGGAACAGCTCCTGCATGGCGACGAAGGCGATACCGGGGATCCGGGCGGCCAGCAGAATGCCATCGCACTCGCTCTGGTGCTTTCCGGCGAGCAGGACCGGCCCGGTGGCAGGCAGATGCTCCAGCCCGCGGAATTCGACTTTCATGCCGCCGACCCAGCGCATGCCCCAGACGACGGCGCGGGCCCAATGGTGCAGCAGGCCGCGCAACACCACTGGCGTCGGGATCGGTACGAGCACGATGCCGATCACGGCAGTGAGGAGCGTGCCGAGGTAGAAAAAAACATTGAAGGCGAATGATCGGATCATGGCCATGATCGTAGTGAGCGTTCACTCATTTGTCAAGAATGCTGGCCAAACGCACGAACTCGGCCACCGTCAGCTCTTCCGCGCGGGCGGTCGGGGCGAGGCCGAGCGCTGTCAGGACCGCCACAGGGTCGCCAAACAGCCCCGCCAGGGCACCGCGCAGCATCTTGCGGCGCTGACCGAAGGCCGCCGCCGTCACACGCTCCAGCGGCCTGAGATCGGCAAGGCGGTTGCCGGGTGGTCTCGGCGTGAGTCGGGCCACCGAGGAGGTCACCTTGGGCGGCGGCACGAATGCCGAGGGCGCGACGTCGAACAAGCGCTGCACGGTGCAGACATGCTGGGCCAGCACCGAGAGCCGGCCGTAGTCCTTGGTCCGGGGAACGGCGACCAGGCGGTCGACGACCTCCTTCTGGAACATCAGCACCATGTCGGCGATATCGCCGGCAGCGTGCAGCCAGCGCACCAGGAGGGCCGTTGAGACGTTGTAGGCAGCCGTCTGCAGCTCCTCGAGGGCGGCGATGGCGCGCCGGTCCACTTCGACGGCGACGACACGGGTCGCGCCTTCGAGCAGCAAGGCGCGGGTCAACCCGCCGGGACCCGGGCCGACCTCGATCACGGTGCCGGGCGACAGCGGTGCCGCGGCACGGGCGATGCGTCGCGTCAGGTTGAGGTCGAGCAGGAAGTGTTGGCCGAGGCGCTTGCGGGCGTCGAGGCCATGGGCGGCGATGGTCTCGCGCAGCGGCGGCAGCCGGGATATCGCGGGATCGACCCGGGACGAATCCGGGATCACGTCTGGCGCCGCCGGGCCATGTCGTCCGCCATCGCGAGGGCGGCGATCAGGCTAGTCGGATCGGCTAGGCCGCTGCCGGCGATATCGAGCGCGGTGCCGTGATCGGGTGACGTCCGCACGAAAGGCAGCCCCAGGGTCACGTTGACGCCGCCGGCGAAGTCGATGGTCTTGATCGGGATCAGGGCCTGATCGTGATACATGCACAGCGCCGCGTCGTAAGTCGCGCGCGCGGCCGGATGGAACAGCGTGTCGGCCGGGGCGGGGCCACGCACGTCGATGCCGTCGCGCCGCAGGGCCTCGACCGCGGGCGTGATCACGCGGCGTTCCTCGTCGCCCATCGCACCCTGCTCGCCGGCATGCGGATTGAGGGCCGCCACGACCAGCCGTGGCCGGGCGATGCCGAACAGCGCGGTGAGGCCGGCCGCCGCGATCCGGCCGACCCGCGCAATGGTGTCGGCGTCGAGCGCGCGCACCGCCTCGGCCAGGGCGAGATGGATCGTGACCGGGACCACCCTGAGTCCGGGACAGGCCAGCATCATCGCGACCTCGACCCGCTTGCCCGTGGCGGCAGAGGCGAGTTCGGCCAGGAATTCCGTATGTCCGGGATGGCGGAAACCGGCCTCCTGCAGGGTCTTCTTCTGGATGGGATTGGTCACCACGCCGGCGATGTCACCGGCCAGGGCAAGGGCTGCGCCCCGCTCGATGGCTTCCAGCGTCGCCGGCGCGTTGACCGGATCGGGCCGCCCGGGTGTCGCTGGCGCGCGTAGCCTCACCGGCAGCACCGGCAAGGCCGTTGCAAAGGCCGCCGCCGCGTCGGCCGGCCGGGAGATCTCACGCAAGGGCACGTCGAGGTCGAGATCGCGGGCGAGGGCCGCGAGGCGGGCCGCGTCGTCGAGGACCAGAAACGGCCGGTCCGACGGCTTTCGTGCCAGCCAGGCCTTGAGGCTGAGTTCGCCGCCGATCCCGGCCGGCTCGCCCATGGTGATGGCGAGCGGCAGGGCCGGTGTCACGGCTTGACGTCGACGGTCGCCGTGCGCCGCAGGTCGCGCATGTAGCGGCGACTGGCCGCCTCCAGCTTCTGGAGAAGGATCTGCTGCGAGATCGCCTCGCGGGTCGGCAGCCCGTCGCCGCCGGCCCGGCTGCACAGGGCCACGATCTGCAGGCCTTCGGCGACCCGGAACGGACCCGCGGTCCCCCCGACCTTCAGGCGCGGGATTTCCTCGTACATCTGGCGATTGGCTGCCAGGTCGCCGATGCGCACGCCCTGCAGGTCGCCGGAGGTGGCGCCCTTGAGTTGCCGGGCCTGGGCATGCAGGTCGCTGCATTGGCGGACCCCCGACATCGCCTTCTGCGCATCGCTGGACGCCCGGTTGGTTTCCTCAGCCGAAGCGTTGATGGGCAACGACAGGGTCAACTGCGTCAGGTTCAGTCGTACGTCGTCGGGCCGCGTCGCCGCGAATTGCCGGCGATCGACGACGTACAGAATGTGCCATCCGGCGGGACTGCGGACGGGATCGGAATATTGCCTGGGCTGGAGCTTGTTGATTGCCGCGTCGAGGGCCGGATCGAGCGATCCCGGCAGGACCCAACCGAGGTCGCCGCCGGTCTGCGACGAGGTACCCTGCGAGAATTGCTGGGCGACCGCTGCGAACGGCGCGCCACGCTTCAGCTGATCGAGGATGCGGTCGGCGCTGCGCTTGGCCTCGTCAACGCTTTCCGTCCGATCGACCGGCACGAAGATCTCCGCCACGCGGGATTCGGTCTTGCCCAGATTTGCCCGGAGGCGGGTCAACGCATCGTCGATTTCGGTTTCGGAGACCTCGACCTGCGGCCGCACCTTGCGACGCACGATTTTTCCCCAGGCGATCTGCGCTTCGAACTGCTGGGCGATGTTGTCGTAGGGCACGCCGATGCTCTGCAGGAAGAGCTTGAATTGGCCCTGGCTCATGCCGGCGCCGCGCTCGATCTCGCTCAGGCGCTGCTGGACCTCCGCTTCGGAGGCCGGCACGCCCAGCCGCTTGGCGTTCTGGATCTGCAGTCGCTCGTCGATCATCTGGCGCAGGACCTGGGCCGCCATTCGCTGGCGCAGGTCCGGGCTGTCCTGCAGGCCGGTGGTCTTGATCGCGAACTGGATGCGCTGGGTGAGGTCGAAGTCGGTGATGGCGTCGTCGTTGACCCGCGCCACCACGCGCAAGCCCTGCGCCAATGCGAGGGCGGGAGACAGGACCAGGAGGATCGCGCAAAGGACGCGGAGAAACGACGCGGGCATTTGACCGATGATGGGCAGGAGGGCCTCGTATTGTATTCTTATAGCCGGTTGCAACAATGCTGCAACGCGCGGGCGCGGCATATCGGCCGACTGTGGCAACTTGCAGGCATGCTTGACGCTCGGCGGTGGGTGCGTTAGCCGGACACCGCATTTCGAGGACCCCGAACTTCCGCATGACCGTCGCTCGCCGTCCGATCAGCGCCGCCAGCGCATGGGCGTGGATTTGCTCGGGCGCGGGCTACCACCTGGACAATTTTGGCCGCTGGCTGATCGTGCGTGCGCCCAGGATCGGGGCGGCCTACGCGGCATTATGGGCGCCAGGGACGCCGAAGCTCGGCCCGCGACCGGGCTGGGCGTTTGCCGAGGAATTCTACGATCAGCGGCAGTGGCTGGCGTGCCGGCGCGGCGCCTTGTGGGAGACCGCGCGCGACAACAGCCTCGTGGTGCCGCTGACCGTCAAATGGCTCGCCGGCACGACGGTCGACGTGACCCTGGGCAACGACAATAGCCTCTGCCTCTACGTCTGCGGCTCGTTCGAGCCCAATGAGTTCAATTTCCTCGACGGCCTGCTGCGGCCCGGCATGGTCTTCGTCGATGTCGGCGCCAACGACGGCTACTACACGCTGTTCGCGGCGCGGAGGGTCGGGCCGGAGGGGCGTGTCGTCTCGGTCGAGCCGAGCTCGCGCGAACGCGGGCATCTCGAGCGTAATCTGGCGCGCAATGGCATCGCCAACGTCGAAGTCGTGCCGGCCGCCCTTGGTGCGGCCGCGGGCCATGCCGACCTCCGCCTTGCCCACGGCGCGCACACTGGCCACAACACGCTGGGCAGTTTCGCCCACGACGACGTGGTGCCTGCCCGCGTCGAGCGCGTGCCGCTGGAAACACTGGACGCCATGGTGGCTCGGCTCGGCCTGCCGCGCGTCGATATCGTCAAGATCGACGTCGAGGGCGGGGAGGCCAATGTGATTGCCGGTGCGCGCAATGTGCTGACGAAGATGCGGCCTTTGTTGATGATGGAGCTGAGCGACGGTGCCTTGCGGGCGCAGGGGAGCAGCGAGGCGGCGTTGCTCGAGACGCTGCGGGGAGAGTTGAAATATGAGATTCTAACGTTATCACAAACAACCGGTTTGGCCCGTCGATGGGTTGAAGGTGAGCCACTCTCGGCGAACATCGTTGTCGCGGCTGGGGAATGGGTAAAAGGTGTGCTGAAAGCATAATTTCGGACACCGGTTCGGGCAGGCGAGGACAATGGAATTTCTTGATGTATCTCGTGAGAAGTGGCGGGAAGTGCCAGCCGGCGGCGATACGCTGGGACGTAGCTACTCGACCGATTTGCTC
>MEMN01000168.1:5392-7099 GCA_001767945.1 Alphaproteobacteria bacterium RIFCSPHIGHO2_12_FULL_66_14 | reverse complement strand
GGCGGCCCACGGGGAACTGCTCCTGGTCGGGTGGCTGCTCCAGTTCACCATGGGAGTCGCATACTGGATGCTTCCCAAGCACGCCGCTGGAGATTCGCGGGGCGCGAACTGGGAGCCGCAGGTCGACATGCTGGAGACCGACGACGAGGTCCTGATCCTGGCGGCCCTGCCCGGCGTCGATCCTGAACAGGTCGTGGCCGTGATCGAGAACGGTGTGCTGGTCATTGCCGGCGTCCGCGTCCTGCCGGATGAACTGCGCACCGCCACCATCCATCGCCTGGAATTGCCGCAGGGCCGGTTCGAGCGGCGGATCGCGCTGCCGGCCGGCCGCTACGGCTCGGTGCGCCGGGCGGCGGTGAACGGCTGCCTGGTGGTCAGCCTGACCAAGGCCGGCGCAAAAAGGGGGCAGCCATGAGTGCACCCGACGAGATGCCCAACGAGCTGAAAGCCCCCGGTCCCGCCGCCGCGGGACAACCGGCGATGCCGCCGATGCCGCCGCTGCCGGCGGATGCGCTGATCGTGGTGCCGACGCGCAACATGGTGCTGTTCCCGGAGATGGTGTTTCCGCTGGCGATCGGCCGGCCGGCGACGGTGGCCGCGGCCCAGCAGGCGGTGCGCGAGCAGCGCCAGATCCTGGTCGTGCTGCAGCGCGACCCCGAGAAGGCCGAGGTCGCCCCGGACGACCTTCACCGCGTCGGCACGGTGGCCAACATCGTGCGCTACGTCACGGCGCCCGACGGCACGCATCACGTGATCTGCCAGGGCGTGCAGCGCTTCAACATCACCGAGTTCGTCGAGGGCCACCCGTTCCTGCTGGCGCGCGGCCTGCCTGTCGTCGAGCCGACAGGTGCCGGGCCCGAGATCGAGGCGCGCTTCCTGGTGCTGCAGGGCCAGGTGCGCGAGGTCATGGACCTCCTGCCGCAGGTGCCGCCCGAGCTGCGCCAGACCGTCGAGGCGACCGAATCGGCCGGCGCACTGGCCGATCTCGCCGCGACCTATCTCGATTCCAAGCCGGCGGAGAAGCAGGAGATCCTCGAGACGGTCGAGCTGGTGCCGCGCCTCGACAAGGTCTCGGCGCTGATTGCCCAGCGGCTGGAGGTGCTGCGGCTGTCCAACCAGATCGGCCAGTCGACCAAGGCCTCGCTCGACGCGCGGCAGCGCGAGATGCTGCTGCGCGAGCAGAAGGCGGCGATCGAGCGCGAGCTGGGCGAGGACGGCAGCAACAAGCAGGAGATGGCCGACCTCGAGAAGGCGATCGGCGACGCCAAAATGCCGCCCGAGGTCGAGGCCGTGGCGCGCAAGGAACTGCGCCGGCTGCAGCGCACGCCCGATGCGGCGGCCGAGCACGGCATGATCCGCACCTACCTCGACACGCTGCTCGAGCTGCCGTGGGCGCTGCCGGAGGCGCCGCCGATCGACATCGCCGAGGCCCGGCGCGTGCTCGACCAGGACCACTACGGCCTCGAGAAGATCAAGCTGCGCATCGTCGAATATCTCGCCGTGCGCAAGCTGGCGCCCGAGGGCAAGGCGCCGATCCTGTGCTTCGTGGGCCCGCCGGGCGTCGGCAAGACCTCGCTCGGCCAGTCGATCGCCCGCGCCATGGGCCGCAAGTTCGCGCGCGTCAGCCTGGGCGGCGTGCACGACGAGGCCGAGATCCGCGGCCATCGCCGGACCTACATCGGCGCGCTGCCCGGCAACATCATCCAG
>MEMN01000168.1:4476-5301 GCA_001767945.1 Alphaproteobacteria bacterium RIFCSPHIGHO2_12_FULL_66_14 | reverse complement strand
CGATGCTGGAGGTGCTCGACCCCGAGCAGAACGGCACCTTCCGCGACAACTACCTCGACGTGCCGTTTGACTTGAGCCGCGTGGTGTTCATCACGACGGCCAACATGCTCGACACCATCCCCGGCCCGCTGCGCGACCGCATGGAGATCATCGCGCTCACGGGCTACACCGCCGGCGAGAAGCTCGAGATCGCCAAGCGCTACCTGGTGCGCCGCCAACTGGAAGCCAACGGGCTGAAACCCGGCCAGGCCGAGATCGACGATGCAGCACTGAAGCAGATCATCGCGGGTTTTACGCGCGAAGCCGGTGTGAGAAATCTCGAACGCGAGATCGGCCGGGCGCTGCGCCATGTCGCGGTGGAGATCGCCGAGGGCACGGCCACCAAGGTCACGATCGGTGTCGCCGATCTGGAGAAGCTGCTGGGGCCGGTGCGGTTCGAGAACGACGTCGCCATGCGCACCAGCGTGCCGGGCGTGGCCACCGGGCTTGCCTGGACGCCGGTCGGCGGCGACATCCTGTTCATCGAGGCGGCGCGCACGCCGGGCAGCGGCAAGCTGATCCTGACGGGCCAGCTGGGCGAGGTCATGCGCGAGAGCGTCCAGGCCGCGCTCACCCTGGTCAAGGGACAGGCGGACGCTCTCGGCATCGAGGCCGGCCTGATCGAGAAAAGCGACATCCATGTCCATGTGCCGGCCGGCGCCACGCCCAAGGACGGCCCCAGCGCCGGCGTCGCCATGTTCATGGCGCTGACCTCGCTGCTGACCGGCCGCACCATCCGCAGCGACACCGCCATGACCGGCGAGATCAGCCTGCGCGGCCTGGTGC
>MEMN01000168.1:4087-4365 GCA_001767945.1 Alphaproteobacteria bacterium RIFCSPHIGHO2_12_FULL_66_14 | reverse complement strand
TGCGTAAGGCACTGGAGTTCGTCTGGCTCGAACGCGTCGAAGACGCGGTCGGCGCGGCGCTGGCGGCGGCGTAGGCGATCCCGCTCATGATCTTCCGGACCGCGAGCCTCCGGCTCGCGGTCCGGAAGAGGTCTAACCCAACTCCAAACTCGTCACGCCGAACAGGCCGGCATAGTCGACCGCCGGATCCGGGCCGGTGTACATGCGCGCGGTTTCGAACGCGGGTTTGAGGCCCATTCGTTCGGCGAGCGTCACCGCGGGCTTGTTGCGGTCGGGCA
>MEMN01000168.1:3321-3580 GCA_001767945.1 Alphaproteobacteria bacterium RIFCSPHIGHO2_12_FULL_66_14 | reverse complement strand
CCACCGAAATGCAGGCGACCGGCCGGCCATTTAGGCGGCCGATCAGGAAGGCGCCGGGATCGGCGGCATGGAAAGCGAGCGCATCGGTGTTGCCGGGGTTCCAGCCCTCGTCGGCCGCCCACCCAGCCATGCGCGCGACGTCGTCGGCGCTGGCGACGTTGATTTCGAAAGTCACGATGATCGCCGGCCGGTCTGGACAGCTTGCTCCAGCGCCATGCGGATAAATCTCTGGTAGGGAATTCCCGCCCGTTTCGCGCGA
>MEMN01000168.1:2097-3271 GCA_001767945.1 Alphaproteobacteria bacterium RIFCSPHIGHO2_12_FULL_66_14 | reverse complement strand
GTCCTTCGGCTTCAATTCGTAACGCACCAATCGCAAGCCCGAAAGATCATAGGCCGACAGGTCAGCCTTGGCGACGAACGCCTCAGCGGCGCGGTCACTGGCCAAGCTGGGCAATCGCTTTTTCATAAGCCTTGATCTCCTTTGCATGCATGTAGCGGGCGCTGATGGGCCTCAGCAGCCGGCGGACGCCGCGCCGACGCTCGGTAAAGACCAAAAATACCGCTCGGCCCTGCTCCGTGTATCCGATCGCTTTCAAGCGCGTTTCCCGGACGGAGTGAGTCGGATCGGGCAAGATGGCGACCGGCCCCGAGAAAAGACTCTCGATATCGGCGACCGACACGCCGTGTTTCTGGCATTTCGCCCGATTGCCTGCATCCCAGTCGAAGCCGTCGAAGGCCTGCGTCATCGATCTCAGTATTGCATATGTATATACATATGCAAGACTTTAGAGCGATATCAAACCTTCCTCCCCATTCACATGGGGAGGTGGCGTCGTCTTGCGACGACCCCCTCCGGCCTTCGGCCACCTCCCCCGAGACGGGGGAGGAGAAGAAATCACTCCGCGGCCTTGCGGCTGGCGGCCGGGAAGAACTGGTTCTCCGGTCGCGGCAGGCCCAAATTCTCGCGCAGCGTCTTGCCCTCGTACTCGGTGCGGAAGATGCCGCGGCGCTGCAGCTCGGGCACGACCTTGTTCACGAAATCGTCGAGGCCGCCCGGCAGGTAGGGGAACATGACGTTGAAGCCGTCGCTGGCTTCCGTCACCAGCCACTCCTCCATCTGGTCGGCGATCATTTTCGGCGTGCCCATCATGGCGAGGCCGCCGTAGCCGCCGAGACGTCCGGCGATCTGGCGCACCGTCAAATTCTCGCGCCTGGCCAGGGCGATCACGCGCTCGCGGCCGCTCTTGCTCTGGTTGGTCTCGGGGATCTCGGGCAGCGGCCCGTCGGGATCGAACGTGCGCGCATCGACGCCGGTGGCGATCGAGAGGGCGGCGATGCCGCTGTCCCAGCTCACCAGGCTGTCGAGCCTGAGCCGCTTCTCCTGCGCCTCCTCGAGCGAGGAGCCGATGATGGTGAAGGCGCCGGGCAGAATTTTTATGTGATCGGGATTGCGGCCGATCTTCGCCGCCCGTCCCTTCACGTCGGCATAGAAGGCGCGGCCGGCCTCGATCGGC
>MEMN01000168.1:1997-2064 GCA_001767945.1 Alphaproteobacteria bacterium RIFCSPHIGHO2_12_FULL_66_14 | reverse complement strand
GCGGCGAGCTGGCGGCCTGCGTCCGACGCGCCGGCCTGCACCATCACCGGCCAGCCCTGGACGGGCC
>MEMN01000168.1:1611-1977 GCA_001767945.1 Alphaproteobacteria bacterium RIFCSPHIGHO2_12_FULL_66_14 | reverse complement strand
CGCACCTTCAGGTACTTGCCCTTGTGATTGAGCACATGGAGCTTGCCGGGATCGAAGTAGAGGCCGGCCTCGACGTCGCGGATGAAGGCGTCGTCGGCCCATGAATCCCAGAGGCCGGTCACGACATCGTAGAACTCGCGGGCGCGGGCATAGCGTTCGCCATGCTCCATCTGCTCGTCCATGCCGAAATTGAGCGCGGCGTCGGGGTTCGACGTGGTCACGAGATTCCAGCCGGCGCGGCCGTCGGAGATATGGTCGAGCGAGGCGAAGCGCCGCGCGATCGTGTAGGGCGGCTCGAAGGTGGTCGAGGCGGTCGCGATCAGGCCGAGATGTTTGGTGTGCTGGGCGAGCGCCGGCAGAAGCGTC
>MEMN01000168.1:0-1425 GCA_001767945.1 Alphaproteobacteria bacterium RIFCSPHIGHO2_12_FULL_66_14 | reverse complement strand
GTGTGGATGCTGACCGGGCGCATGAAGGCGCCGAGGCGGAGTTGGCGTTTGGGGCTCATGGCACCCTATGTCGCCCCTGCCGGCCCGCCCGGCAAGACGGCTCGGACGAGAAGAGCTCATTCGACGATAACATTCCATGGCAACGTCATGCGGCGGCGGGCGTTCGCAAAGGGGGGTCGATCGGGAATTGGCGCCCCGGGCTCATCACCACAGGGGGCTCATCACCACAGGAGGAAAACCATGAAAGTGCGCGACCTGATGACACGCGACGTCTTCGTCGCCCGTCCGAACCAGACGATCCGGGATGTCGCCGGGATGATGGGGAATATCGATGCCGGCGTCCTGCCCGTGGGCGACGATGAACGGCTGCTCGGCATGATCACCGATCGGGACATCGCCATCCGCGCCGTCGGCCAGGGCAAGGGGCCCCAGACTCTGGTGCGCGACATCATGAGCCCCGAAGTGAAGTACTGCTACGAGGACGAGGACACCGAGCACGTCGCCCACAACATGGCCGATCAGCAGATCAGGCGCCTGCCGGTCGTGGACCGCAACAAGCGCCTGGTCGGCATCCTGTCGCTCGGCGACCTGGCGATCGTCGAGGGCGCCCGACCGGCCGGCGAGGCCCTCGCGGGAATTTCGGAGCCGGGCGGCCGGCACTCCCAGACCGCCCCCTAGGGAATGCGCCGCCGGGATGGCGCCAAGCGGCGATGTGGATGCTGACCGGGCGCATGAAGGCGCCGAGGCGGAGTTGCCTGGTAGTGGCCATCGATCTCTTTCGCCACTGCGACGAGAGATGGGCAGGTCACCCCTCGCCCGGCAAGTCGTGCCGGGCGAGAAGAACTAATGAAGCAGATAGAAGGCCGGCACCGAAACGAAAACGGGCGGCCCCTTCCGGGGCCGCCCGCCTGAATTTTCCGGCCTACTCGCCGGTCGCCCGGAAGCCGAGCGTCTTGACGCGATAGTCGTCCCAGAACTTCACCCAGGCCTCGTCACCCTGGCCCTTGAACTTCTTCTGCGCATCGGCCCAGCCGGCCTCGAGCTTCTTGAGACGTGCCAGGCGCTTGTCCTGCCAGGCCTGATGCTCGGCGGTCCAGATGCCCTTCTCCTTCAGGTACTTGATCGCGCCGTCATGCCACGGGGCATCGGCCGGCGGTTTGCCTGCGATGTCCGGCGCCCAGTTCTTGGAACTGCCGGTGATGTTCTTGATCAGGTCCATCGACTCGTCGATGGCCTTGACCAGCGAATAGACCTCGTCGGCGCTGGTGTTGGCATAGGTGGCGATGATCGGATAGCGATATCCCACTAGGTCGACCGGCTTCTCCTTGGAAATGCCGGCACCCACGGTTTCGCGATAAGGCTCGAAGAAGTCGGCGACCTCGCGGATGCGATCCCAGCCGGCCTTGTCCGACGGCGGAAACGGCG
>MEMN01000167.1:22460-23893 GCA_001767945.1 Alphaproteobacteria bacterium RIFCSPHIGHO2_12_FULL_66_14 | reverse complement strand
GCCACGCGGCGCCAAGGCGCTGGTCTATTGCGCCTGGGGCTTCGAGATCGGCGGCAACTGCGCCGCCAAGCTGCGCGAGCGCGGCGTCGATGCCGTGGCCGTTGCCGGCGGCATCGGCGCCTGGCGCGCCGACGGCCTGCCGACCGAACCACTCAAGGAAGGAGAAGCCAAATGAAATGGGTAACCCGCGAACGCCCCAAGATCGACCGCATCGCCTGTCCGTGGCTGATCAAGCGCTTCATCGAGAAGGAGCCGGAGTTCCTCTACGTGCCGGCCGACAAGGTGCTGGCCACGGCCAAGGAAACCGGCGCGGTGCCCTATGACATCCCCGGCGTGAAGTTCAGCCATGTCGGCGAGAAGTGCAGCTTCGATGCCTTCATCGCCGAATACAAACTGGTGGCCCCTGGCCTCGACAAACTGGCCGACATCGTGCGCGGCGCCGACACCTCCAGGCTCGATCTCACGCCGCAGTCGGCCGGGCTCTTCGCCATCTCGCTCGGCCTCGGCCACATCCATGCCGACGACCATGAGATGCTGAAGCACGGCATGGTGATGTACGACGCGCTCTACGCGTGGTGCCGCAGCCTGACCGGCGAGACGCACAACTGGCCGCCCAAGATGGCACCGGCATGAGCGACGAGAATCTGCTGATCCTCTCGCGCGCCGATATCCGGCGACTGATGGACTACGGCGACTATGTCGATGCCGTCGAAGCGGCCTTCCGGGCCGCCGCCGGCGGCCGCGCCGTGGCGCCGCCGGCCTCGGCGCTTCATGTCCCCGGCGGCTCCTTCCATGCCAAGGGCGCCGCGCTGCTCGGCCGCGAGGCCAAGGTCGCCATCAAGATCAACGGCAACTTCCCCGGCAATCCGGCGGCCAACGGTCTGCCGACGGTACAGGGCATCATCTATCTCGCCGACGGCACCGACGGACGGCCACTGGCGGTGATGGATTCGATCGAGGTCACCATTAATCGCACCGGCGGCGCCACCACTCTGGCCGCCCGCCATCTGGCGCGCGCCGATTCGTGCGTGGCGACGATCTGCGGTGCGGGCGTTCAGGGCCGCATCCAGCTCAAGGCCATCGCCGAAGCGGTTCGGCTCGAGCGCGTGCATGTCTGGGACGCCGACGCCGATGCCGCAAAATCGTTCGCGCCCGAGATGTCGGCCGCCCTGGCGCTCGACGTCAGGCCGACGCCTGATCTTGCTGCCGTGCGCGAAAGCGACATCGTCGTCACCTGCAGCTCGGCCCGTCGTGCCTTCCTCACGCCCGATCTCGTACGACCCGGCACCTTCATCGCCGCCGTCGGCGCCGACAATGCCGACAAGTCGGAGATCGATCCGGTCCTCTACGCGAGGAGCCTCGTGGTGGTCGACTCGCTGGAGCAGTGCGCCGAGATCGGCGACCTGCATCATGCCCTCGCGGCGGGCACCGTC
>MEMN01000167.1:13149-22440 GCA_001767945.1 Alphaproteobacteria bacterium RIFCSPHIGHO2_12_FULL_66_14 | reverse complement strand
GGCACGCGCCTCGGCCTCGGTTGACGATCTCTATTTGCATTGCTGCTGCGTAGAGCGGACGCTACTTTACTCTCGGTTGGTCTAGCTGGGGGCACCATGGCTCTGGGTCGTCTACTCCTATTGGTCGTTGTGGCGGTCGCCACGGTGGTGGCGTGCAACTCGGCGCCCAAGGTGCCGGTGTCCACGGCAGCGCTGAAGAAGGCCTACTGGGGCCTGCCGGCGGCGGGGCCCTCGGCCGACGTCACCAGCCAGGTCACGTGCCCCAACGGCTACCCGTGCGACGTCTTCGCCAATGCCGCGAACTACGGCCAGTCCAAGCTGGACTTCGGCAACCGGCTGACGGTCATCTGGACCTGCCAGCCGCAGAACTTCGTGCTGTCCGAAGTCGTGGCCACCGGCCTCAAGGTCCGCATGGCCTGCGTCGGCGGGCCGCCGCTGGTGCCGCGCCGGATCGGGATCCTCGAAGCGACGTGGGGCGCCCCCAACGGCCAGACGATCGACGTCACCCAGGCCGTCCGCGACATCTGCGGCGACACTTCGTGGCGGTGCCAGGTGCCGGCAATGGCTTACATCTTCGGCTCGCCCGATCGCGTCGCAATGACCAAGACGCTCCGGATCCGCTACACCTGCAACGGCCAGACGACGCCGGGACAGCAGGCGACGGAGAACAGCGTCGCCGACCTGCGCTGCGAGCGCGCCGCCGACCTCAACTAGCCAGGCGGTTCAGCTGCGCGGCGCGCCTGCCGGCGGCGGGCTGCGCCGGCATTCGCCCCGCAGGATGCCGCCGTAGCTGGTCTCGAGCGGCGAGACCGCGAGGTCGCCATTGTTGCGGTTGTAGGTCAGGGCGAAGGTCGGAAAGCGGGTGCGGATCGACTGGAAATTGATGCTCGTGCCGATGCCCTCGGTCAGCGTGCCGGCGGTGAGAACGGACGCCGTGCCGCGAAGGTCGTCGAACACCATGTCGAAGGTCCGCACCGCGCCCCCCTGGTCGGTGAACTTGCAGGCGAGCCAGCGCGGCTCGGCCAGAACCGGCGATGCGGCGACGGCGAGAGCTGCCGCCACCGCCAGCATCATGCCAGGTCGCATCGCGTCCCCCGTTCCCTATTTCGGCGCCATCCGGATGGCGCCGTCGAGCCGGATGGTCTCGCCGTTCAGCATGTGGTTCTCGACGATCTGCATGGCGAGCTGGGCATATTCCTTGGGATCGCCCAGGCGCGAGGGAAACGGCACCTGCGCGCCGAGACTCTTCTGTGCCTCGGCCGACAGCCCCATCATCATCGGCGTCAGGAACAGGCCGGGCGCGATGGTGCAGACGCGGATGCCCATGCTGGAGAGATCGCGGGCGATGGGGAGCGTCATGCCGACCACGCCGCCCTTCGACGCCGAGTAGGCGGCCTGGCCGATCTGGCCGTCGAACGCCGCCACCGAGGCGGTGTTGATGATGACGCCGCGCTCGCCGTCATCCATCGGCTCGGCCTGGCTCATCGCCCAGGAGGCGAGACGGATCACATTGAAGGTGCCGATCAGATTGACCTGGATCACCTGGGCGAACATCGCGAGATCGTGCGGGCCGTTCTTGGAGATGGTGCGGGCGGCGCGGCCGATGCCGGCGCAGTTCACCACGGCGCGGGGCGGGCCGAGCTTTTCCACGACCGTCTTGACCGAGGCCTCGGTGTTGGCGGCGTCGGAGACATTGGTCTTGACGTAGAGGCCGCCGATTTCCTTGGCCTTCTTTTCGCCGAGCTCGTCCTGCAGATCGAAGATCGCGACCTTGGCCCCCGCCGCCGCCAGCGCCGACGCCGTGGCGCCCCCCAGACCCGATGCGCCGCCGGTGACGATGGCGGCCTGACCCTTGACGTTCATTTGTGTCCTCCTTGATCGGGCGCTTTTAGCACGCCCCACCCTCTTGCCAAGCAGGCCCGCCCGCCCAACCTTTCACGCCATGAGCAACTCCACCGAATTGGTCGGGAACCTGGCCGCGAACCAGAACACGGTGAGCCGGGGTTTCTGGCAGAAGGCCCGCAAGACCCTGGGCCGCGTGCCCTTCACCGAGGATGCCGTCGCGGCCTTCTACTGCGCCACCGACAGCGCCACGCCGCTGCCCATCCGGGCCACGCTGTTCGGCGCGCTGGCCTATTTCGTGGTGCCGCTCGACGCCATTCCCGACATCTTCGTCGGCCTGGGCTTCACCGACGACGCGGCGATCCTGGTCGCGGCCTTCACCGCCGCCCGCATGCACATCACCGAAGCGCACCGCGACAGGGCACGCGCCTGGCTGCTCAAGGCCCAGAACTCTAGGACAGCGGGCTCGCCGGCGGCTTGACCGCCGCCCGCTGCCGTTGGCGGGCGAGCTGGTGCTCGCGATGCGCGATGTAGAGCGCCGAGGCGATGACGACGGCGGCGCCGACATAGGTCCAGATCACCGGCATCTCGCCCCACACCAGCCAGCCCACGAACACCGCGAACGGCAGGCGCAGATACTCGAACGGCGCCACCGCCGACATTTCGCCCGCCTTGAAGGCCTGAACCCAGAAATACTGGCCGACAGTGGCCGCCAGCGCGATGCCGATCGCGAGCGTCCAGCCCCACAGGTCGGGCCAGCGCCACACCCAGATCGCCGGCAGTGCCAGCAGGAGCGTCGAGAAGATCGCGAACTGGGTCAGGATCATCAGCGGCGTTTCAGACGCGGAGAGCCGCTTCACCAGCAGGATCGAGATCGCCACGGTGGCGGCATTGGCCAGCGCCACCAGCGCACCGAGCTGCAGGCTGCCCTCGCCCGGCCGCACCATCACCAGCACGCCGGCGAAGCCCACGACCGTGGCGGTCCAGCGCCGCCAGCGCACCTTCTCCCCGGCCAGAACCACGGCGACCAGGACCGAGAACAGCGGCTGCGAGAAGGCGATCGCCGTCGCATCGGCCAGCGGCAGCATCGACACGGCATAGAAGCCCAGCACCATCGAGGCGGTGCCCATGACAGTGCGCCAGAAGTGGCCGGCGAGGCGCTTGGAGTGCCAGGGCTTCACCTGGCCGGTCAGGATCATGGGCAGCAGCAGGACCAGACCGATGACGGCGCGAAAGAACGCCGTCTGAACGCTGTCGATCTGCGCCGACAGCAGCCGGATCATGACGCCGGTGGAAGTGAAGATGAAACCGCCACTGACCAGCCACAACGCGCCCTGTACATTCGGCGGCAGGCGTCGCAGCCAGGCGAGCACTAGATCTTCCGCCCTTCAGATCTTGCGATCATGGCCGGCCCAGTAAGGCGCGCGCAGGTCCTTCTTCAGCACCTTGCCGACCGGACTTCGGGGAAGGGCGGCGATGAAGTCGACCGATTTGGGCGCCTTCACGCCACCCAGTTTTTCCTTGGCGAGATGGATCAGCTCATCGGCCGCCACCGTGGCGCCGGGCTTCAGCTCGACCACCGCCTTCACCGCCTCGCCCCATTTCTCGTCGGGCACGCCGATCACGGCGCAGTCCTGCACGGCGGGATGGCTCCACAGCACCTGCTCGACCTCGCTCGGAAAGACGTTGAAGCCGCCGGAGATGATCATGTCCTTCTTGCGATCGACGATATAGACGAAGCCGTCGGTGTCGATGACGCCGATGTCGCCGGTGTGGTGCCAGCCGAAGGTCGAGGCTTCTTCCGTGGCCTTGGGGTTGTTGTAGTAGCCCGACGTGACGAGGCCGCCGCGCACCACGATCTCGCCGGGCTCACCGCGCGGCAGCAGGCGGCCCTGCTCGTCCATGATCTCGAGCCGCATCAGCGGCGAGATCCTGCCGCAGCTCGCGAGGCGGTGACGGTTGTTGCTCTTGAGCGCCTCGACGTGGTCCTCGGGCGAAAAGAACGTGCAGATCATGCAGGCTTCGGCCTGGCCGTAGGTCTGGGTCAGCACCGGCCCGAAGACCTCGATCGCCTCGGCAAGCTTGTCGACCGACATCGGCGCCGAGGCATAGACCAGGTTTTTCAGCGAGCTGTAGTCGTGCTTGCGGACATCGGGATGGGCGAGAAGCATGTAGATCAGGGTCGGCGGCATGTAGATGTGCGTGACCTTGTGCTTCTCGATCGCCGCCAGGATGCCACCGGGATCGGCCGTGCCCATGAAGATGTTGGTGCCGCCGAACGGCAGCATGGGAAAGGAACAGACGCCGGCCGCGTGGGTCATCGGCGCCACCATGAGATGGACCGGCGGCGCCTCGAGCGGCATGCAGGCCCAGAAGATCGAATTCATGGTCTCGATGTTGCGGTTGGTGATCTGCACGCCCTTGGGCCGTCCGGTGGTACCGCCGGAACTGGCGAGGAAGGCCACGCCGTCGGGATCGTCGGGCAGGTCGGGCGCGGCGGCCTCGAAGCGCGCCAGCCAGGCCTCGAACAACGGCCGGTCGAGGCAGACGAAGTCCTTGATCTTGGGGCACGCCTCCCTGATGCGCGGCAGCGAGGCCTCGAAGCTCGAATGGTAGAAAAGGAACTCAACATCCGTGTTGTTCAGGATGTAGAGATTCTCCTCGAGCGCGTTCCGCGCATTGACCGGCGCCCAAGTGACACCGGCGCGCACGATGCCCAGCAGGCAGGCATAGGCCGCGGCATGGTTGGGGCTGTAAACCGCGGCCTTCGAGCCGCGCCCCAGCCCGGCCGCCAGCAGCCCATTGGCGACGCGATGCGTCTGACCGCGCACTTCGGCATAGGTCCAGCCGCGCGTGCCGTCGTGCAGGCAATGGCGCTCGGGGAAGAGATCGGCGCCGCGGTCGAAATAGTCGATCAGCCGCATTGGTAGCCCCCCTTCCACCTCATCCTGAGGAGCATCGCGCAGCGATGCGTCTCGAAGGATGGGCAACGGACACGGTGCGGGAGCCCACCCTTCGAGACGCGACCCTGCGGGTCGCTCAGGGTGAGGATGTTTTCTTGACTCATGGCTTGCTCGCCGGCGGCGTGGTGTCGCCGACACCGAGCGCACGCTGCATCAGCACGCTGTCGAGCCAGCGCCCGAACTTGAAGCCGATGCTCTTCAGCGTTCCCATCATCTCGAAGCCGCAGGCGACATGGAGCCGGATCGACGGCGTCTGTGCCGAATCGCCGATCACCGCCACCATCTGGCGCTTGCCCATCGCGGTGCACTGCTCGATCAGGACCGGCAGCAGCGCCTTGCCGACGCCCTGGCCCACCGCGTCCTTGTCGATGTAGATCGAATCCTCGACGGAGAACTTGTAGGCCGGGCGCGGTCGCCAGTTGCCGGCATAGGCGTATCCCAGCACGCGGCCGGCACGCTCGGCCACCAGATGGGGCAGGCCGAGATCGAGCACGGCGGCGCGGCGCCTCGCCATTTCGGCAAGGTCCGGCGGATCGACCTCGAAGGAGGCCGTGCCGTGCAGCACATGATGTTCGTAGATTTCCGCGCAACGTGTCACATCGGCCTCGGTCGAGGCCCGCACGATCAACTTGCTCACGCCTGCTTTTCCCCGCTCCTGTCCATGGGGGGGGTTATAGCGCGTCAGTTGCCGCCGCGCAGAATCATGCTGGGATCGGGACCGTCGAACTTGAACAGCGAGTCGGCCAGCTGCATGCCGGCCTGAACGTCGACCAGCGACACGTTCACCTGGTTGCCGCGGTTGTCGATGATGGTCCAGCCGCGCAGGCTCATGGGGTTTTCCGCAAGGCGGACGATCACCTTGCCCTCCTGCGGCTTCTTCGCCTGGCTCATGGTGAGCTGCAGCATGCCGTCGCTGCGCTCGGTCTTCTCGACCTGCAGGTCGCCGCTCAGCGACAGCGGCTCCTTGACCAGGAACGACGCGGCGGTCCAGCCGATCGGCCACTGGCCGAAATCCTTCGTCGCGATGTCCCACATCGTGACCTGCGAACCGTCGGCCACGATCTTGAGCTGGGAGGGCGGATCGTATTCGAAGCGCATGCGGCCCGGGCGGCGCACGTAGAGCGTGCCCTGGACGACGGAGCCGTTGGGATTGCTCTGGACGAACCGCGCCTTCAGCGTGCGGATCGAATTGATATACCGCTCGACCTCGGCCGTGGACGCCTGGCCCTGGGCCATGTTCTGGGCCACGTCCTGAGCGACTGCCGGACCGGCAGCGAGGGTCGAGGTGAAGGACAAGAGGAGGATGGCGAGGAAGGTACGCATGCGCAGGATATGACGACCGAATGCGGCGGAATCAAGCAAACTGCCCCCTTCCCAACGAGGTGAACGGTTGTTTACCATGCCCGGACCCTGCGAAAGGAAGCTCCCATGCATGTCGGGATGGCCGCCGTCTTCCAGAACACTGGTCGCGCGCTCAGCGACCGCCAGATCTACCTGAACGAACTGGCGCTGGCCGATATGGCCGAGCCGCTGGGCTTCGAGTCGATCTGGTCGGTCGAACACCACTTCACCGACTACACGATGTGCCCCGACGTGGTGCAGTTCCTGTCCTACATGGCCGGCCGCACCCGGCACGTGCGCCTGGGCTCGATGGTGGTGGTGCTGCCATGGCACGATCCGATGCGGGCCGCCGAGCAGATCTCGATGCTCGATCATCTCTCGGGTGGCCGCATGATCCTCGGCCTCGGCCGTGGCGCGGGCAAGGTCGAGTTCGACGGCTTCCGCCTCGACATGGGCGACAGCCGCGAGCTGTTCGTCGAATACGGCGAGGCGCTGCTGAAAGGCCTCGAGACCGGCGTGATGGAATACCAGGGCAAGCACTACAAGCAGCCGCCCGCAGCCATCCGCCCTGCGCCGTTCAAGAGCTTCCGCGGCCGCACCTATGCCGCCGCCGTCTCGCCCGAAAGTGCGCGCATCATGGCGCGGCTGGGCGTCGGCCTCCTCATCATCCCGCAGAAGCCGTGGCGCGAGGTCGAGAAGGAACTCACCGAGTACAATGCGCTCTACCGCGAGATCAACGGCACCGACGCGCCGCAGCCGATCTCGGCCGGCTGGACCTTCGTCGACGAAAGCGCCGAGCGGGCGCGCGAGATGGCGATCAAGTACATCGGCGGCTACTATCGCACCGTGCTCGACCACTACCAGTTCGCCGGCGAGCACATGAAGAACCAGAGGGGCTACGAGTACTACGCCAAGATGAACGAGAAGCTCGCCGTCTACGGCGACCAGAAGGCGATCGAGTTCTTCGCCGACCTGCAGGTCTACGGCACGCCCGAGCAGGTCTACGAGAAGGTGATGGCGATCCACAGGCAGACCAACAACTCGGCCTATGTCGGCGTGTTCTCCTACGCCGGCATGCCGCACGAGGAAGCCGCCCGAAATCTGCGGATGTTCGCGGGCACCGTGATGCCGGAACTGAAGAAGTTCGACGCCGGCGCCGCGATCGACCGCTCGCAGGCGCTTCCAGACTTGCGATTCGCCGCCGCCGCGGAGTAAGAGCGCTCCCTTCCGAGGGAGAGCACACGTGAACAAGACTTTGGCCGTAGCCGTGGTGGCCGTGACGTTGGCCGTCTGGTCCGGCGCCGGCGCGCAGCCCGCGGTCGAGCGCGGCAAATATCTCGTCGAGAGCATCATGGGCTGCGGCAACTGCCACACGCCGCAGGGCCCGAACGGGCCGGTCCTCGACCGCGCGCTATCGGGTGGGCCGCCGATCGTCGAGGACAAGCTCTTCACCGCGCAGCCGTCGAACATCACCCCCGACCCTGAAACCGGCCTCGGCAAATGGACCGAGGCGCAGATCAAGCTCGCCATCCGGGAAGGCAGGCGCCCGGACGGCACGCTGATCGGGCCGCCGATGCCCTTCGGCCAGTACCGCCATATCGCCGACGCCGACCTCGACGCCGTCGTCGCCTACCTGCGGACCGTGCCGGCGGTGAAGAACGCCGTGGCGAAGTCGACCTACAACATCGCGCTGCCGCCGGCCTACGGGCCGCCCATCGACAAGCCCGTCGCGGCGCCGCCGGTTGCCGACAAGGTGGCGTACGGCGCCTATCTCGCCGGGCCGCTCGGCCACTGCATCGACTGCCACACGCCGATGGGCGCGGACCACCGCCCGCAATACGCCACCCTGCTCGGCGCCGGCGGCATGCAGTTCCCCGGCCCATGGGGCCTCAGCGTTGCCAAGAACATCACGTCCGATCCCGACCAGGGGCTGGGCAAGTGGACCGACATCGAGATCGAGCGCGCCATCCGCAAGGGCATCGACCGCCAGGGCCAGGCGCTCAAGCCGCCGATGGGTTACGGCTACTACGACAGGATCTCGGCCGACGACATGGCCGCGCTGATCGCCTGGCTGCGCAGCCTGCCACCCCTGAAGACGCCCTGACGCCTGACCTCTGGTGCGCCTGACCTTTGGCGCGCCGGGACCGCTCCGCTAAGGTGACGGCCGATGACAGAGGCGCCGCCCGATGCTGGCTGATCTCCGCGCGGCCTGGCACCTGCGCGGGCCGTCGATCGGCCCCCGCAGGCTCGTCTACGTCGCCGCGCTGATCCTGCTGGCGGGCGTGAGCGACGGCATCGGCCTGGTTCTCCTCATCCCGCTGCTGAACTCACTGGGTGCCCCGACGCCCGATATGGCCGGCGTGGCGGGTTGGCTGTTCGCACTTCTGCCGACCACGTTGAGCGGACTGCTGCTGATCTTTCTCTGCGTGGCCGTGCTGCGCGCCATCGTGGCCCGACTGCGCGAGAATACCGTCGCCAAGCTGCGCTTCGATTTCTCGGTCGACCTCAAGGTCAGGACCTACGCGGCCATCGCCAACGCCGCCTGGTCATACCTCAGGCGCAAGCGGGCGTCGGATTTCCACGCGCTCTTCGCCACCGAACTCGACCGCGTCGAGCAGGGCACGCACCTGCTGCTGGAGGTTCCGTCCCGCGTCGTCATCTTCCTCGCCCACATCGCCATTGCCTTCGTGATCGCGCCGGCCTTCTCGGCGCTCGCGATCGCACTCGGCCTCTGCCTGGCGTGGGGCCTGCGGCGTCGGCTGCTGGAAAGCCGGCAACTGGGCGACATCGTCTCCGAAGCCGGCACGCGCGTGAGCCGCGAGATCACCGAGTTCCTGCAGGCGCTCAAGCTCACCAAGGCCTACGGCGCCGAGGCGCGGCATGTGCGGGCTTTCGCCGATGCCGTGCAGCAGGCCGAGGCGGCCGGCCTGGCGAGCAGCCGGCTGCTCGCCAAGACGCGGCTGATCCTGGAGATCACGACGGCGGTGGTGCTTGCCGGGCTTCTGTGGCTGGCGGCCAACTGGATCGGCTTGCCGCTGGTCAGCCTTCTCGTGCTCATCTTCGTCTTCCAGAGGCTGATGCCGATGTTTCAGGACATCCAGGAGCTCGCCCAGCAATTCGTTCATTGCTCGTCGGCCTTCCAGAT
>MEMN01000167.1:1182-13120 GCA_001767945.1 Alphaproteobacteria bacterium RIFCSPHIGHO2_12_FULL_66_14 | reverse complement strand
CGGCCGCCGATCGGACCGCGCAGGCGCCGCCGGAGACCCTTCGGTTCGACGAGGAACTGCGCCTCGAGCATGCGGACTTCGGCTACGACGCCATGGCGGACGGCGTGCTGCGCGGTATCGACCTCGCCTTGCCGGCCGGCTCGCTCACCGTCCTGTCGGGCGTGTCGGGCACCGGCAAGAGCACGCTCCTAGATCTTGTCGGCGGATTGATCGTGCCGACGGCGGGCCGAATTCTCGTCGACGGTGTCGAGCTGACGGCCGAACGTGCGCCGGCCTGGCGCCGGTCGGTCGGCTACATGGCCCAGGAGGCTTTTCTCTTTCACGATTCGATCCGGGCCAATCTCGCCTGGGCGGATCCGACGGCCTCGGACGAACGGATGCTGGACGTCCTCCGCCTCGCGGGCCTAGCCGAACTCCTGCGCGGGCTACCGCGGGGGCTGGACACCGTGGTCGGCGATCGTGGCGCCAACCTGTCGGGAGGCGAGCGTCAAAGGCTGGCGCTGGCGCGAACCCTGCTCCGCTCGCCCCGATTGATCCTTCTCGACGAGCCGGCGAGCGCCCTCGACGCGCGGAACGAAGACCTCATCCTCGATACCATCGCCGGCCTGCGTGGGAAGACCACGATCCTGCTGGTCACGCACCGGCCGTCGGCGATCGCCGGCGCCGATCGCTACCTCACGCTGGTCGACGGCAGGCTGGCGGCCGGCGATCCGTCGCCGGCGGGCTAGCGCATCGCCGCCACCGCCTTGGCGGCAAGACGGAACGGCCGCGTGGCGTAGTAGACGGGCCACAGGGCGGGCGGCAGCTTCATGGCCTCGTAGTCGCCCGTGGTCCGGGTGACGGCCAGCCTCGTCACCGCCTTCAGCTTGTCGAACCTGCTCTCGCAAAGATGGAAGTCCGAGAAATTCTGCTCCTTGGCCGACTCCAGCAGCCCTTGCCGCAACTGCCGCGTCAGGAGCGCGGCGAGAGCGCCGACGCGGGCGCTTTCGTCGATCGGTCCGCGAAGGGCGCTCGGCACGGGCATTTCGAGCAGCTCGTGCGCCATCGCGCCGGCGAGCAGGACGGCGTCGCCGCATCCCCGCGCCCTGGCGCGTCGGTGGATCTCGCACCAGTCGAGTTCGGGATGCCGGTCGAGCAGCATGGCGAAATCGCAGATCCAGCCCAGACATCTCCAGGCCTCCTTCGTGCCGTGCCCAGCCAGCAGCAGGGCGAGGTTCACACCCGACACCGTGGGAATCTCGCGGTCGCCGATCGACACGTGCGCAAGGTCGCGCCAGACCTCGGCGGGCGTCAGGGGAAACGGCATGTAGGCGCCGGTGAAATCCCAGTGCAGATCGATCGCGGCGTCGATGCCGGGATGGACGAAGGCGCACTGCCGCAAGTAGCCAAGGAACGCGCGCCGAAAGGCGCGATCGCCGGCGTCGCCGCGATAGCCGAGCGAGCCGAGCAGCCGCTCGGCGACGTCGACCTGATCCTCGGGCACGAGGATGTCGAGATCGGTGTAGTCCCGGCAGGACACATCGCCATAGAGCGCGGCGGCCAGGGCCGGCCCCTTGAACGCCGCGAACCGGATCCCTTTTTCCGCGAACGCCGCCGCCACGCGGCAAAGTTCTTCGGCAAGCGACAGCGCCCGCGCGCAATGGAACCGATGGTAGAATTCGAGCGACTCTCTCGTTGCCGCGGGCACCGCCTCGTGCGGCAGCCTGTGGAGGCTTGCCATGAGCTGCGGGCGAACACCGTGTCCGGCGGCAAGCCGGATCAGCTCCGAAAAGTCGATGCCGGCGCGCAACATTTGCTGCGCCCGCGCCAAATCGGGCCTCGGTCGCGCAATCAGACAAAGCAGGTCGAATTCAACACCGCCCGCTGGCCTGCCTGCTGGAAATTTGGCCGAAACCGACATCCCGATTCAAATATTGGGAAGATCGAGGAATACCGCCTCTTCCGACCAGAAACCCGCATCGTGCCGCGCCGGGCACGTCGTCACGGGAAGAAGACCGAATTCAGGCGCGCGTTTTTCTCTTGCCGGATTTCTTGCCGCCGTCGTTGCCACCGCGATTCCCAACTGCCAACGTCAGGTCGCGAAGCGTTCCCCACTGAACAAGTTTGGGTGCCGCGTAGGCCTTTTTTTCCGGCGACGGCTCGACTGCGAGATTTGCGTCATTGGTGGGGTGAGCATCCATTGCCTGGGCGCCTCTTTGCATTGGGATGGAAACCTTACCACAGACCGCCGGGAACAACAGTCCCGCGCCACCTGCGGCAGCGTCACAGGCCTAGGTCACAATATTGCACTAAAGATGCAATTTAGACTTGCCAGCGCCGACCGTCAACTCGACCTGCTACACCACCGCCTCGATGAGGCCGGCCTCCTGCAGGCTCGCCAGGAACTTGATCACGTCGGTCCGGCATTCGGCCGGCGCCACGTCGAAATCCCTCACGATATCGTTACAGATATCGGCCACCGACCGGGGCTCCTCGAGGCCGCTCCAGATCTGCGCCCCGACACCCTGCAGGCCGAAGTAAAGCGCACTGTCGAGATGAAGCAGCGCCACCTCGTCGTTGAGGTTGCAGGCAACCTGCTGCGAGGATCTCTTCACGACCGTCGAAAGCTCGAGCATCTGCGACGTTTCCCAGTTTTGGCCGCCGGAAGACGGCGACTATTTTTCTACAACCGTGGTCCACCGGGGGCAACCGACGCCGACAGGACGGGATCGTCCGCCTACGGCGTCCGCTCTGCCAGCCAATGATCGAGCGCGTGGACGGCCATGACGCGCTCGAGGTCGCCTTCGGCCGAAATGCCGGCCGGCAGGGCCCGGACATCGACATAGGCATCCAGTCGACTGCTTCCCGACAAGGCCGGCAGGCCATGGGTTCGAATCGGCTGGACCAGAGGCGATGCCGGCAAGGGCGATTTCCGGCGGGCCAGAACCCGATCCGGAAGCCGGCCCCGCATGGCCTGCCGCAGCAGCAATTTCTCGCGCGCCCACGGCACCGGCGGCACCGACAGCATGAACTCGAGCACACGCAGATCGAGAAATGGATGGCGCCAGACGAGCGGCGCCAGCATTTCCTCGTGGTCGAGGTCGGCGAACACCGCGGACCAGATCGGGTCGTTGAACGAGGCGACCGCCTGGGGGTGCCAAGGATGGCGGGGTTCCCTGGCAGCGCCAACGCCGCGGAGACGTTCTTCGAGATCGACGCGCCCGACGAGCGCCGGGTCGAGCCACGGCGGCACCGCGAGCGAACCGTCGACGGCACGGCGCCGGCCGGCGTAGCGGCGGAAGGTGGCCATCCAGCCGCTCATCCCCTTGGTTCGGACATAGAGCACGACCGCCTCTGCAAGGCGCCGCCAGTCCCGCCGTCCGATCAGCCACGAAAGATAGGCATCGCGCTCGAAGACGAGCGCGTTGTCGGGCCCTTCGCCCTGGAACCAAACCGTGGCCACACCCGCCTGCTCGCGGCCGACAACCTGGTCTGGATGAGCCGAGACGATGGAGGCCTGCGGCTCGGCCGTCCGAATCGACCGCGACCGCCACTGCGGATCGTAGGTAAGGTCGTCGATCGCCCGCAGCCGAAGTTCGATCCCCAGATGCCGCGCGGCGAGCGTACTGAAATGCGGCTCCTCGTCGGGCATCAGACGCTCGAAGTAGGTGCATTCGGCGGCGACGCGCGACGGGTCTCCGGTCGCCTGCACGGCGCAGGCCGCCAGTGCCGTCGAATCGAGACCGCCGCTCATCGAGATGCCGACCCGACCGGCCGGCAACCGGTCGGCTATCGCCCGCGACAGCAGATCGAGGAAGCGCTCGGCGTAGAGTCGCCGGTCGCGGTAGTGGAGCGGTTCGGCGATATCCAGTCGCCAGTACCGGCGCACGATCGCGCCGGCGTCGGAGACCGTGAGGACATGCGCCGGCGCCAGTCGCCGGATGTGCCGGTAGACCGTTCGCTCGAACTCGAGACCGTGACCGACGCCGAGGAAATCGGCGATCCAGGTGTCGTCGAGATCGCGGGCGACAGGGGCTTGCGCAGCGATCCAGTCGAGCGAATCGCTGGCGAACCAGGTCCGGCCCGCCTCGGCGTGGAAAAGCGCGCGCACGCCGAGCTGGTCGCGGACACAGACCAGGCGATTGCGCTCGCCGTCCCACAAGGCGAAGCAGAAGTCGCCCGCGAGCCGATCGACGAAGCCATCGCCCCAAACGGCGTAGGCGTGCAGGCAGAGCTGTGCATCGGAAGCCGCGGCGGTGCGGTCGCCCACGCGATCGCTGAGGAGCGACCGCAGTTCACCGCGCGCGTCGAGCCGGAGCCGGCCGACGATCCAGTATCGCCCGCCCAGGCTCTGGATGCCGGTCGCGCCTGCCTCGGCCGACGCGGGACCGGGCTTCGAGCAAATGAAAGCGACGCGGCGCGCGCTGCCCACGACCTCGACATGGTGGTCGGCAATGCCGGCCAGCCGGGGAGCGACGGGGCCGCCGTCGGTGGTGAGGACGACGGCGAACAATTTTCAGGCGGGATCTGACTTGGCAGCGACCGTGGTGCCGGGCAGTCCGACGGCCTTCCAGGCCACCAACCGCGTGAAACGGTCGTGCTCGAGTTCACCCACGAGAATCCTCCCTTCGCAGGTGAGCCAGGCGTGAGCGGAAAACTTCTCGTCCTCCCTCGCTACCCCGATGTGAAGCTCGGAGACATGACCATGCCGCGACAGCAGCCGCTGCAGCGCGAGCGCCGACTTCAGGCAAGTTGTGCCGGGCAACTGCCGCGACACCACGCCGACGGCCCAGACGATCTTGTCGACAGGTCGCGTGCCGGGGGTCACGCGTCCAGCCCAAGCGCGCACCCGCTCGACGGCGACGAACCGGAGGGCGACCCGCACCGCCGCCAGCGCCGAGAGCGCTTCAAGCAGCAGCCGCCTGTCGCCTGGCGGCAGCGCGACGAAGGCGGCGAGGCGTCTCACGAGGAGACTCTCCGGCGAATTTCGGCGGCGACCCGTTCCAGCAGCGGATAGCTTCTCTCGTAGCGCAACGCATAGACCGGCAGCACGTTGCCCAGGTGCTCGGCGAAGCGCAGCTGCCGCGTGAGCCGGTCGGGCGCATAGTAGCGTATTTCCATCGCCGACACGGTGATTGCACGCGCCAAGTCGATGCCGGTCAGCCGCGTCGACGATACCTCGACCGGCGGCGATGCCGGCTCGGGCTCGTCGAGCCAGAACAGGGCGGACAGCGGCCACGGCGCCTGCGGGCCAGTCACCGGCGCATGCGGCCGAACCATGATCTTGCCGCTCATGGTGTTCCAGTTGCCGTCGCTGATAGCGCCGGGAAGAAACCGCCTGGCCGTCTCGTCGAACAGCTTCAGCCGGCGTGGACCGGAATGCGCGAAGGCCCGGCCGTCGGCGAACGTCAGCCGGAGCATGTCGTCGGTGATCAGCGTCGCGCCCTGCCCGATCAGGAACGCCGCCAGGGTCGACTTTCCCGCGCCGCTGGGTCCAAGCAGCCCGACCGCATGGCCGCCGAGATCGACGACCGTGGCATGCAGCGGTTCCTCGCCGCCCAGCGTGAGCGACGTGCTGAGCACGAAATTCAACAGGTTCGCCTCGAACGAGCTGTCGTCGACGCCGGCCAGTCGGGCGCAGACGACGTGGCGTCCGTCCGACGACACGACCGTCTCGAAGATCTCGTCGACCCTCATATAGACGTCGCCATCGGGCAGGACGGCATGATGAAACCACTCATCGGGGTCGCGTGTCAGACCCGCCGTCTTCGCCTGGAAATACGCCGGCGGTCCAAACACGAGCCTGATCGCGGCATCGCCGTCGCGATCGGCCGCTTCGTCGATCGACGCCAGCCGGAACTCGCTTTCGACGACGACGCCATAGACGACATGGCGGTAGTGGCCCGCCACCGGCTGGTTCACGTCCTCAGGAGGCTCGGCAATAACGTCCAATTCCGCTTCTCATCGTCACGTTGCACCTCGCCCGAGGGTTCCAATGGGCAGGTGACCTCTCACCATCGGAATGACATCATCGGGATCGCGCAAGAACACACGATGTCGTCATGATGCGAATCGACTGCCGAAACATCTCCGGCGATCCCGGCAAGTCGGAGCAGGTCCGGCTCGCCCATGATTGCCTTGTCAAGAACGGCTACGCAATCCTCGACCATGTGTTCCCGGAAGACAAAATTCGGGCGCTGAACTGCGAATTCCACGAGCAATACGCCAAATACCGGCAGGATCGCGAACTCGACGATACGCTGTGGGTCGGTGAGCGGCGCTTCCTGGTGCCGATCGACCTGTCCGGCGGTTTCGGCGATCCCTCCCTGTACGCAAACCCGCTGGTCGTGGCGCTGGTCCGCGAGGCCCTCGAGCCGGACGCGATTGTCGAAGCCTACGGCGCGATCGTCTCTCTCTCCGGATCGACGGAGCAGGACATCCATCGCGACAGCCCCGTGCTCTTCAGCAACGACATTGCGCCGCTTCTGCCGGCCCATGCGCTGACTTTCGGCATCCCGTTGCTGGAGATGAACGAGCTGCACGGAACCACGGCGATTTTCCCGAAGAGTCACCGCTGGAAGGTCTTCGACCAACAGGCATCGCCCCAGTGTCCGGTCGTTCCCATCGGATCCTGCGTCATATGGGACTTCAGGCTCTTCCACCGCGGCACGCCCAACCGTTCGGACATGCCCCGCCCCCTGCTCTACGCCACCTATGCCCGGCGCTGGTATCAGGACCCCGTCAATTTCGTGAAGGCGACCCAGCGGCGCCTGACCTTCGGCCCGGCGTTCTTCGAGGGCCTGACGGACGATCGCCGCAAGCTGTTCTCCCACATCGATCCGTCACCCGCCGCCGAGTCCTGAGTCGTCCATGACCGACCGGACAGACGGCTATGTGACCGACGTCGGCTACACCCATGGCTATTATCCGGAACTCAATCCCCTGCGGATGAGGCTTGCCCTCCTGCATGCGGGGTTCAGGGTTCCCAATATCGCGACGGCCTGCGAGCTGGGCTTCGGCCAGGGCCTCAGCATCAACATCCACGCGGCAGCGTCGCCCGTGCACTGGTATGGCACGGATTTCAACGCGGCCCATGCCGGCTTCGCCCGGCAACTGGCGGCAGCTTCCGGCGCCGACATCGCGCTGTTCGACGATTCCTTCGAGGATTTCGCGCGCCGTCCCGACCTGCCCGCGTTCGACTTCATCGCTTTGCACGGTGTCTGGAGTTGGATATCGGACCGCAACCGCACGCTGATCGTCGACTTCGTCCGCCGCCGGCTGAAGGCCGGCGGCGTCCTCTACCTCGGCTACAACGCACTGCCTGGCTGGGCGGCCTTTTCGTCCGTCCGCCACCTCATGGTCGAGCATGCCAACCGGGCCGGCACCGAAGGTCGCGGGACGGCCGCGCGGATCGACGAGGCCATCCGGTTTGCCGAGAAGCTGCTGGCCACCGATCCGGAATACGCCAGGCGCAATCCGCAGGTTCTCGAGCGCTTCGAGGTGTTGCTGGAAGAAGACCGCCGCTACCTCGCGCACGAGTACTTCAATCGGGACTGGGCCCCCATGCATTTCGAGACCGTCGCGCGATGGCTGGAACCGGCGGCCGTGCGCTACGCCTGTTCGGCAACGTTCAACGATCACGTCGACTTCCTGAGCCTGACCGACCGGCAGCGGGGGCTGCTCGGCGAAGTCCACGACCCCGGACTCCGGGAATCGGTGCGCGACTTCATCATCAATCGGACCTTTCGCCACGACTATTGGGTGAAAGGAGCACGGATGCTGTCGGAGCCGGCGCGGGCGGAGGCCCTGCGCCGGGAACGCGTGATTTCGGTGGTGCCGCGGCTGGACCTTCCGTTCAAGGTGCGGGCCGCCCTGGCCTTGAACAAGACCGGCCCCGGCGAGGCGGTTTATGCCCCAATTCTCGAACGGTTGGCCGACCGCAGGGCAGTCTCCCTCGGCGAGCTCGAGCAGGCCGTGAAGCACAAGGGCATTTCCCTGACGCAGGTCCTGGACACGGTGATGCTGATCGCCAGCTGCGACCACATCGTGGCGGCACAGGACGACGCCGTGATGGCGGCCGCCCGGCCGCGTACCGACAAGCTCAACGCACACCTGATCGAAAGGGCACGCTTCGGCGGCGACATCACCGACATCGCAAGCCCCATCACCGGCGGCGGCATCCACATCGAGCGCCTCGAGCAGCTCTTTCTAGCGGCGTTCCAGCAAGGCGGCACGCGGCCGGATGACTGGGTACGAGAGGCGTCAAAGGTCATTGCCGCCGAGGGAACCCTTGAAGGACCCGCTGTCGATCTGGCCAAGCGAGCCCAGACCTTCGCCGAACAGACGTTGCCAACCCTGCGGACGCTGCGGATTGCCTGATACGGCGTCGGCTAGTAGCGCGTCCGCTTGCGGTACTTTTGTTTGCCGCCGTCCCTGCCGCCACGGTTGCCGACCGCTTCGGTGAGTTCGCGCAGGGTTCCCCAACGCACCAGTATCGGCGCCTGATAGGGCTTTTTGGCCTCGGGTGATGGATGTGGAGTGGGCGTTTGTTCGATGGGTTTCCGATCCATCCGGCGTAGCCTCCCTGCCTTATTGTTGGTTGAACTAAGTCACCGATAGGTCTCTTTCGGCAACTCACTTGCGATTACGGTGCATCAAAATTGCACACCTTGTGAAATTCGGAAGACTCGATGGCTATTTTGAGGCGATTTCGATGGTCCAGGCGTCGGAAACGCCGAGAAGCGACCCTGGGCGTCGCCGTGACAGAGCCGACCCCGCGGAATCGACGACGCCGATGACATGGTCCGCTTTTGGCAAGGAGACCCTCAACGCGGATCGCGCCCTGGCGGCCGCGGAATCGTCATTGCCGTCGTGTAGACGGCACGTCAGAAGTCGTCGCCGCGGCGATCCAGCCGCGAGGGGGAAGCGCCATGAATTCCATGCCTGCACCGGGTTCCCGGCCGAACCGGCCGCGGTCTCGCCCGGCGTTCGAGCGGATCGCGCTGCTCCTGCAGGGTGGCGGCGCGCTGGGGTCCTACCAGGGCGGCGTCTACCAGGCGCTGGCCGAAGCCGATCTTCATCCCGACTGGGTGGCCGGCATCTCGATCGGTGCCATCAACGCGGCGCTGATCGCCGGCAATCCGCCGGAGCGGCGGGTCGAGCGGTTGCGCGCCTTCTGGGAGACCGTGACGCAGCCGCCTCTCGGGGTGCCGCATCTCGCCGGAGTCGAATTCCCGAACGACATGACGCGCATGCTGGTCAACCAATGGCGCGCCATGGGCACCCTGCTGTGGGGGGCCCCAAGCTTCTTCAAGCCGCGTGTGCCACCGCCGCTCTTCGGCCAGGCGGCGAGCCCCGCGACGCTCGGCTACTACGACATCATGCCGCTCAAGGATCTGTTGGAGGGCCTGGTCGATTTCGACCGGATCAATGCGGGTGAAATGCGCTTCAGCGTCGGCGCCACCAACGTCAAGACGGGCAACTTCGCCTATTTCGACAGCACGACCCACAGGATCGGCGCGGCCCACGTCATGGCCAGCGGCTCGCTGCCGCCGGGCTTCCCCGCCACCGAGGTCGACGGCGAGTTCTACTGGGACGGCGGCGTCGTCTCCAACACGCCGCTGCAGTGGGTGCTCGACGCCCGGCCACGCCAGGACACGCTCGCCTTCCAGATCGACCTGTGGAGCGCGCGCGGCGAGCTGCCGCGCGACATGATCGAGGCCGACGTGCGCCTGAAGGACATCCGCTACTCGAGCCGCACCCGCGCCGGTACCGACCAGTTCCGCAAGGCACAGGCACTGCGCCGGGCGGTCGGCAAGCTGCTCGCCCGGATACCCGAGGAGCTTCGCCAGACGCCCGAGGCGGCAATGCTCGGGAGCGAGGCGTGCGACAAGGTCTTCAACATCATCCAGATGATCTATCACGCGCGAAAGTACGAAGGGTCCTCGAAGGACTACGAGTTCTCCCGCCGGACGATGGAAGAGCACTGGAAGTCCGGCTACGACGACATGATCCGCACGCTGCACCATCCCGAGGTGCTGCAGCGTCCCGAAAGCGCCGATGGCGTGTTCACCTTCGATCTCGCCCGCCAGGGCCGTGAGGAAATCAAACGATGAAAATAGCCGACGTCCGCAAGAACGCCTTCGCCATGCCGCTGAACAATCCGGCCTATCCGCGCGGACCCTACAAATTCTACAATCGCGAATTCGTCATCATCACGTACCGCACCGATCCGGAACTGCTGCGCGCCGTCGTGCCGGAGCCGCTCGAGCCGGTGGGCGACACGGTGAACTACGAGTTCATCCGCATGCCCGATTCGACCGGCTTCGGTGACTATACCGAGACCGGCCAGGTGATCCCGGTCCGCTTCAAGGGCAAGGACGGCACCGTGCAGGAGGGCGGCTACGTCCACGCCATGTACCTCGACGACAATTCGCCGATCGCCGGCGGCCGCGAGATCTGGGGTTTCCCCAAGAAGCTCGCCACGCCCAGGATCAGCCACGAGAGCGAGACGCTGGTCTGCACGCTGCACTACGGCTCGGTGCTCTGCGTCAACGCCACCATGGGCTACAAGCACCGCGAGATCGACCAGGCGCCGCTGCTCAAGAGCCTGGCCAGGCCCGCCTTCATGATCAAGATCATCCCGCATGTCGACTGCACGCCGCGCATCTGCGAACTGGTGCGCTACTACTGCGAGGACGTGACGCTGAAGGGCGCCTGGTCCGGCCCGGCCGCGCTACAACTCTTCGACCATGCCCAGTGCGACGTCGCCCGCCTGCCGGTGCGCGAAGTCGTGTCGGCCAGCCACTTCGTCACCGACCTGACGCTGGGGCTTGGTGAAGTGGTGTTCGACTATCTCGCAAAGTAGCTGTCGTAGAAAAGGAATCCGTCATGTCCCGCTTCCAAGGAAGAGTTGCCATCGTCACCGGCGCCGCGAGCGGCATCGGCAAGGAAATCGCGCTCCGCCTCGCCGCCGAAGGCGGCATCCCGGTGATCGCCGACCTCAACCTCGACGCCGCCGGCAAGACCGCGGCCGAGATCAAGGCCAAGGGGGGCGATGCCTTCGCCGTCGCCATGAACGTGACCGACGAGGCCGAGGTCGAGAAGGGCGTCGCCGACACCATCGCCAAGTACGGCAAGATCGACATCCTGGTCAGCAACGCCGGCATCCAGATCGTGAAGCCGCTGGTCGACTTCCCCTTCGCCGACTGGAAGAAGCTGCTGGCGATCCACCTCGACGGCGCCTTCCTCACCACCAAGGCCTGCCTGAAACACATGTACAAGGCCAAGTACGGCCGCGTCGTCTACATGGGCTCGGTCCATTCCAAGGAAGCCTCCAAGCTCAAGGCGCCCTACGTCACCGCCAAGCACGGCCTGATCGGCCTCTCCAAGGTGCTGGCCAAGGAAGGCGCCGAGTTCAACGTCTCGTCCAACGTGGTCTGCCCGGGCTTCGTGCGCACGCCGCTCGTGGACAAGCAGATCCCCGAGCAGGCCGCGGAGCTCAAAATCTCCGAGGCCGACGTGATCAAGAACGTCATGCTGAAGGACACGGTCGACGGCCAGTTCACCACGACCGACGACGTGGCCGATGCGGTCCTCTTCTACGCCGCCGCCCGGAACACGGTGCACAGCGGCCAGTCGGCCGTCGTCAGCCACGGCTGGTTCATGCAGTAGGGCGTTGGAGACGCGGGCAAACTCCCTGCCCGCGTCCCACACCTCTTTTCACGGTCCCGAGGGCCGTTTGTTGCCGTGTTTACACGGCTTTCGCGCATTATTTGTGGACGCCTGAATGTAACGCGTTCTGTCCAGAAACCTGTCCAGAATCCCGTCGCAAACCGGTCGCCCGGGGCCGACGTTCGCCGTCGGCGCTGTTTGCTGTTTGGGTCTCGGTCGTTTGTCGAAGCATGGTCAGGACCATGCCAGGCGCAGCGCTCTCTGAAGAGCTTTTGGGGCACGCCGG
>MEMN01000167.1:789-1079 GCA_001767945.1 Alphaproteobacteria bacterium RIFCSPHIGHO2_12_FULL_66_14 | reverse complement strand
ACCCCCTCCGCCCCTTCGGGGCACCTCCCCCGAGACGGGGGAGGAGTTAGTCCTTGAAGAGGTAGTGCTCCTCTTCGTTGTCTTCGTCGAAGTCGCGATAGAGGTCGTACTCGGTGATGCAATAGGCCTGCACCGGCGTCGTGAGGTCCCAGGCGAAGCTGGTGGCGGGGGCGGCGAAGGTGAGGGCGAGCGCGTCGCCGATGTCGGGCGAGGCGAGGCCGCGCTTCTTCATGTCCTCCTTCTTCTCGAGCTGGATCTCGCCCTGGGCGTTGTAGCCGTATTCGATGCCC
>MEMN01000167.1:528-664 GCA_001767945.1 Alphaproteobacteria bacterium RIFCSPHIGHO2_12_FULL_66_14 | reverse complement strand
CTCGGCGCCGCTGCCGAAGTTGACGCCCACGACATAGCGCGCGCCGAGCTGGCGCAGCCGGTCGACCACGCCGGCGCCCAACCCACCCTCGTCGACCATGATGCCCTTCACGCCCTCCGCGTTGGCGCGCTCCATC
>MEMN01000167.1:374-464 GCA_001767945.1 Alphaproteobacteria bacterium RIFCSPHIGHO2_12_FULL_66_14 | reverse complement strand
TGCGGCCCTTGCGCAGCACCATGACGCTCGAGTCGTCGCCGAAGCGGGCGACGTCGACGCCCATCACCAGCGGCTGGTGCCGGTCCACCA
>MEMN01000167.1:0-88 GCA_001767945.1 Alphaproteobacteria bacterium RIFCSPHIGHO2_12_FULL_66_14 | reverse complement strand
ATCGGTCAGCGCGCCCTCGGCGGTGTCCCAGATGGTGTCGGCGATGGCCGAGGCCTCGTCGAACACCATCAGCAGGCGGCTGCCCTTG
>MEMN01000166.1:49660-51429 GCA_001767945.1 Alphaproteobacteria bacterium RIFCSPHIGHO2_12_FULL_66_14 | reverse complement strand
TTCACCATCTGCTGCGTGACTTCGGGCGGGTAGGCCGAGACGCCGCGCTGGGCGACGCCGTGGGTGCCGGCAAAGACCGCGATCCGGGGCCGCTCGACGCGGGGCTGGGCGCGGCCCTGCCAGGCGGCCAGCCAGCCCGCGATCTCCTCCAGGCGGCCGAGCGAGCCCGGCGGTTTGGTGAGTTCGGTCTGGCGGCGCACCACCTCGGTCTGGGTGGCCAAATCCGGGCCCGGCAGCTCGCGCAGGATCCGGCGCATTTCGTCGAAAGTGGCGGCAGAAGAATTTGGCGGATTGGCGTTCATTTGGGTGCGGACCCTCCTATATTTGGTGGATCATGACCAGTCCTAACGAGTTCGAAGCCCCCCCGGGCCGGCCCTCGTCTTTTGACGAGTGGCTGCAGGCGTTCAAGGAACAGACCTCGTTCTTCACCGGCCTGAAACTCGATGTCGGCATTCCGCGCTGGCAGTTGGCCGATGTCCTGCCGGTGCTGCCCTTTGTCGGGGCTTGTGTCGGATTGGCGGCCGGCCTCGTCTTCGCGGTCGTTCGTGGTGTCTCGGGACCGGGCTGGCTCGCCGCCGTGCTCGCGGTCGGCGCCGCCGTACTGATCACCCGTGCGCTGCATGAAGACGGCCTCGCCGACACCGCCGACGGGTTGGGCCCGCACGGGCTGGAACCGTCGCGGCGGCTGGAAATCATGCGCGACAGCCGGAACGGCACCTTCGGCGTGCTGGCACTGGCGCTCTCGGTGCTGGTCAAGGTGGCCTGCCTCGCCCAGTTCAGCGGCGCTACCGGGCTGGTCGTCCTGATCGGCGCGCATGCGCTGTCGCGTTCGGTGATCGCCTATCCGCTGCTCGCCTTCGCGCCGGCGCAGGCCGATGGGCTGGGCGCGCGGGCGGGCAAGCCGACCGACAACGACGTCTGGCTCACGGTCGGCATCGGCGCGCTGCTGGCCTTCCTGCTGCTGCTGGGCAAGGGCTTCTTCGTGGCGCTGCTGGCGCCGCTCGCCGCCATTGCGGCGGCGTGGGCTGCCTCGCACTGGATCGCCAAGCGGCTGGGCGGCTACACCGGCGACACCCTGGGCGCGGTGCAGCAGAAGGCGGAGATCGTCTTTCTCGTGGTGGCGGCGCTCCTGATCGCCCGCTAGAACCTTCGCCATGGCAACAGGAGCAAAGGTTACGGGTGCCATCACCCGCTGGTGGTGGGTGCGGCATGCCCCCGTCCCCAATCCCGAGAGGCGCTGCTACGGCCAGTCCGACAAGGACTGCGACGTCAGCAACGAGGCCCTCTTCAAGCACCAGGCGGCGCTCTTGCCCAAGGGCGCGGTGTGGTACTCGTCCAACCTGCTGCGCGCGCGCAAGACCGCCGAACATCTCGCCAAGGCGGGCGCCGAGATGGGCAAGCTGCTGATCGATCCGGCGCTGGCCGAGCAGCATTTCGGCTCGTGGCAGGGTCTCACCTATGTCGAGATCGCCAAGGATCACGGCAGCAACCATCTGTTCTGGCTGGGCCCGCCCGAGTTCCGGCCGCCCGGCGGCGAGAGTTTCATCGACCTCCGCGAGCGCACGGTGAAGAGCATCGAAAAGCTCACGGCCGAGCATCGCGGCCGCGACATCGTGGCGACGGCGCATGGCGGCACGATCCGCGCCGCCCTCAGCCATGCCTTCAGCATGCATCCCGAGGCGGCGGTGCGGTTCGAGATCGACAATGTGTCGATCACCCTGATCGAGCATTTCGAGCAGGCCGATCCGGCGCACGCCTGGCGGGTGGCC
>MEMN01000166.1:48511-49307 GCA_001767945.1 Alphaproteobacteria bacterium RIFCSPHIGHO2_12_FULL_66_14 | reverse complement strand
ATGGTGGGCGATGCCGCCACCCATCCCTTCGAGGCAGCGTCCTGCGATCTCGTGTTCTCGCGCTTCGGCGTCATGTTCTTCGGCGATCCGGTGGCGGCGTTCCGCAATCTTCACCGCACGCTGAAGCCCACCGGCCGGCTCGCCTTCATCTGCTGGCGCACGCCGCCGGAAAATCCTTGGGGGCTGGTTCCACTGCGGGCGGCGATGCCGCACCTGCCGCCGATGCCGCGACCCGGCCCGGAGGATCCCGGCCAGTATTCTTTCGGTGACCGGGCGCGCGTCGAACGCATCCTGAAGGAGGCGGGCTTCGGTGCCCCGACCTTCGAGGCACTCGACCAGCCGATCTGGATGGGCGCCGACGTCGCCGAAGTGGTGGGCAACGCCGGACGCTTCGGTCCCCTGGCGCGCGCGTTTGCCGAGGCTGCTCCCGACCAGGTCGAGAAGGCCAAGGCAGCGATCACTGCGGCGCTCGCGCCGCATGAAAGCACCAACGGCGTGGTGCTGCCCGGGGCCTGCTGGCTGGTACGCGCCAGCACCGGCTGATGGAGCACTTACCGACCTTGTCGCTGCCGCCGGTCAGCCTGGTGCTGGGTGGGGCGCGTTCGGGCAAGAGCACGCATGCCGAAAAGCTCGTTACGGGCACGCTGTTCGGCGCGTCGCCGCAGCCGGCCGTCTATATCGCCACCGCCGAAGCCGGCGACGTCGAGATGGCGACCCGCATCATGGCCCATCGCGCCCGCCGCGGCGGCAGTTGGACCACGATCGAGGAGCCGCTGAAGCTCGCGGGCGCCCTCGC
>MEMN01000166.1:31789-48487 GCA_001767945.1 Alphaproteobacteria bacterium RIFCSPHIGHO2_12_FULL_66_14 | reverse complement strand
GGCGCACGGCCAGCCGGTCCTGGTGGATTGCCTCACGCTCTGGTTGTCCAACCTCATGCATGCCGGCGAGGACGTCGACGAGGCGACTGACGATCTCCTGCGTTCACTGGATGATCACAAGATGCCGGTGGTGTTCGTCAGCAACGAACTCGGCCTCGGCCTGGTGCCGGAAACTCCCTTGGGCCGATCGTTCCGCGACGCCATGGGGCGGATGAACATGGCCGTGGCCGAGCGCGCCGACCGGGTGATTTTCATGGCCGCCGGCCTGCCGCTTCTGATGAAGGACCGCCCGGCGCCCCGGTCGCGGGCGGGGTGACCCGCCCGGAGGCCGCAATTCCGCCGCGAAACATGGTATTATTCAGGGCGTTGTGGCCATCGAGGCGCTTCCCCGGCGTCGGCCGCCAGCCAAGGAGCAGAAAATGAAGCTCGATCGCCGAACCGTTCTTGCGGGCGCCGCGGCCATGTTCGCCGCCCCGATGATTGTCACTCAGCCGGCCCGTGCCGATGCCAAGCGCCAGTCGCTGGTCGATGGCTGCCTGGCGAGCGCGCAGAAGGTCCTGAGCGGCAAGGACTTCCCCGATGCCGTCAGGCTCATGTCCGAGGCCAGGGGCGTGCTGATCATTCCCGAACTCGTCCAGGGCGGCTTCATCCTGGGCGCGGCGGGCGGGCGCGGCGTCCTGCTGGCGCGCACCAAGCCCAACGACTGGAGCTATCCGGTTTTCTACGGCATGGGCTCGGGCAGCATCGGCCTGCAGATCGGCGGCAAGGTCTCGGAGATCGTGTTCATCATCCGGACCGAGAAGGGCCTGCAGGCGATCCTCGACCACAAGTTCAAGTTCGGCGCAGAAGCCGGCGTCACCATGGTGGCGGTAGGCATCGGTCTGGAGGGCGCCTCGACGGCCGCGGGCGGCGCTGACATCGTGGCCTTCTCCAATTCCGCCGGCCTGTTCGCCGGCGCCTCGATCGAGGGCTCGTACCTCGATGCCGACGGCGACTGGAACGCGCTCTATTACGGCCAGGGCGCCACCACCAAGGCGATCGCGCTCGATCGCAAGTTCACCAATCCCGGCGCCGAGCCGCTCCGGAACTTCCTCGCCAAATGGTGAGTTAGCGGCGAGCTTCGACCCGCCGCTTGAGCGCCTCGTTCATGGCCGTGAACCCGCGCTCGGTCTCGACGAGCATGCCGCCGAACAGCGGCACGAGGAGCCCCCGGAAGCTTTCCTCGTGACGCAGGCGGCAGCCGCCCTGTTTCGGTTCGATGACGAAGGTGTGCTCGCCGTCGAACACGCCGGGCAGGAGCACGCGGCCGAGCCAGCGCAGTTCCCGTTCCGGCTCGGCGACCAGGATTGTCGGCTTGAAGGTCATCGGCCGCCGGTCGCCGGGCTGCACCGTCACCTGAAGACGCGTGCCGACACGAGGCTCGCCCTCGATGCGGCGGATGAATGGGTTCCACTCCGGATAGGCGGCGAAGTCGACCAGCACCCGCCAGATCGCGGCGGCCGCGGCGTCGATGTCGACGGCCGTCGCGAGGCGACGCACTTCTAGGCGACTTTTTCCTTCAGGCCGGTGGCGACCGAGAGCTTGGCCTTGGTCTTGGCCTTGACCTCGTCGACCGTCACGCCATCGGCGAGCTCGATCAGGGTCACGCCGCCGTCACCCTTCTTGTCGACGGCGAAGACGCCGAGCTCCGAGATCACCATGTCGACGACGCGCCGGCCGGTCAGCGGCAGGCTGCATTCCTTCAGGAGCTTCGAGGCGCCATCCTTGGAGACGTGCTCCATGGTGACGATGACGCGCCGAACGCCCGCGACGAGGTCCATCGCGCCGCCCATGCCCTTCACCATCTTGCCCGGGATCATCCAGTTGGCGAGATCGCCGTTCTCCGCCACTTCCATGGCGCCCAGGATGGAGAGATCGATGTGTCCGCCGCGGACCATGGCGAAGCTGTCGGCTGAGGAGAAATACGACGTTCCCTTCAGCTCGGTCACGGTCTGCTTGCCGGCATTGATGATGTCGGCGTCGACTTCGTTGTCGAGCGGGAAGGGACCGACGCCCAGCATGCCGTTCTCGCTTTGCAGCGTGATGTCGACATCCTCGGGCACGTAGTTCGACACCAGGGTCGGAATGCCGATGCCGAGATTGACGTAGTAGCCGTCCTTCAATTCCTTGGCGGCGCGTGCCGCCATCTGGTCGCGGGTCCAGGCCATTTGGGAGTCTCCTAAGCCTTGCGAATGGTGCGCTGCTCGATCTGCTTGTCGTAGGGCGCGCCGCAGAGGATGCGATTGACGAAAATGCCGGGGGTGTGGATGTGGTCGGGATCGAGCTGGCCCACCGGCACCAGTTCCTCGACCTCGGCGACGCAGATCTTGGCCGCCGTCGCCATCATCGGATTGAAGTTTCGCGCCGCCTTCCGGTAGATGAGATTGCCCGAGGTGTCGCCCTTCCAGGCCTTGACCAGCGCCAGGTCGCCGACCAGGCCGCGCTCCATGACATATTCCTGGCCGTCGAAGACCTTGGTCTCCTTGCCCTTGGCGACCTCGGTCCCGACGCCGGTCTTGGTGTAGAAGGCGGGGATGCCTGCGCCGCCGGCGCGGCAGCGCTCGGCCAGTGTGCCCTGCGGGTTGAACTCGATCTCGAGCTTGCCCTCGAGGTAGAGCTTGGCGAAGGTCTTGTTCTCGCCGACGTAGGACGAGATCATCTTCTTGACTTGGCCGGCCTCGAGCAGGAGGCCGAGGCCCGCGCCATCGATGCCGGCATTGTTGCTGACACATGTCAGGTTTTTGACGCCCGCATCGCGCATCGCATGGATCAGCTTGTCGGGAATGCCGACCAGGCCGAAGCCGCCGCACATCACCATCATGCCGTCGTGCAGCACGCCGTCGAGCGCCGACTTGGCGTCTTTGTAGACTTTGTTTGCCATACCCTCGTTCCGTGCAAGAGCCGTACCGTCCGCATATGCGGGACGCCGTCCCGGACTGTCAATCGCGGGACCTGTCCAGGATCACGATGGCGATACCGGCAATGACCAACGCACTGCCGATCGCCAGCGGCGAGGTGACCGGCTCGCCCAGCAGCAGCGCCGAGGCGGCGATGGCCATCAGCGGCACGCCCAGCATGGCGAGCGAGGACGTCACCGGCGGCAGCGCCCGCGCGACCGACACGGCGGCCCAGGTCGCAATCGCCCCCAGGATGCCCAACAGGAAGAGGGTGGCCTGGATGACGGGCCGGTCGAAGCGGACATAACCGTCGGGTTCGAAGATCGCGGCAACGATGGCGACCAGCGCCGTCGCGATCGCCATCTGCCAGGGCAGCACCTGCAGCGGCGTCAGGTGCCAGACGTGGCGCCGCGCCTGCAGGATGGCGATCGCCCAGCAGAGCGCGGCAAGCAGCAGGCAAGCGTGACCGAACAGGACGATCCGATTGCTCCAGTCGAAGTGCAGCGGATCGACGATCACCGCCACTCCCGCGAGACCGAGCAGCGCGCCCACGACGCCTCGCCAACCGACGCGCTCTCCGGCGAACAGCGCAAGGGGCACCATCCACAGGGTCATGGTGTAGGCGAGTACGCCCGAGCGCCCTGCCGGCACCACGGCGACGCCGAGGTTTGCCAAGGGAAAGAAGCAGGCGATCTGGAAGAAGCCGACCGAAAGGATCACCGGCCAGTCGGCGCGCCTCGGCCAGGCGAGCCGGCCGATCAGCGCCAGGACGACGAACGAGGTGGCGCAGCAGAGGCCAATCCGCGCGACGGCGAACCACAATGGGGTCGCCTCGGTGAGGCCGAGCTTGATCGCGGGCCAGGCGAGCCCGAACAGCAGAATTGCGGCACCGAGCTGCAGCCAGGCCGCGCGCGGCACCCGCGACCCGTGCATGGGGCGGGTCCTTAGGCCCGCTTTGCCTGGGTGATTGTCAGGGGCACCGGCAGGCGCGCCAGCATCTCCTTGGGCACGACCTGCCAGAAGCGTTCGACTTCGCGGTCCCAGTCGTTCAGCAGGCGCGCGCCGAGCGGCGACTTGGTCTCGGCGACATGCTCCTCGACCAGCTTCCTGAGTTCGGCCTCCCAATGCGGATGGTCGAGATGTTGCCAGACCACCGTCTCCGGATTGACGTTGAGCTTGAAGGTGTCTGACGGGTCGTAGACGAACGCCATGCCGCCGGTCATGCCGGCGGCGAAGTTGACGCCTAAGGGTCCCAGGATCACGACGGTGCCGCCGGTCATGTATTCGCAGCCGTTGGAACCGACACCTTCGACCACCGCATCGGCGCCGGAGTTGCGCACGGCAAAGCGCTCGCCGGCCCGGCCCGAGGCGAACAGCTTGCCCGCCGTGGCGCCATAGAGAACCGTGTTGCCGATGATGGCGTTGTGCTCCGGCACCAGTCGGCTCGATATCGTCGGCTTCACCACGATGGTTCCGCCGCTCAGGCCCTTGCCGACGTAATCGTTGGCATCGCCGAAAACCTCGAGCTTCATGCCGCGCACGGCGAAGGCGCCGAGCGACTGGCCGGCGGTGCCGCGCAGCCGCACCGTCACGGTGTCGGGCTGCAGGCCCGCCATGCCGTACTTGCGCGTGATCATGGCGGCCAGCCGCGTGCCCACGGCGCGATGGGTGTTCCGCACGCTGTACTGGAGCTGCATCTTCTCGCGATGGGTGAAGAGCGGCCGGGCGTCGCGGATCATCTGGGCATCCAGCGTGTCGGGCACCTCGTTGCGGCCCTCGACCGTGCAATGCGCTACTTCGCGGCCACCGTCGGCTCGCGTCAGCAGCGGGTTGAGATCGAGGTCGTCGAGGGTGCGCGCGCCGCGGCTCACTTGCCGCAACAGATCGGAGCGGCCGACGATCTCGACCAGCGAGCGATAGCCAAGCTGCGCCAGGATCTCGCGCACTTCTTCTGCGACGAAGCTAAAGAGATTGACGACCTTCTCCGGGGTGCCCTCGAACTTGGCGCGGAGCTTCGGGTCCTGGGTGCAGACGCCGACCGGGCAGGTGTTGGAATGGCACTGCCGTACCATGATGCAGCCCATGGAAATCAGCGACGCCGTGCCGATGCCGAACTCCTCGGCGCCTAGCATGGCCGCGATCACCACATCGCGGCCAGTCTTGATGCCGCCATCGGTGCGCAGCAGCACCTTTTCGCGCAACCGGTTCAAGGTCAGCACCTGATGCGTTTCCGACAATCCCATCTCCCAGGGAATGCCGGCATACTTGATACTGGTCTGCGGGCTGGCGCCGGTGCCGCCGCTGTGGCCCGACACCAGGATCACGTCGGCCTTGGCCTTGGCGACGCCGGCGGCGATGGTGCCGATGCCCGATCGCGCGACCAGCTTCACCGTCACGCGGGCCTCGGGATTGATCTGCTTCAGGTCGTAGATGAGCTGCGCCAGATCCTCGATCGAGTAGATGTCGTGATGCGGCGGCGGGCTGATCAGGGTGACGCCGGGCGTGGAGTGGCGCAGGCGGGCGATCATCTCGCTCACCTTGAGGCCGGGCAGCTGGCCACCCTCGCCAGGCTTGGCACCCTGGGCGACCTTGATCTCGATCTCGCGGCAGTTATTGAGATACTCCGCCGTGACGCCGAACCGGCCCGACGCCACCTGCTTGATCGCCGAGGAGGCGTTGTCACCGTTGCCGCGCGGCTTGTAGCGCGCCGGATCCTCGCCGCCCTCGCCCGAATCGGACTTGGCGCCGATACGGTTCATGGCGATCGAGAGCGTTTCGTGCGCCTCGGGGCCGAGCGCGCCCAGCGAAATGCCTGGTGCTACCAGCCGCTTGCGCAATTCGGTGATCGACTCGACCTCGTCGAGGATGATCGGCGCGCGGTCGGTCTTGAAATCGAGCAGGTCGCGCAGGTTGATCGGCGGCAACTTGCGCACCGCCTCGCTGTACTTGCGGTACTTGGCGTAGGACTCGGTGTTCACCGCGTCCTGCAGCATATGGATGAGGTCGCCTTCGAAGTTGTGACGGTCGCCGCCGCGCCGCGTCTTGTAGAAGCCGCCGATCGGCAGTGCGATCACTTCCTCGTCGAAAGCGCGGGCATGTTGCTCGGCGATCTTCTCCTGTACGCCGCGCAAGCCGATGCCGGAGATGCGGGACGGCATGCCGGGGAAGAACTCGGCGACCAGCGAGCGTGACAGGCCTACGGCTTCGAAGTTGCAGCCGCCGCGGTACGACGACAGCACAGAGATGCCCATCTTGGACATCACCTTGAGCAATCCCTCGTCCAGCGCCTTCTTGTAGTTGGCGAGACACTGGCCGAGCGAGAGCTTGCCGAACAGGCCGCGCGCATGGCGGGCGGCGATCGTCTCTTCGGCGAGGTAGGGGTTCACCGTCGTGGCGCCGACGCCGATGATGACAGCGGCATAGTGCACGTCGAGGCACTCGCCGGAACGGATGTTGAGCGACGTGAAGGTACGCAGAGATTGGCGCACGAGGTGGGAGTGCACTGAGCCGGCGGCCAGGATCATCGGCAGGGCCGCGCGGTCGAAATCGACATTGGCGTCGGTCAGCACGATGTGCAGGCAGCCGCGACGCACGGCTTCCTCGGCCTCGCGGCAGATGCGCTCGAAGGCCTGGCGCATGGCGTCCAGCCCGCTCTTGGGATCGCCGCTCTTGATCTCGAACGTGCAGTCGATGCGGGCTGCCGTGTCGCCCATATAGTTACGCATCGCCTCGAATTCGGCGTTGAGCACGATCGGCGACTGCAGCGACAGCATCTCGCTCTGCTCGGGGCTTTCATCGAGGATGTTGCCGAGATTGCCGAGCCGCGTGCGCAAGGTCATGACGTTGCGTTCACGCAGGGAGTCGATCGGCGGATTGGTGACCTGGCTGAAATTCTGCCGGAAGTAGTGGTGCATGCCGCGATAGGTATCCGACAGCACCGCGAGCGGCGCATCGTCGCCCATCGAACCGACAGCCTCCTTGGCATCCTCGACCATGGGATGGAGGATCATCTCGAGGTCTTCGATCGACCAGCCCGAGGCGAACTGGCGGCGGCGCAGCTCATCCGGCTCGAAGTGCTCGGCGGCAGGCGTGTCCTGCTTGATCAGCGAGTCGAGCTCGACCGTGCGGCCGGTCCAGGCCGCGTAGTCATGGGTGTCCGCGAGCATGTCTTTCAGCTCGTGGTCCTTGTAGAGCCTGGGCTGGTCCATATCGACGGCCAGCATTTCGCCCGGGCCGAGCCGGCCCTTCTCGACGATCTTTGCTTCGTCCTGCGGCACCATGCCGGCCTCGGAGCCGGCGATCAGCAGGTCATCGGACGTGCGCACGTAACGCATCGGCCTGAGGCCGTTGCGGTCGAGCCCGACCAGTGCCCACCTGCCGGCGACGGCGGCGATGGCGGCTGGCCCGTCCCATGGCTCCATGACGCCGTTCACGTAGTTGTACATGGCACGATGCTTGGGCGGCACGTTCGGGTTTGACGACGAGGCCTCGGGGATCATCATCGACTTGACCATCGGCAGGTTGCGATGGCCGCGCACCAGCAGCTCGAACACGTTGTCGAGTGCCGAGGAGTCCGATGCGTCGGGTTGGATGATCGGCTTCAGGTCCTCGATCGAGCCGCCGAAGCCCTCGTGGTCGAGGCGGGCCTCGTGGCTCTTCATCCAGTTGACGTTGCCCAGGATGGTGTTGATCTCGCCATTGTGCGCCAGCACGCGGAAGGGCTGTGCCAGCCTCCACTGCGGGAAGGTGTTGGTCGAATAGCGCTGGTGGAAGATCGCGAAGCGCGAAGTGAAACGCTCGTCGAGCAGGTCGGGATAGAAGGCGCTGAGATGCTCGGCGAGGAACATGCCCTTGTAGACGACCGACCGGCAGCTGAGCGAGCAAACGTAGAATTCGGCGATGCTCGCGGCAATTGCCGCCTTCTCCATGCGCCGGCGCAGGATATAGAGCTGCTTCTCGAACTCGCGGTTGTCGAGGCGGGCATCACCGCGACCGATCAGGATCTGCTCGATCTCCGGCCGGGTCTCGTTGGCCTTTTCGCCGATCGAGGAGATGTCGACCGGCACCTGGCGCCAGCCCAGGATCGTGTGGCCGAAGCGCAGGATCTCGGTCTCGACGATGATGCGGCAGCGTTCCTGGGCGCCAAGGTCGGTGCGCGGCAGGAACACCATGCCGACGGCGATGCGGCCGACCTGGGGGACTTCGCCGCTCGAATCGCGGATATGCTCCTTGAAGAAATCCTGCGGGATCTCGACGTGAAGACCCGCGCCGTCGCCTGTCTTGCCGTCGGCATCGACGGCACCGCGGTGCCACACGGCCTTGAGCGCATCGATACCGGCCACGACCACGTCGCGGCGTCGCTTGCCGTCCAGCGCCACGACCAGGCCCACGCCGCAGGAGTCGAGCTCCTGGGCGGGGTTGTAACCATAGGCATCGGTGAGGCGCGCAACGCCGCTCTGGTAGTCGCGGACGAACTGCTTGGCGTCGAAGGGACGTGCGGACATGACGTCGGATCCTTGGCAAAGAGATCTAGTCGGAGAACAGCTTGCCGGCCTCGGCCCAGTTCTCTTTCTTGATGTCGGTGAGGATGATCTGCACCGCGTCGGGTGTGCAGCCGAGCGCCCGGCAGGTGCCCTCGGTGAGTTCCTTCGCCAGTTTGCGGCGCTGCTCCAGCGTGCGGCCCTCGAACATCTGGACGTTGATCATCGGCATGGATCTCTCCCTCTCGGCTTTCTTGGTCAGTTCTTGTAGGTGATGGTGACGTGCTTGGGCTGGGTGGTGACCCGTGCCATCCAGGCATTGATGCCGGGATACCTCGACAGGTCGAACTCGCCCTCGTGCGCCACATGCGTGTAGGCATAGAGCGCGATGTCGGCGAGCCCGTAGCGGTCGTCGACGAAGAACTGACGCGTCGACAGGTGCTTCTCCATGATGTCGAGCGCGGCGTAGCCACCCTTCATGCGGTTCGGCAGGTCCATCTCCTGCAACGGCGTGAGCTTGGGCAGGTAATGCTTCCAGAAGCGCGCGACCGCGATGTAGGGCTCGTGGCTGTACTGCTCGAAGAACATCCATTGCAGCGTCTCGGCGCGCGCCTTGCGGTCCTTGGGTGCGAGCGGCGTACCCTCGGCGAGATACCAGATGATGGCACCCGATTCGGCGAGGAAGCTGCCGTCCTCGAGCTGCAGGGTCGGGATGCGGCCGTTGGGATTGCGCTTCAGGAACTCCGGCGTGCGCGTCTCGCCTTTCAGGATATCGCACTCGACGAGCTTGTAGGGCAGGCCGAGATGGGCCAGCACCAGGCGAACCTTGTAGCCATTGCCGGAGTCCATGTAGTCGTAAAGCGTCAGCATCTGTCTCTCACTCCGCCGCGATCCGCTGGGCGTTCAGAGTCTTGGTGGCGAGGTATGAATGGATGCGCTCGGCGGCGTCGCGGCCGTCGCGCACCGCCCACACCACCAGCGAGGCGCCGCGCACGATGTCGCCAGCGGCGAACACGCCGTCGAGGCTGGTCATCATGTTGCGCCAGTCGATGGCGAGCGTGCCCCAGTCGGTGACGCCGAGATCGGTCGTCGCCAGTGCCTCGGGCAGGTCCTCCGGGTCGAAGCCCAGCGCCTTCAGTACGAGGTCGGCCTCGATGTTGGAGTGGCTGTTGGGAATCTCCTGCGGCGTCTGGCGGCCGGAGGCGTCGGGCATGCCGAGATGGATGCGCACCGTCCGCACATGGCTCACATGGTCCTTGCCGAGGAAGGCCTGTGGCGCGGAGAGCCAGACGAACTCGACGCCTTCTTCCTCGGCGTGTTTCACCTCGCGTTGCGAGCCCGGCATGTTGGCGCGGTCGCGGCGATAGAGGCACCTCACCGACTTCGCACCCTGGCGCACCGCCGTGCGCACGCAGTCCATCGCGGTGTCGCCACCACCCACGACCACGACGTTCTTGCCGCGGGCATTGAGCGCGCCGGACTCGTAGTCGGGTACCTTGTCTCCGAGCCCGCTGCGGTTGGAGGCGGTGAGATAGTCGAGGGCGGCCGCGATGCCGGGCAGCCCGACGCCGGGGGCTGCGATGTCGCGCGCCTTGTAGACACCTGTTGCGATCAACACGGCGCCATGACGCCGGCGCAGTTCCTCCATCGAGACGTCGCGGCCGACCTCGCAGTCGAGATGGAATGCGACCCTCGAATCGCGCAGCAGCTTTTCGCGGCGCTGCACGATGTCCTTCTCGAGCTTGAAGTTGGGGATGCCGTAGATCATGAGGCCGCCGACGCGGTCGTAGCGGTCGTAGATCGCGACCTGGTAGCCCTTGCGGCGCAACTGCTCGGCGGCGGCGAGGCCGGCGGGGCCGGCGCCGATGATGCCGACGCTCTCTGTGCGCTCGCGGCGCGGCCGGATCGGCTTCACCCAGCCCTGGTTCCAGGCAGTGTCGGTGATGAACTTCTCGACCGAGCCGATGGTGACGGCGTCGAAGCCCTTCTCGATGACGCAGTTGCCCTCGCACAGCCGGTCCTGCGGGCAGATGCGGCCGCAGATCTCGGGGAAGTTGTTGGTGGCCGAAGAGAGTTCGTAGGCCTCCTCGAGTCGGCCTTCGGCGGTGAGCTTCAGCCAGTCGGGAATGTTGTTCTGCAGCGGACAATGGATCTGGCAGAACGGCACGCCGCACTGCGAGCACCGGGCGGCCTGCTCCGCCGCCTTCTCGCGGGCGTAGCTGCTGTAGATCTCATCGAAGTCGCGACGCCGTTCGGCGGCCGGACGCTTGTCCGGCATGGCTTGCGACGTTCCAACGAACTTCAGCATCCTTTCGGCCATGACCAAGCCCTCAAACCACTGATGTAATTTTATTACGCAAAGGACGTGCCGCTGGCGCCAAAGCTGCGCATCCAAGGCCTATTCAGCACAGACTGGCCCATTAGTCAATAATACTGACCTATTTAAGAATCGTTGCGAGCGAGAGAGTCTTCTGAAGTCCCTTGGCTAGAGAAGCAACGGCATTTTAATTCCGCAATAGGACTATCATTGGAGTCCGCAGAGAGCCCACGATGGATGCAGCCTTCGCGATTTCAGGCGGGGGCGTGCTGGTTGTAACGACCGCCGACGCGAAAGCGGTCGAGATAGGTCGGCAGGATGGCCTCGGCAGCGGTCGCTTGGATGCCGAGGGCGGCGAGGCCAGGGGCGCCAAGCCGCGCGACATTGTCGTGGGTCAGGAGATCTACCTGGTCATAGGTGAGCGGTGGGACCGGGAGGAACTCGGCGAAAAACCCGGCAATCTTCATCAGCCCGGCCGGAACGCCGACGATCGGCTTGTGACGGCCGATCTCGCGCAGCACGAGGGCTGCGATCTCGCGATAGGTGTAGATCCGCGGTCCGCCCAACTCGAACACGGTCTTTGCCGTCTCGGGACGGGCGAGGACGGCGGCGGCGGCCTTGCCGACGTCACTCACGAACACGGGTTGGACTTTGGCCAAGCCGCTGCCCACGACCGGCACGAACGGCGCCATCGCCGCAATCCGCGCCAGGCGATTGAACATCGCATCGTCGGGTCCGAAGACTACGCTTGGCCGCAGGATCGTGGCTGACGGAAAGCCTGCGACGATCGCGTCCTCGGCCTCGACCTTGGACCGCACAAAGCGGTTCTTCGACCCGCGATGGTCGGCACCGATGCCTGAAAGATGAACCAGACGCTCGACGCCCGCGGCGCTCGCTGCTTCGGCGATGGCGCGGGCGCCGGCGACGTGAACCGACTGATAGCGCTGCCGGCCGCGCTGGAACGAAATGCCGGCCGCGTTGATCACGGCCTCGCTGCCGGCGATCGCCGCCGCCACCGACTGCGGCACCCGGAGATTGGTCCGCATCACCGTGATCTGGCCGACGTCGCCCGCGGTCTTGACCGATTCCGCGAGTTCGATCCGACGCACCGCGACCCGCACCTGCAAGCCCTCCTGCGCGAGCGCCCGCACAATGGCCCGGCCGATGAAGCCGCTGCCGCCGAAAACCGTGACCTGATTGATGCTCATGGATGCTGCCTATAACTCATCGTCGTGCCGGTGCAAGAGCATGGTGCAAGGGCACTGCGGTTGACATCGGCGCGGCCCCGCCCTAACTCACGGCCCGCAACAGCCCGCATGCCGTGCCCAGGTGGCGGAATTGGTAGACGCACTAGTTTCAGGTACTAGCGCTGAAAGGCGTGGAAGTTCGAGTCTTCTCCTGGGCACCATGCAGGGCTTGCGAGGCATCCGGTAAATGGCCATCAGCCTACATCGCGGCGACCTTCCCGCCGACCTGTCGTTCGGCCCGGTCGTGGCGATCGACACCGAGACCATGGGTCTCAACCCCCATCGCGACCGGCTCTGCCTGGTCCAGCTCTCGGCCGGCGACGGCAATGCCCATCTGGTCCAGATGCCGCGCGGCCCGATCAAGGCACCGCGCCTGGCGGCCCTGGTCGCCGATCCCAAGGTCTTAAAACTGTTCCACTTTGGCCGTTTCGACATTGCCGTGCTCGAGCATGCGCTCGGTGTGCGCTGCGAGCCGGTCTACTGCACCAAGATCGCGGCAAGGCTGACGCGGACCTTCACCGACCGGTTCGGCTTGAAAGATCTCTGCAAGGAGCTCCTGACCGTCGACCTCTCCAAGCAGCAACAGACCTCCGACTGGGGCGCCGACAGCCTGAGCGATGAGCAATTGGCCTATGCCGCATCGGATGTGCTGTATTTGCACGCGCTCAAGGCCAAGCTGGATGAACTTCTGAAACGGGAAGGCCGGACCGAGCTGGCCCAAGCCGCCTTCCGGTTCCTTCCCAGCCGGGCCCGCTTGGATATGGCGGGCTGGCCGGAGATCGACATTTTTGCACACTGATGCAAGATCGACGGTGACTTTGGCACGACTATTGCATTAGAACTTCCAGCGAGGGCCTTGGCCCTCGGGGTTGGGGGTAACGATGCGTATCGGTCCGAGTCTCCTATTGGCGTCGCGCCAGACGCTGGCCATGACACCGCAGCTGCAGCAGGCGATCAAGCTGCTGCAATTCTCGCATCTCGAACTCGCGGCGTTCATCCAACAGGAACTCGAAAAGAATCCGCTTCTGTCTGAGGGGGCCTCCGACGACGGCCCGATTGCCGAGCCCGACGCCCCGGTGCTCGATGCGCCAACCGATACTGCGGAGGCCCTGGCGGCGGCCGCACCGGCACTGGCCGAAGCTGACGACCGCTGGACGCGCGAACATGCCGACCGCGGCGGCGATGCCACGGCCAGCACAGTCGGTCAGCGCGAGGGTGTGCCCGATGCGCTCGACTTCGTCGCCGGCCGTCCGCGCTCGCTCGCGGTCTTCGTGCTTGAGCAGATCGATTTGCTGTTTGCCAAAGCCGACGACCGGCGGATCGCGCTGAAATTGGCCGAGGGTCTCGACGAAGCCGGCTATTGCCGCTTGGACGTCGCGGGTGTCGCCGAGGCAACCGGCGCCGGCGCTGACGCCGTCGAGGCCGTGTGGGCGCGCCTGCGCCAGATCGAACCGGCCGGATTGTTCGCCCGATCGCTCGCCGAGTGCCTGGCGGCGCAACTTGCCGAACGCGATCGGCTGGATCCGGCGATGAAGGCCCTGCTCGACAATCTCGACCTTGTGGCCGCGGGAGAGCTTGGCCAGCTGCGGCGGCGCTGCAGCGTCGACGACGAGGACCTGCGCGACATGCTGGCCGAGCTGCGCACGCTTGATCCGCGTCCCGGCCAGGCCTTCGACTTCGAGCCGATCCAGCCCGTCGCGCCGGACCTTTATCTGCGGCCGGCCAAGGATCCCGACACCGGCGAGGACGGCTGGTTCATCGAACTCAATACCGACGCGCTGCCCAAGGTTCTGGTCGATCGCAATTACCACGCAACCTTGATGAAGGGTGCGCGCGCCAAGACCGACCGCGCCTTTGTCGCCGAGCGCTTCCAGTCGGCCAACTGGCTGGTCAAGACGCTGGAGCAGCGTGCCACCACGATCCTGAAGGTGGCGCGCGAGATCGTCCGTCAGCAGGACGGCTTCTTCCGGCATGGCGTGAGCGCGTTGAAGCCCTTGGTGCTGCGCGACATTGCCATCGCCACCGAGCTGCACGAAAGCACGGTGAGCCGCGTCACTTCCAACAAGTACATCGCCACGCCACGCGGCATCTTCGAGCTCAAGTATTTCTTCACCTCGTCGCTCCCGGCGCGCACGCCGGGTGTGGTCGTCTCGTCGGAGTCGGTGCGCTCGCGCATCAAGCTCCTGGTCGGTGGCGAGAGTTCTCACCAGCCGCTGTCGGACGATCGCATCGTCGATCTGCTGAAAGGCGAGGGTGTCGAGATCGCCCGCCGAACCGTCGCCAAGTATCGCGAAGCCATGCGCATTCCGTCGTCGGCCGAGCGCCGGCGCCTCGGCCGTCTGGGCATGAGTCGCAGCCTCCCGGCTTCCCTGCCGAGTGCTGCCGTGGCGTCACAAGCCTTGGCCGGTCCGGCCGACTGAGGCGCCACGATAGCCGCCGTGAGGGGTGGCTTGACCGGCCCGAAGGAGACGCCTATAGGGGCGCACCCCTCTCCGGGCGAAGAATGTTTTCGCCCGCTAACCCATTGGTGGAATTGTGGAAATCGCTGATTTGCTGACCGGCCCTGAGGCCGTTCTGGCCAGCGTGAAGACATCCGGCAAGAAGGCGCTGCTGGCCGAGCTGGCCAGCCGTGCCGCCGGCGTGTTCGGCCTTGAGGAGCGCCGTCTGTTCGATCGCCTGATCGAGCGCGAGGCGTTGGGATCGACCGGCATCGGCGGCGGCATCGCCATCCCACATGGACGCATGGCCTCTCTTGCCACACCGCGCGGCCTGTTTGCCCGGCTTGCCCAGCCGATCGCCTTCGACTCGATCGACGATCGTCCGGTCGATATTGTTTTTCTGCTGGTGGCCCCCGAGGGCGCCGGCGCGGACCATCTGAAGGCGCTTGCCCGGGTCTCGCGCCTGCTGCGCGATCGCGGCCTCGTCGACAAGTTGCGGGCGACGGAGAGCGCCGAGGCGCTTTACGCCCTGCTCGTCGAGTCGTCGGTTCAGGCCCAAAGCGCGGCCTGAACCCTTCTTCTTTTCTCTCGCGTCTAGTGTACCAGCGCCGGTTCGAGATCGTGCTGGCGGATCAGCGCCTGCGCGATCTCGACCGAGGGCGCGGCAGCCATCGGCTTGCCGTCGGCGGAGAAGATGCCGATCGCGTGCGCGCCGTCGGGCAGGTTGATGGCTTTCACATAGGCAACTTGCTCTGCGCCCAGGCTGAGAAAGGCTTCATCCGCGAGGGGGGTGAAAGTGGTCTGGTTGTTTTCCATGGCTACCTCCTTGGCAGCATCAGCGCGACTGGGTGCGGCGCGCGGTGATATCGATGGCGTTGGTGGCTCCTGTGGCCGTCTCGCCGGAGTCGATGCGAATGGTCCGGATGCGCGGCTCCGCCACCGGGCGCACCAGATCGATCGACAGCAGGCCGTTGTCCAGGCGGGCGCCGATGACCTCGATGCCGTCGGCGAGCATGAAGGCGCGCTGGAACTGACGGGCGGCGATGCCGCGATGGAGATATACCCGGTCGGCCTCGTCGGTCTGCTTGCCCCGGACCGTAAGCTGGCTTTCCACCAGCTCGATGGCGAGATCGCCGGTCGCAAAGCCGGCCACCGCGAGGACGATGCGCAGGCCGTTTTCGCCGATCCGTTCGATATTGTAGGGCGGGTAGCCCTCGGCGTTCTTGGCCAGACGGTCGAGCGTCCGCTCGAGTTGATCGAACCCCAGCAACAGGGGCGAATTGAACATCGATACGCGACTCATATAACCCCCCTCCGAGGAGCGAGTGGCCGGGAAGCCAATTAGGCCTTCCCTTGAGGGTAAATTTGGGGAGCCGCCGCCCCGGTTCAAGGGGCTCGCTGGCCCTCCAAAGCATCGCCATGGCCCTCCGGCTCGGGTAAACTGCAAGGAACCTCTAACCGCCTCGCAGCATATCGCGCGGCCAAAAGAACAGAAAAAGATGACGCTGGTCGCCTCCGAGACACGACGGCCCGGTGAACCTTTGGTGCCGGGAGCCCGCCCGATCCGCTCGGTGCCCGCCCGCCCGTCGGCAGCGGCGGCCGGAGAGGGCCGCAGGTTCGGCCGCCGGTTCCTGGGCTCCGCTCTCTATTCCCTGACCTTGGGCTACGGTACGCCACGCAGCTTCTTCGCCGTGGCGCCCGATTCGTGGCCCGGTGACACAGCCGTCGGCCAACGCCTGCTGGGCGGCGATTTCGCCGCGCACGGCAGCGCTGGTCCGGTGTCGCCCGGGTCGGAGGATCCACCATGGCAGCGGGCTGGTGCCCCCGCTTTCTGGATCGATGCCCTGAACGGGTTCGGCTGGCTGCGCGACCTGCGCGACTGCGGCGATCCAGCGGGTGCGGCACTTGCCGCCCGGCTGGTCGACGACTGGACCAATCGGGAGTGGCGCTGGTCACCGGGCACCTGGCGGCGCGACGTGCTGGCTACGCGCATCGTCGCCTGGATCCGCCACTATGACTGGCTGGCCGCCGCCGCCGATCCGGGGTTCGCCGCCCGCTTCGTCTTTTCGCTTGCCCGCCAGCGCACCCATCTCAAGCGCGCCTTGCGAACCGGTCTGGTCGGCCACGAAGCGGTCGCCGCGCTGAAGGCGCTGGTCTTCGCCGATCTCGCCTTCCTGCGCGACGGCAAGCGCTTCGAGAAGAGCCTGGAGCAGACGCTGGCGCGGCTGGCGAAGTTCGTGAAGCGCTACGTCATGCACGACGGAATCGTGGCCGAGCGCG
>MEMN01000166.1:27835-31779 GCA_001767945.1 Alphaproteobacteria bacterium RIFCSPHIGHO2_12_FULL_66_14 | reverse complement strand
CGCCGTGCTGAGGCACCTGCTGGACGTGCGTGCGGCTCTCGCGTCGGCCGAACGCCGCGCGCCGGCCGAGCTGATCGCCGCGATCGACCGCATGGCGCCGATGCTGCGCTTCTTCCGCCATGGCGACGGCGGCCTGGCGCTCTTCAACGGCGCCTGGGAGGGCGATCGCGCCCTCATCGACCTGATGCTGGGACGCTCCGGCTCGAACGAGGGCGCTCCGATGATGGCGTTGGCCAGCGGCTTCCAGCGCCTCGCCGCCGGGACGTCGCTGGTGGTCGCCGATGCCGGCAGCCCGCCGGGCCGCGGCATGGACGGCATCGCGCACGCCGGCACGCTGTCGTTCGAAATGAGCGCCGCGCACGAACGGCTGATCGTGAACTGCGGCACCTATCCCGGTGCGCCGCGCGACTGGCGCCATTTCATGCGCTACACCGCCGCGCACAGCACCGCGGTGGTCGACGACACCAATTCGACCGAGATCACCAACCATGGCGCGCTTGAGTATCGCGCCGGCAACGTGCTGGTCGATCGCGCCGAGAACGAGGGCGCGCAATGGCTCGACATGAGCCACGATGGCTATCGCTCGCTCTACGGCATCATCCATCGCCGTCGCCTGTGGCTGTCGCCTGACGGTGGCGATCTGCGCGGCGAGGATACCTTCGTCGGCCCCGAAGGCCGGCCGGTGACGGTGCCCGACCGGCGCTTCATCGTGCGCTTCCATCTTCACCCGTCGGTGAAGGCGACCCTGGCGCAGAGCGGCCAGGCGGTGCTGATGCGGCTGCCGAGCGGCCGCGGCTGGCGCCTGCGCGCCACCGGCGCCGGCATCGGCCTCGCCGAAAGCATCTATCTCGGCGAGGAAGGCCGCGTGCGCCGCACCGAGCAGATCGTGCTGGTCGGCCAGGTTCCCATGGAGGGTTGCACGGTGAAGTGGGCCCTCACGCGCATGGAAGGCTAGTTCAAAGGCGCTAGGGTTTCAGGAAGCCCACCGTCCTGTAGACGTCGGCCAGGATCGGGGCGGCGAGCGCACGGGCCCGCTCGGAGCCGTTGCGCAGCACGCTGTCGACGTGGCCCGGATCCTTCATCAGACGCTGCATCTCCGCACCGATCGGCCCCAGCTTGGCGACCGCGAGCTCGGTCAGCGCCGCCTTGAACTCGGAGAACTGCTTGCCCGCGAACTGGGCGACGACGGCTTCCTTCTCCTGGTCCGCGAGCGCGGCATAGATGCCCAGCAGATTGTCGGCGTCGGGCCGCTTCTCGGCGTCGGCCACGGTCTCCGGCATCGGCAGCGGATCGGTCTTGGCGCGGCGGATCTTCTGGGCGACGGCGTCGGCATCGTCGGTCAGGTTGATGCGCGAGTAATCCGACGGATCGGACTTGCTCATCTTCTTGGTGCCGTCGCGCAGGCTCATGACGCGCGTCGCGGCGCCAAAGATCAGCGGCTCGGTCACGGGGAAGAAGTCCGGCGCCGCGAAATCGTTGTTGAACTTGATGGCGATGTCGCGCGTCAGCTCGAGGTGCTGCTTCTGGTCCTCGCCAACCGGCACGTGCGTGGCCCTGTAGATCAGGATGTCGGCCGCCATCAGCGCCGGATAGGCGAACAGGCCCAGCGAGACGTTCTCGCGGTCCTTGCCGGCCTTCTCCTTGAACTGCGTCATGCGGCTCATCCAGCCCATGCGCGCCACGCAGTTGAAGATCCATGCGAGCTGCGCGTGCTCGGGCACCATCGACTGGTTGAAGATGATCTGCTTGGCGCCGTCGACGCCCGCCGCCAGGAAGGCCGAGGCGATCTCGCGCGTCTGGGCCGCGAGCTGCTTGGGATCCTGCGGCAGGGTGATGGCATGCAGGTCGACCACGCAATAGAGGCACTCATAGTCGCTTTGCAGGCGCGCGAAGTTGCGGATCGCGCCGAGATAGTTGCCGAGGTGAAGGTTGCCGGTGGGCTGCACCCCGGAAAGGATCCGGCCTTTCAGGCCGCGGGCGGCATAGGCGGCGAGATGCGGGTTGGACGCGGCAGCGTCGGCGCTGACGTCGGGCATGGGATGTGGACTCCGCTCAAGGTGGAAGGACACGGGGTTTGGACCTCCGTGCACCCCGCCGGTGGAAGGCGAGGGCGGACGGGTATCGCGCAGGTCGCCTGTCGAATCAAGCCGCGCTATAAGCACGTATCCGGAGGTTTCGCGCTGATGTCCGACAATCCGCCGATCGAATTCGCCTTTCCCGAGCTGCGGCGCTGGGAGGCCGGCGGCGCTGCGCCCTACATCCACGTGCGCGACAGCGGCAAGGCGGGGCCGATCGTGATGGTCGCATCGCTGACGCACGGCAACGAAGTGTCCGGCGCGATCGTGGTCGATGCGTTGCTGGCCAGGGAGCTGAAGCCGCGCCGGGGCACGCTGATCTTTTCGTTCAACAACATCGAGGCCTACCACAGCTTCGATGCCAAGAATCCCTTCAAGTCGCGCATGATCGACGAGGATTTCAACCGTACGTGGGGCCGGCTCGACCAACCGGCGACCACGCTCGAGACCAGGCGAGCGCAGGTGGTGAAGCCGTTCGTCGAACGCGCCAATTTCCTGCTCGACCTCCATTCCATGCATGATGATTGCGTGCCGCTGATGCTGTGCGGGCCGCTCGACCGGGGTGTGGCGCTGGCGCAGAGGCTCGGCGCGCCGGCGGACATCGTACGCGACCGGGGCCACGCCGCCGGCAAGCGCATGCGCGACTTTGGCGCGTTCGGCGATCCCAAGAGTTCCAGCACCGCCCTGCTGATCGAGACCGGCCAGCATTGGCGGGCCTCGTCGGTCACGGTGGCCAAGGATGTAACGGCGCGCTTCCTCGTCGAGACGGGGATCATGGAGGAAGCCGATCTGCCGGCGGGCTGGAAGCAGCCTGCGCCGCCCAGGCAGCGCGTCGTCCAGGTCACTCATGCCATCGCCACCAAGCGCGGCAACTTCGTCTCGGCGCGCCGCTTCGAGGGTCAGGAAGTGATTGCCGAAGCCGGCACCGTGCTCGGTCACGACGACGACGAACCGGTGACGACGCCCTACGACAACTGCGTGCTGGTGATGCCGTCGATCAATCGGCCGCTCAGGGCCGGCGTCACGGTTGTTCGCCTGGGTCGGCTGACCTGAGGCCAGGCTGGCGGCGCAGCACGTGCCGCAGCTCCGAGAGCTTCACGACCCCCAGCAGCGCGCCCAGCGCGGTGTAGACGAGAGCGCCCAGCAGGCAGACTCCTGCAAGCGCCGCGCCACCCGCCAGGTCGGCGTGCGCGAGCGGTGGCGCCAGCCAGATCAGGACGACCCAAAGGGCCGCCCCCATGCCGAGCGTCGCCCCGCCGACGCGGACAATGCGCGAAATCAGCCGGGGATCGGGTACCCATTGGCGGCGATTCAGCAACACCGTCGCCAGCAGCGCCGCGTTCAGCCAGCCCGACAGCGAGGAGGCGAGGGCGATGCCGACATGGGCGAGCGTGGTGGCGAACAGGAAGAAGAGGTTCAGGGCGATGTTGGCGGCGATTGCGGCGAGGGCGACGTAGAGCGGCGTGCGCGTGTCTTCGCGCGCGAAGAAGCCCGGCGCCAGCGCCTTGACGAGGACGAAGGCCGGCAGACCCGTGGCGAAGGCGGCGAGGGCGCCGGCCGCGCGCCAGGTGTCCTCCGGCCCGAAGCGGCCACGCTCGAACAGCATGCGGATGATCGGGTCGGCCAGCAGCCACAGCGCCACGGCGGCCGGCAGGCTGAAGAGCAGGCCGAACTCGATGGCGCGATTCTGGTTGGTCATTGCCGACTGGGTGTTGCCGGCGCGCAGTTCGCGGGCGAGCAGCGGCAGCAGCGCCGTGCCGATGGCGATGCCGACCACGCCCAGCGGAAGCTGCGCGATGCGGTCGGCGTAATAGAGCGCCGAGATCGTGCCGACCGGCAGCAGCGACGCCCACACCACGTCGAGCACGA
>MEMN01000166.1:25886-27820 GCA_001767945.1 Alphaproteobacteria bacterium RIFCSPHIGHO2_12_FULL_66_14 | reverse complement strand
AGCGCGGCCGCACCAGGGTCATGCCGACGCCATCGTGGGCGCAGGCGCGCAGCAGCCACAGCCACTGCAGCACGCCCGCGATGGCCACGCCGGCCACCGCGGCATAGCCGCTGTTGGGCAACAGCGGCGTCAACCCGAGAACGGCGCCGATCAGGGCGAGATTCAGAAGGATCGGGGTCGCTGCGACATGGGCGAAGCGGTCAATGCTGTTCAGCACGCCGCCATAGAGAGAGGTGAGTGAGATGAACAGGAGATAGGGAAAAGTGATGCGGCCGAACTCGACGGCCATGGCGAAGGTCGGCGCGTCGTCGCGCATGCCCGGGGCCAGCAGGGTCATCACCCAGGGCATCGCGGCGATCAGCAGCACGGTGAAAGGGATGAGCACCAGCAGCAGCGCAGCCTGCGCCTGGCGCGCAAAAGCCAGCGCCTCGGCGCGTCCGCCCTCATGAAGCTCGCGGGCGAACAGCGGCACGAAGGCCGCGGAGAACGCGCCCTCGGCGAACAGGCGGCGGAAGAAATTCGGCAGCTTGAAGGCCACGAAGAACGCATCGGCCACGGCGCCGGAGCCGAGGACCGCCGACAGCACGATGTCGCGCGCAAAACCCGCAATCCGGCTCAGCAGCGTGAAGCCGCCGACCGTGGCGATGGCGCGGGCAAGGCTCATGGGTCGGGGTTCATGGGCGAAAAATCAAACGATTGCAGAAGCTTGCTGGCTCCTCCATTTGCCATAATTCTGTCACTGCCCGCTGGCATAGTCATTCCCGGTGGTGGCCGGCGATGTAATGGCCGGTTTAAACCGCCACCACGGCCGGTCCCCAAAAGGGCCGGTTTTTTATTGGGCATTCGCCAGCTTCAGGAGCGTCTCGCGATCCTGGGCCACGAGCTTCTTGTAGTCGCCGACGATCTTCTCGAGTTCATCGGCCGGCAGCACGCTTTCCAGATTGGAGAATCCCTGCGGCGCCCGCTGCTCGACGATGTCGAGCATGACGTCGATGCCCTTGCGCCGGTTGCTGTCGACGATGCGCGCGGTCGGCGGCAGGCGTCGCTGCTCGTAGCGCTGCAGGGCCGCTTCAGGGTCGCCGCCCGCCACGAGTTCCTGCGTGACCGCCTCGCCGTCGAGGATCGCCTGCGACGCGCCGTTCGAGCCGATCGGGTACATCGGATGGGCGGCGTCGCCCAGCAGGGTGACGCGGCCGTGCGACCAGCGCGGCAGCGGGTCGCGATCGATCATCGGGAATTCGAGGATCGTATGGGCAGCGCGGATCACTCCCGGCACGTCGAGCCAGTCGAACTTCCAGTCCGCGAAGCGCGGCAGGAAGTCGGCGAGGCTGCCGGGCTTGTTCCAATCCTCGCGCGAGGGCAGGGCGCCGTCGCCCATGTGCAAATCGCAGATCCAGTTGATCAGCGACTCGCCGCGCTCGGCATGGGCGCGACTGATCGGGTAACAGACGAACTTCTGGGTGTGATGGCCCGCCTGCACCATGGTGGCGCCGCCGAGATAAGGCTTGCCGACGGTGACGCCGCGCCACATCAGGATGCCCTGCCATTTGGGCGGGCCTTCGTCCGGATAGAATTTGCCGCGCACGGCGGAGTGGATGCCGTCGGCGCCGATCAGGAGATCGGCCGTGGCATCCTCGACGATCTTGCCGTCGCGATCGACGAAGCGCGCCGTGACTTTGCTGCCCTTCTGCGCGAAATCCGCGATGCGGCGGCCGAACCTGATCCGCTCGGCGCCCAGCATCTGCCGGGCGGCGTGGAACAGGATCATCTGCAGCTCGCCGCGATGGATCGAGAACTGCGGCCACGGCAGGCCGGCATGGCGGCCGCGCGGATCGGCCCAGATCGTCTGGCCGTGGCGGTTGGCGTAGCGCAGCTCGCGCGTCTCGATGGCGGTCGCGGCAAGCGCGGGCTCGAGGCCGAGGCCGCAGAGAATG
>MEMN01000166.1:19378-25872 GCA_001767945.1 Alphaproteobacteria bacterium RIFCSPHIGHO2_12_FULL_66_14 | reverse complement strand
CGATGCCGGCGCCTGCGATGACGATCTTCATCAGGCGCTAGGCGTCGCGACTCAATCCGCGATACAGCAGGGCGGCCTGATAGGCGGCCCAGCGCTCGGCCTGGGTATCGCCGAGTTCGCGCAGATAGGCCCAGCTGTAGATCCCGGAATCGTGCCTGTCGTCGAACACGATGCGGATCGCGTAGTGACCGACTGGTTCGACCGCCTCGATCTTCACATGGCGCCGGCCCGAGACGATCTTCTTCTGGTTGGGGCCATGGCCCTGCACTTCGGCTGACGGGCTTTCCACGCGCAGATATTCGGCGGGCAGCGAACAGTTGTAGCCGTCGGAGAAGTCGATTTCGAGCCGACCCTCTTCCTTGAAGACGCGCAGCTCGGCCGGCCACGGCGCCGACGTCGACTCGTAGCTGCCCTCGTCAGGCACCGCCTTGATGAAGTCGTCGGTCACGGCCCCTCCCTCACGGCACGTCCCGGAGCTGGCGCGCTTCGCTCACCAGCATGATCGGAATGCCGTCGCGGATCGGGTAGGCGAGGCCGGCCTTGCGGCTGATCAGCTCGCCCGCCGCGGCGTCGTATTCCAGGGGCCCGTGCGTGGCCGGACAGACCAGGATTTCCAGCAGTTTCGGGTCGACGCCGGCGCGCCGGGGAGCGGGTTCATCGGTCATGAGCGGATCATATCATGTTCAGTTGGCCTTGCGGCTCGTCGGCTCGGACGGCTGGCCGAAGGCGTTCATTTCCAGGAAGGCGACCAGAAGCTTGGCCCGCGCGGTGCTGTCGGCGGCCTCCAGCAGCGCCTGCTTCTCGGCCGGGCCGAAGGGCAGAACCATCGACAGCGATGTCACCAGATTGGCATCGGCGCTCTGCTTCACGGCATCCCAGTCGGTCGACAGGTTGCGGGTCCGGAAGAAGGCCGAAAGCCCGGCCATCAGGCGCTCACGGTCGAGTTCGACCGTGTCGTCGGCGTGATCGAGATCGGTCCGGTAGGGTGAGAACACGGAGGAGACGCGGCGGTAGCCACCCTGGGCGAGGTCGAGTTCGCGCACGATCTCGAAGCGACAGACTCCGGAGAGCGCCAGCAGCAGACGACCGTCCTCGGTTTCGTTGAAGCTCACGATGCGGCCGGCGCAGCCGACCCGGTGCACGGGCGGCCGGCCGTCATCGGTCGGCAGGCCGTCACCGGCGTAGCCGCCGGGCTGGAGAGGCTGGACCATGCCGATCATGCGGTGGCCGGCCAGGGCATCGAACACCATGGCGAGATAACGCGGCTCGAAGACGTTGAGCGGCAGCTTGCCGCCGGGCAGCAGCAGCACGCCCGACAAGGGAAAGATCGGCAGCGTGTCGGGCAGCTGCTCGAAGCTGGGGTCGAACGGGTTGTGGCCGGGCGAATGGTCGCTCATGGCCTCATCCCTGGGGCCCTCAGGAAAACAGGATCGTCGACAGCCGCTTGCGGCCATCCACCGCCAGCGGATCGGTGAAGCCCAGCGCCTCGAAGAACTTCAGAAGCTGCGCGCGGGCGGCGGCTTCGTTCCAGTTGCGGTCGGCCTTGATCATGGCGAGCAGCTCGTCGATCGCCTCCTGCTTCTGGTCGCCCGCCCAATAGGCCAGCGCCAGGTCGAGCCGGCTCTGGAAATCCTTGGGGTCGGCAGCGGCCTTGGCCTTGAGGTCGTCGACCGGGCCGGCCTCCTTCGCCTTCGCGGCGAGGTCGATCGTGGCCCGCACGGCCACGACGTCGGCGTGATTCTTTTCCTTGGCCGGGACCTGGTCGAGCAACGCCGTCGCCTGCTCGAAGTCGCCGGCCTGGACGTGGTAGCGCGCGAGGCCGGCAAGCGCCGGCACGTTCGCCGGTTCGACACCCAGGATCTCGCTGTAGATCTGCGCCGCCGTCTCCATGTCGTTCTGCGCCACCGCCGCCTTGGCATGTTCGAGCAGCTCGGCGATCTCGCTGCCGGCGCCGCCCGCCGCGCCGCCGGCCGCCTGGATTAGCTTGTCGACGAAGGCCTTCACCTGGCTCTCGGGCACGGCGCCCATGAAGCCGTCGACCGGCCGGCCGCCGAAGAAGGCATAGACCGCCGGGATCGACTGGATGCGCAGCTGCTGGGCCAGCATCTGGTTCTTGTCGATGTCGATCTTGACCAGCTTGACCGCGCCCTTGGCCTCCTTGACGACCTTTTCGATCATCGGCTGCAGCGTCTTGCAGGGGCCGCACCACGGCGCCCAGAAATCGACGATGACCGGGACCGTGCGCGAGGCCTCGATCACGTCCTTGGCGAACTTGGTCTGGTCACTGTCCTTGATGAGATCGGCGGGGGCGGCCTGCGGCGCGGCGCCCGTCAGCATCGTTTCCATGGGTCCTCGAAGGGGAGAAATTTCGGGTCGTCCGCAATGTGGCCCCCACCCCTCGGCGACGCAAGGGGGCGGTCGGCGAGGTCAGAGGGCCGCGCGCCGCGCGCCCTGCGGCATCAGAGGCCCCCGCAGTCCAACGGTACGCTGCAGGCGTCGTAGGCGAAGAACCAGCTGACGTCGGTCGGCCCGCGCATCCACGTATTGGCGAGCGATCCCCACTGGACCTCGGCCACCCGGGGGATGCGAAGGGTGGCGTAGCGCGCGAAGGCCGTCGAGGGATCGGAAAAATGCTGGAGGCAGCGGCTGAGGATGGCCGCGTCCTCCAGCGCCATGGAGCCGCCGGCCGCCATGAAGGGCCGCACGGGATGGCATGCGTCGCCCAACAGGACGATACGTCCGTCGCTCCAGCGGTCGTTGCGCGGCCGGTCGCAGATCGGCCAGACCATGACGTCGGTCGCCGCTTCGACGGCGCGTTGAAGATCCGGATGGAACCCCTCGATGGCGGCCAGGAATTCGTCCCGGCTGCCGGGCATCGGCGCGTCGTCGCCGTCCCAGCGATCGGCGGGAACCGCGGCCATCACATAGACCTCGTCGCGGCGAGCCGTCATGTAGTAGGCGAGGACATGCCTGTCGGGTCCCCACCATTTCGTGCAGTCGCGGATCGGCGTTCCCGCGAGGCGGCTGGCAGGAAAGACCGCGCGCGGCGCGATGCGTCCGATGAAGCGCGGCTCCTCCGCGCCCAGGATGATCTCGCGCACCTTGGAGCGGATGCCGTCGGCGCCGATCGCGACGTCGGCCTCGGCGGTGGTGCCGTTCTCGAAGGTGAGCCGCAGGCCCTCAGGTGTTTCGTCGATGCCGGCGATCTTGTGGCCGAAGCGAATCGTGCCGGGCGCCAGCGCGTCCTGCAGGAGTCGATGCAGGTCGGCGCGGTGGATATTGACGAACGGTCCGTCGAAGCGGGCATCCATCTCCGCATCGAAGCGCAGCTCCCAGGTCGTCTCGCCGGTGTCCCAGGCGCGGCTCACGAAGGCATCGGGGCGTATGCCGGTCTCGACCAGTCCGCGCTCCAGCTCCAGCCGGCGCAACACCTTCGCCGCATTGGCGCCGAGAATGATGCCGGCGCCGATGCGCGAGAAGGAAGGGGTCTGCTCGTAGACCACGACCGGGAAGCCCGCGCGCTGGAGCAAACCCGCGACTGCAAGTCCGCCGAGGCCTGCGCCCAGGACGGCGATGCGCGTACTGCGATCCATCGGCAGCCCGGCGGGCGCGGGTCAGGCGCCGATCATCGCACCGGCCAAGGTCGTATAGGTCTCGGTCCAGGCCGCCTCCACTTCAGGCGTGAAGTCGGCACCGAGGCCCTTCTCCAGGGTCCACAGCAGGGCGGCACCGACCGGCGCATAGTGCGCCGCCGTCACGCCATATCCCTTGTGGCGCTCGGCAAGCGCCTTCACCGCCGGCAGGATCGTCTCAAGCTGGTGCAGGTTGCTGACCGCGGTGCCCAGCATGCCCATCAGCTTCGACTTCTGTTCCTTCATGTCCTGCGGGAACATCGGGCGCACCTCGGGCGCGATCTCGAACAGGCGGTCGTAGAACAGGTCGGCGGCGGTGGCCGCGATCGGCACGACCTTCTTGAAGCTCGTCTGGACCAGTTCGATTTTCTCAGGAGTCATTGCCAAATCCCCTTCTACAAGTCCCCACGCTAGTTGAAACCTTCCGTCACGAATGGCGCGCCGTACCATCGCTGGGCGACGGTTTCGGCCACGACGACAGCCCCGTAGACGGCGAGGCCGACGACACACAGCAGGGCGAGAGCCGCGAAGGTGAGCGCGCTGTCGGCGCTCGCCGCGGCGAACATGATGATGTAGCCCAGGCCCTGCTGGCCGGTGACGAACTCGCCCACGATCGTGCCGATCAGGGCCATGGTCATGCCCATCTTGAGGCCGGCGAAGATCGAGGGGATGGCGAAAGGCACCCGCACCGAGATGAAGGTGCGCCACGAACTCGCGGTGAGCGCGGCGCAGAGGCGGAGCGCCTCGGGCTTGGTGCGGGCGAGACCGCCGGCGGTCGCGGCGGCGATCGGGAAGAAGGAGAGGAACAGCGCGAAGATCAGGCGCGATTCGCTGCCCACCCCGAACCAGATGACGAACAGCGGCGCGAGCGCGATCTTGGGGACGATCTGGAACAGCACGAGATGCGGGAACAACGCCTGCTCCAGGCGCCGGGATTGCGTGATCGCGGCGCCGAGCAACATGCCGATTACCGCTGCCAGGGCAAACCCCATCACCGTTTCGCGTGCCGTGGACGCAAGGTGCGGGAAGAGCAGCGGCATGTTCTCGCCCAGGATCGCGCCGATCTCCGATGGCGAGGCGAGGAGCGAGCGCGTTTGCGGGAAGCGATCGACGCCCCATTGCCAGGCGCCCAGCCAGGCCGCGGCGAACGACAGCGGCAGCAGGACCGGCCGCAACGCCGGCCAGCGAAGCCATCGCCCGGCACGCGCGGCGGGCGTGCCGGCAGCCGCTGCGGCGACGGAAGAGTCCGCGGCGAAGGGCAGGATCGTCATCCGCGATACCAGCGGATCGCCAGCCGTTCGAGGCCCGCCACGGCGCCATAGAGGGCGAGGCCCAGGACGCAGAGCAGGGCGATGGCCGCGAAGGCGCCGGCCGTCTGGGAGCGCGCGCCGGCCGCCAGGATCGCGAAGCCGAGGCCCTCCCTGGCGCTGATGAATTCGGCGATGACGACGCCGGTGACCGCCATCGTCGAGCTGATGCGGACGCCGCTGAAGAAATGCGGCAGGGCGAAGGGAACGCGCACCGACCAGAAGGTTCGCCACGTCGAGGCACCGAGCGACTGGCACAGCCAGAGCGCGCTCAAGTCGGTGTTGGCGAGGCCGACCGCGGTCGAAATCAGGACGGGAAAGAAGCTGAGCAGCGCGGCGAAGGTGATGCGGGCCTCGTGGTCGATGCCGAGGAAGACGACGAAGAGTGGCGCCAGCGCCACCTTCGGGATGAGCTGCAGGGTCACGATGGCCGGGTAGACGATCTCGCGCAGGATCTTCGAGCTGCTGATGGCCGCGGCACCAAGGAAGCCCGCCGCAACGGCCAGCGCGAAGGCCGCCAGCGCCTCGCGTCCGGTGACGCTGGCCTGGTGGAGCAGGGACGGAAGCGAGCGAAGGAGGTTCTCGGTGATCGAACTCGGCGCCGGCAGGATGACCTCGGGGATTTCACCGAGCTGAACCGCGAGCTGCCAGGCGACGGCGATCGCGGCCGCGCTCGCCAGCGGCAGCACCAGGGAGAGGCTGCGCTCGCTCATCGCCTTCATATCTGGCCGCCATGGCGGCCGGGTTGGAGCACCGGCCCGTCGCCGGGCTTGCGATCGCGCTTGCCGCCACCATGCTCGATCATGCCGCGAAGCTCGGCGCAGAGCCGGGTGAACTCGGGCGTCTCGGTGACGGAGATATCGCGCGGCCGGCCGAACGGGACGCGTATGTCGGCAACGATGGTCGCGGGCCGGCGCGTCATCACCAGCACCCGGTCGGCCAGCAGGACGGCTTCACGGATCGAGTGGGTGACGAAGAGGGCGGTCTTGCCGTAGTGGCGCCAGATGTCGAGCAGCGCCTCGTTCATCTCGTCGCGCGTGATGGCGTCGAGCGCGCTGAACGGCTCGTCCATCAGCAGGATGTCGGGATCGTTCAGCAGGGCGCGGCAGATCGCGACCCGCTGGCGCATGCCGCCGCTCAGCTCGTGCGGGCGCTTGTTCTCGAAGCCGTGCAGGCCGACCATGTCGATCAGCGTCCTCGCCCGGTCGCGATACTCGGCATCGGGTCGGCTCAGCACATGCGCCGGGAACATCACGTTCTGCAGCACCGTCTTCCACGGCAGGAGCGTCGGGTCCTGGAACATGATGCCGATGCTGGTGCGCGGCCCGGTCATCCGGCTGCCCGCTATGTCGATCTCCCCGCCGGTCGCCGATTCGAGCCCGCCGCACATCATGAGGAGCGTGCTCTTGCCGCAGCCGCTGGGGCCGAGGATGGCGATGAACTCGCCCCGCGCGACGTCGAAACTGACGTCGCTCAGCGCCTCGACCCGCTTGTCGCCCGAAGCGTAGACCTTGCGCGCCTGGCGGACCTGGATGAAGCCGTGGTCTGCGGCGGG